>DASSAD010000197.1:0-2868 GCA_035685725.1 Amycolatopsis sp. | reverse complement strand
GGTCAGGTCCTCCCCGGAGAGCCCGGACAGGTCCGCGCCCGGGAGCTCGAAGTTCTCCGCGGTCGCATCCTCGTCGACGTCCACGACCCCGGACTGGTTTTCGTTACGCCTGGCCTTCAGCTCTTCCAACGAGTCTTCGGCCAGCTCGTCGGCTTCGCTGCGACGCGGAGCGTCGTAGTCGGTCGCCATTGTCCCTCACCCCTGCGATCAGCTTGGATGTCCATATTCAGGCCCGCGAACCTCGTTCGCGTGTCCCGTGTGCCGCTGGACAACGTTCCAGCGCCCCTGTTTGTGCCCGGCTGCGTAGTGAGTCAGGTCTCTCTTTTCCCTCGATTTTGGGACCTTGTCTACCGCCTGAGCCCGCAGAGGGTAGCTCACGAGATACCCGAACTCGCAACGAGTTAGGCAAAGCCACCGATACGTCACCCAACAGGGTGAACGATGCGACCCGAAACGCCTGGCAGACGGGCCGGCGTCACCCACCCGGACGGGGTGTGGCGCGACCGTGACCGACACGGAATAGGCTGATCACCTACGACGTTTCCGGGACCGGTGCGGGGCACCGGGGATCGGGAGGAGGGGGCAGGTGGCGTCGGGGTTCAGGTCGGGGTTCAGGTCGGGGTTCGGGTTCGGCAATCGCAAATCGCGCGGCTACCGCAAATACCGTCCACTGCCGGGGCTGATCGTGATCGGGGTGCTGGGGCTCGTCGCCCTGGTGGTCTGGGTTCGCGCGATCACCACGAACGACAACGTGGACGCACAGATCCGCTGCGCGCCGGCGCCGACGCCGGCCCTCGGCACGGTCTACACACCACTCGCGCACACCGCGCTGGACGACGCGGCGCCATTGCCGCCGAGCGAGATCGCCGTCACGGTGCTCAACGCCAGCCAGGGCCGGGGCGAGGCGGCGATCACCACGGAAAGCCTGCGCGGACTCGGCTTCACCCAGATCGCCGCGCCCGACAACGACCCCGCCTACCCGCAGGGCGACGCCCAGTGCCAGGGGCAGATCCGGTTCGGGGACGCCGGTACGTCCGCCGCGCGGACACTCAGCCTGGTGATGCCCTGTGCCGAGCTGGTCAAGGACAACCGGCCGGACGCCACGGTGGACCTGTCACTGGGCAACGGCTTCCAGCAGCTGCAGCCCAACGCCCAGGCCCGCCAGGTGCTCCAGCAGCTCAACGACTGGGCGGCGCGGCATTCCGGCGACGGCAGCGAGGGGTCGCCCGCGACCTCCCCGGTCATCGATCCCGCCCTGCTGGCCGCCGCCCACAACGTCGCCTGCTGACCGGGCTCAAACCTCGCGGACGCCGCCGGCGATGAATGCCTCGCGCAACGGGGCGGCGATGGCCGGCGCGGCCGCGAAGGTCGCGTCCACGCCCAGCTCGGGGTCCTCGCCGGGCAGGCTGACCGTCGCGCCGGCCTCGGCCGCGATCAGCGCTCCCGCCGCCCAGTCCCAGCGATGCAGCCCGTGTTCGAGGTAGGCGTCGGTCCAGCCCGCCGCCACCGCGCACAGGTCGAGCGCTCCCGACCCGGTGCGCCGCACGTCCCTGACCCGGCCGAGCATGCCGTCGATCAGACGCGCCTGACGGGTGCGACGGACGGCGTCATAGGAGAACCCGGTGCCGAGCAGGCTCAGCTCGAGGCGCTCCGGCCGGGACACCCGCAGCCGCCGCCCGTCGAGCCAGGAACCCTCGCCGCGCACCGCCGTCCAGCAGCGGCGGCTGACCGGCTCGACGACCGCGCCCGCGAGGGACACGCCCGCCACCTGCGCGGCGACGGACACCGCGAAAACCGGTGAACCGTAAAGGAAATTCACCGTTCCGTCGATCGGGTCGACGACCCAGGTGACCGCCCCGTCAGGTTCCCCGGTTCCGGCTGCGTCCACCGGCGTCCGCGGCCCGCCCCCTTCCTCGCCCAGCACCGGATCGCCGGGGCGCAGCTCGGCCAGCCGGCGACGGATCAGCTCTTCGGACGCGCGGTCCACCGCGGTGACCACATCGGTGTCCGAACTCTTCGTCTCGACCAGCACCCGCTCGCCTGCGACCATGGCGTCACGGGCTCGGCGGATCAGGTCGGCGGCTTCCTCGGCGACCCTTACCGCAACATCGGCCAACACAGACTCGACAGCTCCCACGAAACCATGGGACCACACCCGGATACAGTCTCCCGAGCAGGCATCTGAATCGAGCAGGAAGGGACGACGCCAATGACGGCGACCCGAGGTTTCGGTATCGACATCGGCGGCAGCGGTATCAAGGGCGCCCTTGTCGACCTGGAAAAGGGCGCGCTCATTGGTGACCGCCTCCGGATCGACACCCCGCGGCACTCCACCCCCGACGCGGTCGCCGAGGTGGTCGGTGAGATCGTGCGGCACTTCGGCTGGGAGGGCCCGGTCGGCATCACCCTGCCGGCGGTGGTCAAGAAGGGTGTGGCACACACCGCGGCGAACATCGACCGGCACTGGATCGACACCGACGCCGGCGCCCTGTTCGCCAAGCAGCTCGGCCGCGCCACCGACGAAATCGCGGTGCTCAACGACGCCGACGCGGCGGGCCTGGCCGAGATCCGCTTCGGTGACCCGGTGGGCCGCACGGGCGTCACCACCCTGCTCACCTTCGGCACCGGGATCGGCAGCGCCGTGTTCCAGGACGGCAAGCTGGTGCCCAACACCGAGTTCGGCCACGTCGAGGTCGGCGGCCACGACGCCGAGAAGAAGGCGGCCGCTTCGGTCAAGGACAACGAGGGCTTGTCCTACCCGGAATGGGCGAAGCGCGTAAACCGTTATCTGACCGTGCTCGAGAACCTGATCTGGCCGGATCTGTTCATCGTCGGTGGCGGCGTGAGCAAGAAGTCGGAGAAGTGGGT
>DASSAD010000196.1:0-9589 GCA_035685725.1 Amycolatopsis sp. | reverse complement strand
TCGTTTGGTCAAGCGTGGGTAACTATCGACACACGGAGAACCCTGATTCACGGGACGTGTTCCCGTACCCTCGACAGAGGTGCGTGAAAGAGGGCTTGGGGTGAACGAAAAGCGGAGCGAGCAATCCGGTACGGCCCAGGTAGGAGTCCGTGCCCGGGGAGGCTCCCTGGCGCCGGGAAGCGTTGTCGGCGATGGCAGGTACCGGCTACTTGCCCAGTTCGGTATCGACGAGCGCGCGGGAGCCCATCTGTGGCGGGCGCGCGACGGGCAGCTGCGCCGCGATGTCGCGCTGACCCTGCTGGTCGGCGACCCGGCGGACGCGGAGTCGGCCCGGATGGCCCGCAAGACACTGGAGCGCGCGGCACACGCCGCGAAGTTCCACCACGACGGCGTCGCCAAGGTGCTCCACGTGCTCAGCCTGGGCAATGGGATCACCTCCCGGGAGGGCCTGCTCGGCGTGGTGGTCACCGAATGGACCAAGGGCACCGACCTCATCGACCTCGTGGCCGAACATCCGGTCGCCCCACTGCCTGCCGCCCGCATGGTGCAGAAGCTGGCCGAGGCGGTCGAGCGGGCGCACCAGTCCGGGCTCGTACTCGGCCTCGATCATCCGCAACGGCTGCGGCTCACCGCGGACGGCACGCTGCGCCTCGCCTTCCCCGGCCCGCTGCCGGACGCCACCCTGCGCGACGACGTCAAGGCGATCGGCGCCGTGCTGTACCTGCTGTTGACCGGCCGGTGGGCGCTGCCCGGCGGCCCGGCCGCGCTCCCGGCCGCGCCGCAGGCCCCCAACGGTCGCTTGGTGCCGCCGCGTTCCGTGCAACCGCAGGTGCCACCCGAGCTGTCCGCGCTGGCGGTGCGCACCATCGAGGACGGTGGCCACGGCGGGATCCGCACCAGCGCGGCCATCCTGCGCGCGCTGGAGATGGCCGCCGAGGCCGAGGAACACACCCAGCTGATCCAGGCACAGGCCGCGGCCGGCGTGAAGCCCTCGGACGACGGCACGATCTGGACCACCAAGAAGCCGGTCAAGGACAAGGCCCGGCGCCGGAAGCTGGCGCTCGGCGTGACCGTACTGGTGGTGGCCGCGGTCGCCATCCTGGCGTGGCTGGGCATGCTGGCGATCAGCTTCTTCCAGAACGACCCCAGCACCGGTCCCGCGATCAACGTCGCCGCGCCCACAGCCGCCAGCGCTCCGGCGCACAGCGCCCCGCCACCACCGGCGAGTTCGTCACCCGCGGGGCAGCCCACGCTCGGCGCCGCGGTCAAGCCCGCCAACATGGGCGTCTACAACCCCGACGGCAACGGAGACAACACCAGCCGCGCCAAGCAGACCATCGACGGGGACCCGACCAGCTTCTGGCGCACGGACCAGTACAACCAGCAGTTCCCGACGATCAAGCAGGGCGTGGGCCTGCTCGCGAGCTTCGCCGGTCCGGTCAACCTCGCGAAGGTGACCGTCACGGCGAACAGCCCCGGCACCGTCGTCGAGCTGCGGCTGGCCGACTCGGCGAACCCGGACCTGGCCTCGACCCGGGTGGTCGGCACCGCCACGCTCAACGGTCCGACCACCGACATCACGCTCCAGCAGCCGCAACAGGCCCAGTACGTGATCGTGTGGCTCACCCAGCTCGGGCACTCCGGCGTCAAGTACCAGTCGCAGATCAGCGAATTGACCTTCTTCCCCATCACCTGACGTCCTGACGGTAGAAATGCCGCCACCAGGACGTTTCGGGAACGTCGTGCGGAGAACTGTCGGTCGAGATCAGTAGGCTCCTTCGGGTGACCGCAGCTGTACCGACCGATGCCGATCTCATCGCGCGGCACGCATCCGGAGATCCCCAGGCGTTCAGTGAGCTGGTGCGGCGGCACCGGGACCGCATGTGGGCGGTCGCGTTGCGCACGTTGCGCGACCCCGAAGAGGCCGCCGATGCCCTGCAGGACGCCTTCATCTCCGCCTTCCGCGCCGCCGGGAACTTCCGGGCCGAATCCCAGGTGACCACCTGGCTGCACCGGATCGTGGTGAACGCCTGCCTCGACCGGATCCGGCGCAAACAGGCTCGCCCGACCGTCCCGTTGCCGGAAACCGGGTTCAACGAGCCGGCGACCCCGCGCGACTCGATGTCGGACCGCGAGACGCGGCTCGTCATCGAGGACGCGTTGGACCAGTTGCCGGAGGAACAGCGCACGCCGATCGTGCTGATCGACATCGAGGGATACTCGGTCAGTGAGACAGCCCGGCTGCTCGGTATAGCCGAGGGCACGGTGAAAAGCAGATGCGCTCGAGGACGCGCGAAGCTGGCCAAAGTTCTCGGGCACCTGCGGAACCCCGATGCGATTGCGAACGTCCCAGGTTCCGAAAGCAAACGACCGCGGCGGAGGGACACATGAGCGACATCGGCCAAGTCCCGCTCGTGCGGCCCGGTCGGACCTGGCGGGCCCGGAGGGCGCTACCGGGCGAAAGGGAGGGACGATGACCGACGAGAGTCAGGGCGTCGAGGCCGCCGGGCCGCCCTGGTCGGTCGATCTGCTCGCCGACCTGCACGCGGGTGTGCTTGACCAGGCCGAAACAGTGCGCCTGTGGGAACAGGTGAACGCGGACCCCGCCGCGCTGGAGATCATCGAGGCGCTGGCGGCGACCACCGCCGACCTGGCGACCGTGGGTTCGGCGGCTGTACCGCCGATGCCCGACGACGTGGCGGCCCGGATCGACGCGGCGCTGGCCGAGGCGGCGCGGGATTCGCTCGGCCTCGCCCCGGTCGTCGGCATCGACGCCGCCCGGCGCCGCCGGAACAAGCGGATCGGCTGGGCGACCGGTGTGGTGGCGGTCGCGGCCGCGGCGGTCGCCGCGGTGGTGGTCGCGCTGCCCCAAGGCACGTCCTCGGGCGGCGGCCCGGTCGCCGCGCCGCCGCCGGCCAGCCAGCAGGCCCCGCTCGCGGTGCAGTCGGATCACCCGGAAGCGGCGATCCGGCAGTTGTCCACCGGTGTGAAGGACTACGGTGCGCTCGGTAGCGCGGACAAGCTCAGCGCGTGTCTTCACGCGGCGGGTTTCGCGGCCGCGGCGAACCCGATCGGCGTAAGCCCGGGCACGATCGACGGACAACCGGCCGTACTCGTGTTATTGACCACCGGCACCATGGCCCAGTTCCGGGTCGTCGCGTTCTCGCCCGCCTGTGGCGTGGGTAACGCCGGGGTACTCCTGGACAAGGTCGTCGGCGGGTAGGGCTTCCACCTGACGCGACACGAGTGCTACCGCGGGAACAGCCGACCCTACGATCGTGTTGATTCGGGTACGCGAGTCACGACGAGCGGAGGTCCATGGTGGCAGCGGAAGACGTTCGGAACCTGATCATCGTGGGATCAGGGCCTGCCGGGTACACGGCGGCGACGTACGCCGCGCGCGCCCAGCTGGAACCGCTCGTGTTCGAGGGATCCCAGTTCGGCGGAGCCCTGATGACCACGACCGAGGTGGAGAACTATCCCGGTTTCCGGGACGGCATCCAGGGTCCGGACCTCATGGAAGAGATGCGCAAGCAGGCCGAGCGCTTCGGTGCCGAGCTGCGCCCCGAGGACGTCGAGCAGGTCGAGCTGACCGGGGACGTCAAGTACGTCACCGCGAACGGCGTCCGCTACGCGGCCAAGGCCGTCATCCTGGCGATGGGCTCCGCCGCGCGCTACCTCGACGTGCCGGGTGAGCAGGAACTCCTCGGACGCGGCGTCTCCGCCTGTGCCACCTGTGACGGGTTCTTCTTCCGTGAGCATGACATCGCGGTGATCGGTGGGGGCGACTCGGCGATGGAGGAGGCGACCTTCCTGACCAGGTTCGCCCGCTCGGTGACGATCGTGCACCGGCGTGCGGAGTTCCGGGCCTCGAAGATCATGCTGAATCGCGCGCAGGCCAACGAGAAGATTCGCTGGCGGCTCAACACACAGGTCACCGAGGTGCTCGGGGAGAACAAGGTCGAGGGCATCAAGCTGCGCGACACGGTGACCGGTGAGGAGTCGCGGCTCGAGGTGACCGGCTACTTCGTCGCCATCGGGCACGACCCGCGCAGCGAACTGGTCCGCGGCCAGGTTGACCTCGACGAACAGGGCTACGTGCTGACCAAGGGTCGCACCTCCTACACCAGCCTCGACGGCGTGTTCGCGGCCGGTGACCTGGTCGACCACACCTACCGGCAGGCCATCACGGCCGCCGGTTTCGGAGCCGCCGCGGCGATCGACGCGGAACGCTGGCTGGCGGAGCATGCCGACACCGAGGCGGCCGAGGCGGCGCCCGAGCTGGTCGGGGGCGGATACGGGCCGGCCGGAAAGTAACGCGGCATCGGCGAAAACGCGCAGGTCGCGGAAATCAGTAAAGGAGACAAGATGTCCGACACCGTCAAGGTGACCGACGCCAGCTTCAGCGATGACGTGTTGACCAGCGAAAAGCCGGTCCTCGTCGATTTCTGGGCGACCTGGTGCGGGCCGTGCAAGATGGTCGCGCCGGTGCTCGACGAGATCGCGACGGAACACAAGGAAAAGCTGACCATCGCGAAGCTCGACATCGACGAAAACCCGGGCACCGCGCGTGACTACCAGGTCATGTCGATCCCGACGCTGATCCTGTTCCAGGGCGGCAAGCCGGTCAAGCAGATCGTCGGGGCGAAGCCGAAGGCCGCGCTGCTCGCCGACCTTTCCGATGTCCTCGACTGAGTAGCAACCTCGACCCGGGGGTATGCGTCTTCCCACAGGCGCGCCCCCGGGTTTCTTGATGTCCGTTTGACGGCGTGCGCGGTACTGACCGGGCCCACGTGGCTACGGAGAGTCCGCAGGGCAGAATAGGAATCTGGGCCGACGCCCAGGGCTTGTTTGCACCGCACCGATTTCGCCTTCGGTGCCCAAGGAAGAGCGAGGAGTGCATGCGGGTACTCCGCCGCGGTGACGCAGGGGAAGACGTCGCCGAGATCAGGTCGATGCTGATGTCATTGGGCCTGCTCAGGACGGAGGGGGAGACAGACGGCTCCGCGTTGTTCGACGAGGAGGTCGAGCGAGCCGTCCGTGGTTTCCAACAACGGCGCGGGCTGATCACCGACGGCGTCGTCGGCCCCGCCACCTATCAGGTGTTGCGGGGTGCGACGTTTCACCTCGGCAGCCGGCCGCTGGCGTACTTGTTCTCTTCGCCGGTGCACGGTGACGACGTGTTCACGCTCCAGGACCGGCTGACCGAACTCGGCTACGACGCGGGCCGCCCGGACGGGCTGTTCGGGGCCAGGACCGAGCAGGCGTTGCGCAACTTCCAGCGCGACTACGGCCTGGTGGTCGATGGCATCTGCGGTTCGGCGACGGTCCGCGCCTTGCGGCAGCTGTCACCGCGCGCCCGTGGTGGCCGTCCGGTGTTCCTGCGCGAGCAGGAACAGGTCCGGCAGGCCGGGCCACGGCTACGGGGCAAACGCATCGTGATCGACCCTGGTCACGGCGACGCCGACCCCGGTATCGCGGTCAGCGGTGTGCGGGAAGCCGACGTGGCATGGGATCTCGCGCGGCGCCTGGAAGGCCGGATGAAGGCCACCGGCATGGAGGCACTGATTTCGCGCGGCCCGAACCAGGGGCCGACCGAAACGCAGCGGGCCGCCTTCGCGAACGAGGCGAGCGCGGACCTCTTCCTGTCGCTGCACTGCGACGGGAACCAGTCGCCGCACGCCCGCGGTGTCGCCACGTTCCACTTCGGCAATGGATACGGGACCACGTCGACGGTCGGGGAGCTGCTCGCCGGGTTCATCCAGCGCGAACTCGCCGCCCGGACAGGCCTGCTCGACTGCCGGACGCACGCCAAGACCTGGGAAATCCTGCGGCTCACCCGCTGCCCTGCGGTCCGGATCGAGATCGGTTACCTGACGAACGCGGACGACCGCGCGCGCCTGTCGGACCCGGCGTTCCGGGATGTGGTGGCCGAAGGCATCCTCGTCGCCGTCAAGCGTCTCTACCTGCTCGGCGAGGGCGATCAGCCCACCGGCACCTTCACCTTCGCCGACGTTCTCGCACACGAACTCGCGAAGGCCGAGTAACCAGGCTCTTCGACCGTTCTGGTCGACGTTCGAACGCACACCCGACGGGGTCGGTCCCGGGACCGACCCCGTCGGGCTTGTCCGGGGGTCTACGCCCGCGTGGCACTCGGTTCGGCCGTGGAGATCGTGACCTGCCCGAGGAGACGTTCGAGAGCGGCTTCGACGTCTTCCTTCCAGGAGATCGCCGACCGCAGTTCGAGCCGCAGCCGCGGCCACTTGTGGTGCGGACGCACCGTCTTGAAACCGACCGCGGTGAGGAAGTCCGCAGGCACGACGCAGCTGTGCCCGGCGGGTTCGTTCTCGACTGGGTCGGGCCGCGCGTCACCGAACGACTCGATGGCGCGTACGCCGCGACGCGTCAGGTCCTTCGCGACGGCCTGGACCAGCATCCGACCCAGCCCGCTGCCGCGGAACTCGGGCAACACGTGAAAACCGGTCAGCAGGACGGCATCGGCGCTGGGTGGGGAGGTCGGGAAGGCCTGTGCCCGCGGGACGGCGTTGGGTGGCGCATACAGGACGAATCCGACCGGGAGCGTGTCGCTGTAGATGAGCCGGCCGCAGGCACCCCATTCCAGCAGGACGCTGGACACCCAGGCTTCCTTCTCGACCTCGGTCTGCCCGAATTCCTCGGCCTGCGCCTTGAGATGGGGCGCCAGCTCCCAGTACACGCAACGCCGGCAGTGCTTGGGTAGCAGCTCCAGGTTGTCCAGCGTGACGCCCACGACGCGACGCGACACCCGACCTCCCTGGATTGTGCGCTAACGTCGATACCCACCCGCCCGTGGGCATGACCGATCACATCTGCCGAATGATCCTCCCCTGAGGATAGGCCCCTGTGATGCGGGACCGAAAGGCCGCGAAGGTCACAACGATGGGTGGTTACACTCGACGGACTGACCGACGACACGCTTGCGAAGTGGCCATGACTGCATTCCCGCCCGAGAGAACCGGCCGTCACAACCTCGACCCGCATCTGGCCAGGTACGCCGCGCGTACCTCGGGCATGACCGCGTCGGAGATCCGAGCGTTGTTCGCGGTGGCGAGCCGTCCCGAGGTGGTGTCGCTGGCCGGTGGCATGCCGAATCTGGCCGCCCTGCCGCTGGACAGCCTCTCGGCTCAGGTGGCGGAACTCATCGCCGATGACGGGATGGTGGCGCTGCAGTACGGCTCGGCACAGGGCATTCCCCAACTGCGGGAGCAGATCTGCGAAATCATGGCGCTGGAGGGCATCTCGGCTCACCCGGACGACGTCGTTGTGACCGTGGGCTCCCAGATGGGGCTGGACATGGTCACCCGGCTGTTCTGCGACCCCGGGGACGTCGTGCTCGCGGAAGGCCCGTCCTACGTCGGCGCGTTGGGTTCCTTCGCCGCCTACCAGGCCCAGGTCGTGCACGTCGCGATGGACGACGACGGTCTCCAGCCGGAAGCGCTGCGCTCGGCACTGGAGGAGGTCGCGCGGGCCGGCCGGCGCGCCAAGTTCCTCTACACGATCCCGAACTTCCACAATCCGGCCGGCGTGACGCTGGCCGTGGCCCGGCGCGCGGAGATCCTGGAAATCTGCCGGTCGCACGGCGTGCTCGTGGTCGAGGACAATCCGTACGGGCTACTCGGCTTCGACGGCCAGACCTATCCGGCGCTGCGGTCCACGGATCCCGACAACGTGGTGTACCTGGGTTCGTTCTCGAAGACTTTCGCGTCCGGTCTCCGCGTCGGCTGGGTGCTCGCGCCGCACGCCGTGCGCGAGAAGCTCGTGCTGGCCGCCGAATCGGCCACGCTGTGCCCGCCGACGCTGAACCAGATGATCGTGTCGCGGTATCTGGCCACGCACGACTGGAAGGGCCAGATCAAGACGTTCCGCGAGAACTACCGCGAGCGCCGGGACGCGATCATCACCGCGCTCGATCAGTACCTGCCGACCGGCTGTTCCTGGACCCATCCCGACGGCGGCTTCTACGTGTGGGTGACCGTTCCGGAAGGCGTGGACACCAAGGCGATGCTGCCCCGGGCGGTCACGGCGCGGGTCGCCTACGCCTCGGGCACCGGCTTCTACGCCGAGGGGTTCGGCAGCAGGCAGATGCGCCTTTCCTACTGCTATCCCACGCCGGAGCGGATCAAGGAAGGTGTGCGGCGCCTCGCGGCCGTGCTGGAGGCCGAGATGGATCTGGTTCGCACTTTCGGTAGCGTCAGCATGAAGCCGATCCCCGGACCGGAGACTCCTTCGCCGGACACGGCCTGACAGTCCACATCAGACAAACAAGGGGAGTACCGGCGTGGTTTTGCCCACCGTCGCAGTTCTCGCGGGCGGTCTTTCGCACGAGCGTGACGTCTCGCTGCGGTCCGGTCGCCGGCTGTCCGCCGCACTGCGTGAGCAGGGGTTGACCGTCGACGAATGGGACACCGACGCGAGCCTGCTCGCGCGGCTGCGCGATGAGCGCCCCGACGCGGCCGTCGTCGCGCTACACGGCGGCCAGGGCGAGAACGGGTCGGTGCAGACCATCCTGGAAATGCTAAAGGTGCCCTTCGTCGGCACCAGCGCACAAGGTTGCCGGCGAGCCTGGGACAAGCCGACCGCCAAGGCGCTATTGGCCAAGGCCGGCTTCGCGACCCCCGGGTGGGTCGTGCTGCCGCACAGCACCTTCCGCGAGCTCGGTGCCCAGGGCGTGCTCGACGCCATCGTCGAATACCTCGGCCTGCCGCTGATCCTCAAGCCGGATCAAGGCGGGTCGGCGCTCGGTGCCCAGGTGGTGCGTGACGCGGCCGAGTTGCCCGCGGCGATGGTCGGCTGCTTCGCCTACGGCGACACGGTCCTGGCCGAGCGATTCGTCGACGGTATCGAGGTGGCGGTGGCCGTCGTCGAACGCGACGGAGGGCCACAGGCACTGCCCGCCGTGGAGATCGTCCCGGAAAGCGGGGTCTACGACTACACCGCTCGCTACACCGCGGGACTGACCGATTTCTTCGCGCCCGCCAGGCTTTCGCAGGACGCGGCCAAGGCGGTGGGCGAGTTGGCCGTCGCGGCGCATCGCTTGCTCGGTCTTCGTGACATTTCCCGTACGGATGCGATCGTCGCGACCGACGGGACCGTGCAGTTCCTGGAAGTCAACTCGTCGCCGGGGCTCACCGAGACCTCGACCGTGCCGATGGCGATCGAGTCCTCGGGAACCAATCTCGGCGCAGTTTTCACTGATCTCGTGGCCAGGGCGATCCGGCGATCGGCCTGACGCCGTTCACCACGAGCGACGTCAGTTCAGGTGCTGGTGCCTGAGCGATGTCCGGTTGGGGCCGGTGCGCTGTCCGCAGGCCCGCTTTGGCTCAGCGAAGCGGGCCCCGACAAATCATCACCGTGACGAAACGGCCTGGTGTCATTCCTCGTCGGAATCACGTGTCCGTTTTGCCGTATCCGGCACCATGAGTGCCACGATGCGCTCGAGATCATCGACCGAACCGAACTCGACGACGATGCGGCCCTTGCGCCGGCCCAGGTCGACCTTGACGTGGGTGTCGAAGGTGTCGGAGAGCCGGGTCGCCAGATCCTCGAGCCC
>DASSAD010000195.1:0-10118 GCA_035685725.1 Amycolatopsis sp. | reverse complement strand
TGCCCCTTCGCCCGCTGGTCACGCCGCGCGAACCCACCGAACATCCGCGCAGCAAACTCCTCGATCACCGGACGAACCTCGTCCATCTCCTCCGGAAGCACCCGCAAAGGAGATCACAGCAACACCCCGACCAGCCACAACGACACACCTAACAAAGCACTATTAGCGCAGGCACGGACAACCGAGAGGTCCGGTCCACTCGGGTCGACCGGTGCGCCCGGGGTGGGGTTATCCCCACCCCCGGTGTGCCCCTAGGTCCATTGAGCGGGCCCGGACCCGCCCCTACCTTCGTATTCACGGCCTGGCGCGCGTTGAACACCACACAGAGGGAGCAAGCAGTTGGGTAGGAATGGGAGCGGGCGGGGGAGCCGGCCCGCCGACGGTGCCGCGGTCCGGCTGGATTCGGTCCGGAAGGTCTACGGCAAGGGCAGCAGCAGCGTCGAGGCACTCCGCGGCGTCAGCATCGAGTTCGCGCGCGGGACCTTCACGGCCGTGATGGGGCCGTCGGGTTCGGGCAAGAGCACCTTCCTGCACTGTGCCGCCGGCCTGGACGCGCCGACCTCCGGGGCGGTGATCCTGGACGGCCAGGACCTCAGTGGTATGGACGAAGCCCGGTTGACCAGGATGCGCCGCGAGAAGATCGGTTTCATCTTCCAGGCGTTCAACCTGCTGCCCGCGCTCACGGTGCAGCAGAACATCACCCTGCCGTTGAAGCTCGGTGGCCGCCGGGTCGACCGTTCGCTGGTGGCCGAGGTCATCGCGCGGGTCGGTCTGACCGAACGGCGCAAGCACCTGCCCGGCGAGCTCTCCGGCGGGCAGCAGCAGCGCGTGGCGATCGCGCGTGCCCTGGTGACCCGGCCGACCGTCGTGTTCGCCGACGAGCCGACCGGCGCGCTCGACACCGGCACCGCGCTCGACGTGTTGCGGCTGCTGCGCGAATCGGTGCTCAACGCGGGGCAGACGATCGTGATGGTGACGCACGACCCGGTCGCCGCCTCGCACGCCGATCACGTCGTGTTCCTCGCCGACGGCATGATCGTCGGCGACCTGACCCGGCCGACCGCCGACGCGGTCGCCGACCGGCTGACCAGTCTGGGCGCCTGGGGCCGCGACGGCAACCGGGCACGGGTGGGAGGAAACCGCTGATGTTCCGGCTTGCGCTGCGCACCCTGCGCTTCCGCAAGGGTGGCTTCATCGCGACTTTCATCGCCGTGTTCCTCGGCTCGGCGATCGTCGTCGCGTGCGGCGGGCTGATGGAGACCGGCATCCGCATCGCGGTGCCGCCCCAGCGGCTTGCCGCCGCACCGTTGGTGGTGACCGGCAAGCAGACCTACGTGGTCCCGAACCAGGATCCCCGCGACACCAAGAACCTCAAGACGGTGGCGCTGGCCGAGCGCCAGTGGCTCGACGCCTCGCTCGTGGGCGCCGTGCGAGGTGTTCCCGGCGTCGCGGGCGCGGTGGGTGAGGTTTCCTTCCCCGCGACCGTGCTCCGGGACGGGCAGCCGGTGACCGCCGGTTCGCAGTCACTGGGCCATGACTGGGGTTCCGCGCAGCTGGCCCCGTTCACGCTGCGCTCCGGAAGCGCTCCCACCCGCCCCGGTGAGGTGGTGCTCGACGCGGCGACCGCCGCGCAGGCGGGCGTGCACGTCGGAGACCAGGTGAGCATCGCGGTCGACGGTGGCGTCACGCCGTACCGGGTGACCGGGATCGCCGCCACGGCGGGCACGATCAGCCAGTCCGCGCTGTTCTTCGCCACCGCCGACGCCACCCGCCTCAACGCGCATCCCGGCAAGATCGACGCCATCGGCGTCCTGCCCGCGCCCGGCACCGACCTCGACGAGTTGGCGAGCCGGATCGACGGCGTGGTCGCCAGCCAGTCCGCGACGGTGCTCACCGGCGAGGACCGCGGCGTGGCCGAGTTCCCCGAGGCCATCGGCGGGCGGGCCCAGGTGATCCCGCTGTCCGGCGTGTTCGCCGGGATGGCGGTGTTCATCGCGATGTTCGTCGTGGCCAGCACGCTCGGCCTGTCGGTGCAGCAACGTCAGCGTGAGCTGGCCCTGCTGCGCGCGATCGGCGCGACACCGCGTCAGGTGCGGCGGATGGTCGTCGGCGAGGCACTCGTGGTGGCGCTGATCGCCGCGATACTCGGCTGCGCGCCCGCCGTCCTGCTCGGACCGGCGCTGTACCAGCTGATCACCAGCGCGGGCGTGATCACCCCGGTCGTCGTGTTCCACCAGGGTTTCATCCCGTACCTGGCGGGCCCGGCGCTCGCGCTGATCACCGTGCTCATCGCGGCCTGGGTGACCGGGCGGCGCGCGGGCAAGACCCGGCCGACCGAGGCGCTGGCCGAGTCGTCCGTGCAGCGTCGCTGGGTCAGCGTGCCGCGGGTGCTCTTCGCGGTGATCTTCTTCGCGATGGGGCTGGCCCTGTTCATCATCACCGGTGTGGTGATGGCCGGACCGGTCGCCTCCGCGACCGCGGGGCCGGCGGTGATGTGCTGGGCGATCTCGCTCGCCCTGATCAGCCCCGGCGTCACGAAGCTGGTCACCGCTTTGCTCCAGCTGCCGGTTCGCGGACTGTTCGGGCTGGCCGGGTACCTCGGCACGATCAACGCGCGGGTCCGGGCGGTGCGGATGGCCGCGGCCGTCACGCCGATCATGCTGGCGGTCGGCATGGCGGTGGCGAACTTCTACACCCAGACGACCGCTTCCGAGGCGGCCCAACGGTATTTCGCCGACAACCTCCGCGCGGACGTCACGGTCACCTCGACCACCGGTGGATTCGGCCCGGGCGTGCTCGGGGAACTGCGCGGACTTCCCGGCGTCGCGGCCGTCTCCGCCTACGTCACCAGCAGTGGTTGGGTCGACAAGCCCTATGACGGCACGCATGTGGAGAGCCCGTGGCCGCTGCAGGGCGTCACCGCGCAGGACGCCGCCTACGTCACGGGGATCACGCCGGACCTGGGGAACCTCGCCGACCTCACCGGCAACACGGTCGCCCTGCCCGACGAGGAGGCCGCGCACCTGGGCGTCGGCGTCGGTGCCACGGTGACGATGCGGCTCGGTGACCGGGAAACGGCCGACCTGCGGGTCGTGGCGACCTATCCGGCGAAGGCGGGTTACGAGACCATCCTGTTGCCCGCCACGCTGTTGGCCGCCCACGGCACCGACGGGCTGCCGCGGCAGATCCTGGTGAGCGCGGCGCCGGGGACGGACACCGCGACGCTCGCCGCCGCGGTGACGCGGCAGGTCGCCGGCCAGCCGGGCGCGGTGATCGGGGATCGCGCGGCGCTGAACACCTTCGCGTCGCAGACGCAGGCACTGGCCTGGGCGAACTACTCACTGGTCGGGCTGGTCACCGGGTACACGATCATCGCGGTGGCGAACACGCTGGTGATGGCCACCGCGGCGCGGCGGCGGGAGTTCGGCCTGCAACGGTTGATCGGCTCCACGCGCCGCCAGGTGATGCAGATGCTGGGCGTCGAGGCCACGCTGATCGCGGTGATCGGGATCGTGCTCGGCACGGTCGCGTCGATCGCGACGCTGATGCCGTTCAGCATCGTGGTGCTGGGCAGCCCGTTCCCGTCCGGTCCACTGTGGATCTACCTGGCGGTGGTCGTGGCGGCGGTCGCCATCGCGGTGGCCTCGACCCTGCTCCCGGCCCGCAAGGCCATGGAGGCACAGGCGATCGAGGCGGTGGCGCGCGCCGAGTAGGCGCTACCGGTCGAAGTAGGCGAGGACCGCGAGGACCCGGCGGTTGGTGTCGTCGGAGGGCGCGAGGTCGAGCTTGGTGAAGATGTTCGCCGTGTGCTTGGCCACCGCCCCCGGACTGACCATCAACCGCTGGGCCACCGCCGCGTTCGAGCAGCCCTCCGCCATCAGCTTCAGCACCTCCAGCTCGCGCGGGGTCAACGCGGAAAGCGGTTCCCTGCGGGAGGTGCCCGCCACCAGCCGGGCGACCACCTGCGGGTCCATCGCCGTGCCACCGCCGGCGACGCGGCGGACGGCGTCGACGAACTGGTCGATGTTGAACACCCTGTCCTTGAGCAGGTATCCGATTCCGCCTGCCCCGTCGGCCAGCAGTTCCCGCGCGTAGAGCTGCTCGACGTGCTGGGACAGCACCAGCACCGGAAGCCCGGGCACCTGGCGGCGCGCCTCCAGCGCGGCCTGCAGTCCCTCGTCGGTGAAGGTCGGGGGCAGGCGCACGTCCACCACGGCCACGTCCGGCGGATCCCGCAGCAGGACCTGTCTGAGCTGCGGTCCATTGTCGACGGCCGCGACGACCTCGAAACCCTGTGACTGGAGCAACTGCACGAGGCCCTGCCGCAACAGGAAGAGATCTTCGGCTAGGACAACGCGCAAGGCAGCTCCAGAGTCGCGACGGTCGGACCCCCTTCGGGGCTGGCGAGAAACAGCGTTCCGTCGAATGTAGCGCACCGGCGCTGGATTCCCCGCAGCCCGCTGCCTCGCGCGGCGTCGGCGCCGCCCCGCCCGTCGTCGGTCACCACGATCCGCAGCACGTTGTTCTCGTGACCAATGTGGACGGACGCGGCGTCGGCCCCGGCGTGCTTGGAAACATTGGTCAGCAGTTCCGAGACCGCGAAGTAGGCCGTCGACTCGATCGGGGCGGCCGCCCGCCCCGGCAGGTCGATGGACACCGTCACGTCGAGCGCGGCGTCCAGTGCCAGCGCGCGGACCGCGGCATCGAGCCCCCGTTCGGCCAACACGGGCGGATGGATGCCGCGAATGAGGTTTCGCAGCTCTGCCAGTGCCTTCGCGGAAGCATCGCGGGCTTCGGCCACCAGCGTCCTGGCGAGCGCGGGATCGCTGTCGAGCTGGTGTTCGGCGATGCTGAGCTTCATCCCGATCGCGACCAGCCGCGCCTGGGTGCCGTCGTGCAGGTCGCGTTCGATGCGTCGCAGCTCGGCATCCGAGGCGTCGATCGCGTCGGTGCGCGTGTCGGCCAACTGCCGCACGCGCTGCGCCAGCCGCGACCGCTGGGTCTGGCCCAGCAGAGGCTTACTGAAATACGCCTGTCCCTTGACGATCCACGGGGCGCTGAACGCCCACAACGCCAAGGCGGCGGCGCTGAAGAGCGCACCCAGGGCCGCGGTCGGCCAGCCGCGGATAGGGATGAAGCTGTACCAGAACTGGACGCCGGAGTCGCGGGTCAGCTGCCACAGCCCGGCCGAGAACGCGAAGCCTTCGATCGCGTAGGCCAGCAGCGTCACCGGCAGCAGGCCCAGCACGAAGCCGACGACCGTGTTCAGCAGCGCCCACGCGAGGTCTCGCCAGGTCGCCGGATCGGCCAGCAGCCACCGGCATCGCTGTACCCGGCCGACGATGCCGGGCTCGACGTCGCGGGCGGGCAGGTAGGGCGCTTCGATCGGCACCCCGAGCTTCCCGGCGAGTTCCCGGTTCCGCTGGGCCAGCCACCGCAGCCCGCGCACGCAGGTGGGTACCGCCAGCACCCCCGCGCCCAGTGCCATGAAGGCCATCGAGCACACCGCGACGAGCACGAGGACCAGCGCCGCCACCGCCCCGGCGACCAGCAGCACTCCCCGCGCGGTCGCCGTGCCGGCCTGCCGCGCGAGCGTGGTGACCCGGCTGTCCATACCGTTCATCCTGCCGTGCCCGGCATCCCTTGCGGCGACGGGATTCTCCGGAGTTCATCAGGGCGGGTGACACGCCGTCCGGCGCCTCACCCGAGCGGGCGCCGGTCGTCACGATGCGATCTCGCTGTTTCCTTTGTCCCGCCTGGCTGAGGGTCCTTGCCCGGTGTCAGCTCTGGCATTTTCCCCAGCGAGGACGGGGAATCCTGGTGGCATGACCACGATCGAGATGCCGGCCGAACCGACCACCGACCGCTTCGATCCCGAGCTCCGGCTCGCCCGGCTGTTCGACCCGGACACCCTGCGGCTGCTGGACGAGCGCGACGACAGCGCGGTGCGCCGCGCGCGTGGCCTGATCGGCGGCGAACCGGTGATCGCGTACTGCACGGACGGTTCCCACCGCGGCGGCTCGCTGGGCGCGGCCGGCGCGGACCGGATCATCGCGGCCATCGAGCTGGCGGTGCGGGAAGGGTGCCCGGTGGTGGGAATCTGGCATTCCGGGGGCGCGCGCCTGGCCGACGGCGTCGAGTCGATGGACGGGGTGGGCCGGATGTTCGCCGCGATGACCGCCGCTTCCGGCCGCGTCCCGCAGCTTTCGGTGGTGGTCGGTCCCGCCGCCGGGGCCGCGGCCTACGGTCCGGCGCTCACGGATCTCGTCATCATGTCCGCCTCGGCGCGACTGTTCATCACCGGCCCGGACGTGATCCGCCAGGTCACCGGCGAGCGGATCGACATGGCCGGGCTGGGCGGCCCCGAGGCGCACGGGAAGAAATCCGGTGTCGCGCATATCGTCACGGTGTCGGAAGACGACGCCTTCGCCCGGGCACGCCGGGTGGTCACGCTGCTTTCCCGGCCGGTGGAGCCGGTCGACGACGTCCTCGACGAGCCGCGGGACCTCGCCGCCCTGCTGCCGGAGAGCCCGCGCCGCGCCTACGACGTGCACCCGCTGGTGGCCGGCCTGCTGGACGGCGAGTTCGAAGAGCTGCAGCCCCGGTGGGCGCCGAACATGGTCATCGGGCTGGGCCGGCTGGCGGGCCGGACGGTCGGGGTGGTGGCCAACAACCCGCTGCGCAAGGCCGGTTGTCTCGATTCGCCCAGTGCCGAAAAGGCTTCCCGGTTCGTCCGCCTGTGCGACGCGTTCGGGGTTCCGTTGGTCGTGCTGGTGGATGTGCCCGGGTATCTCCCCGGGGTTTCCCAGGAATGGCAGGGCGTCGTGCGCCGGGGCGCGAAGCTGCTGCACGCCTTCGCCGAGGCCACCGTGCCCCGCGTCACCCTGGTGACGAGGAAGTCCTACGGCGGCGCCTACATCGCGATGAACTCGCGTTCGCTCGGGGCCACCGCGGTGTTCGCCTGGCCGAGCGCCGAGGTCGCGGTCATGGGCGCCGAGGCCGCGGTCGGGGTGTTGCACCGCAAGGCACTGGCCGCCGCGCCGGAGGCCGAGCGCGACGCGCTGCGGGCGAAGCTGGTCGCCGAGCACGAGCGCGCGGCCGGTGGTGTCCGGCGCGCCCTGGATCTCGGCGTCGTCGACGAGATCATCGACCCGGCGAAGACCCGGGTCCGGCTCGCCGAAGCGCTGGCTGCCGCGCCCGCCGGCCGGGGCAGGCACACCAACATCCCCTTGTGATCACAGTGATCACAGTGAGCACCATGATCACCGCGAGCACCGCGCGCACGCCCGGACGGTCCGGACCGGACGGCTGACCCCTAACCGCCGTGGCCGCCCCCTGGTCGGGGCACCACCGGCGATCCTCACCCCTAGAAGGCCGCGACCCGACCCCTCAACCCGGCGGGCTTCGTTGACCCGGAAATTCCCGGCGGCTAGCGTATTCACCGCGAGGCCGGCCGATTCAGGGATTTCCCGGGAAAAGAATTCCGTACTGGAAGGTTCTGGGGTTGTGAGCGTTGAATCCGTGCTGAACGCGCCGCGGAAAACCGGGGCCGGCCGTGGTGCCGATCCGGCCGAGGGCGTCTGTATCGCGAACCTGAGCACCGGACTGCGGATCCAGGAAGCGAACGGTGATTTTCTCCGGCGGGTGGGCCGGACTCCGGCCGAGCTGTACGGCCGGCATTTCGCGGACTTCGTGCCGCCGGACGTGCGGGCGGTACTGGTGCGGCAGCTGGCCGGGCTGGCCGAGGGCAGGCGGGAGGGGTTCGGGGCCCGCCTGGTGAACGCGCACGCCGTCGAAGCGGTGCTGAGCGGCAGCCTGACCGCGATCGCGGTGCGGGGCGGTAGTGACACGGTGACCGCGCTGGTCATGGTGGTCCGGCCGGATCGCCCGGTCGTCTCGCCGCGTTCGCCCGTGGAGCGGGGAAAACTGCTTTCGGAGCTGGACGCGAAGGTGCTGGAGGGAATCGCCGCGGGGATCTCCACCGTGCAGCTGGCCTCCCGGCTTTACCTGAGCCGGCAAGGGATCGAGTACCACGTGGCGACCATGATGCGCCGGTTCAAGTCGCCGAACCGTTCGGCCTTGGTGTCCAAGGCGTACTCGCTGGGAATACTGTGCGTGGAGCACTGGCCGCCGAAAGTGACACCGCGCTACATCCGTGGTCCTGTCTGTCCATAATGGATGATCGAGTCGACCGGTCGCGGAACCATTCACCGAATTGTCGGAAGAATAGGCGGCCGATCCATCCGGTGGGAAACATGGCCGTAACTGGACTATTTCGCGGTGACCTGAGATGCTGGCCCGCGTCACACGACGGATTCGCTGTCGTGGGCGTGAAGCCGGAAGAAGGTGCCAGATGGCCCAGGCAAGCCGTGCGAGTACCGCCCCCGCACGAGGCTGGCTCGCGGAGGCACGCGCCGAGGAGAAGGTCCTCCGTGGCGTCCAGGAGCGCAAGGCCGCGCGGACCGTCGCGGGTCATTCCGTCGACGCGACCGAATGCGCGCAGCTGCTGGAGATGCTCGGGCTCTACCCCGGTCAGGACAGCGGCGCCGAGAACTGAAACCGGCTGTTCCCCGGCCTTCCCGATCACGACGGCTGCTTCGCCGGGCGAGCGCCCCGGACCAGCTCAGCGGGGTCTTCCCCCGATCCGGACGGTCAGTTCGAGCGCGGCGCGCCGCGCCGCCGCGGCCAGCTCGGGCCAGCTCGCCCCGCACGTCACCCGCTCGTCCGGACAGTGGTGCCGCAGTGTGACGGCGATCGCCGCCAGCGGGCGGGCCCCGTGATCGAAAACCGGCTGGGCCACCGAGGCGAAACCGGCGGTGACGTGCCCGTCTTCCACCGCCCAGCCCCGCTGCCGCTCGACCGCGAGCAGCCGGCGCAGTTCGGCGAGGCCGCGCGGACCACGGCCGGTGCGCCGGACGAAGCCGGCCGCGTCCGGGAACAGCGCCCGTACCTGCGCCGCGGGCAGGTACGCGAGGATCGCGCGGCCTGACGCGGTCAGCTGCGCTGGCAGCCGCACGCCCACGTCCGTGACCAGCGTCTCCGGTCGTGCCGGCCGTTCCTTGAGCAGGTAGAGCAGTTCGCTGCCGTGCAGCACGCCGAGTTGGGCGGTGTGGCCGACCTCGTCGACGAGCCCGCGCAGCAGCGGGGCGGCCAGGCGCTCCAGCGGGTCGTGCCGCAGGTAGGCCGAGCCGAGTTCGAACGCCGCGATGCCCAGTCCGTACCGCCGCTCGGCCGCCAGATGCGCGACGAAACCCGCCGATTCCAGCTCGGCCAGCAGGTGATAGGTCGTCGACCGCGGCAGGTCCAGCTCGCGGGCGAGCGCGGTCGCCGAAACGGGTCCCGCGTGCGCGGCGAGCACGCCGAGCAGCGCCAGTCCGCGGCGTAGCGCCGGCACGTCACTGCTGGTACCCATGTGTCTGGAATACCAGACAAAACCACCCGGCGGAAGCCGTGCCGCGGGCCCGTGGCGAGGTCCAATAGGCGCATGGTGCGCACAGTCAGGCTGGAGCCGGGGCCACTGGGCCGGGAGCAGGTCGTCGCGGTCGCGCGCGGGCAGGCGCGCGTCGAGCTGACCGAGACCGTCGTCAAGAACCTCGCCGCGACCCGGCAGCACATCGACGCGCTGGCCGAGGCGGCCCGGCCGGTCTACGGGGTGTCGACCGGCTTCGGGGCGCTCGCCGTCCGGCACATCCCGAGGGAACGTCGTACCGCGTTGCAGCGGTCCCTGATCCGCTCGCACGCGGCCGGCGCGGGAGACCCGGTCGAACCCGAGGTGGTCCGTGCCCTGATGCTGCTGCGTCTGCGCACGCTCGCCGGCGGTCACACCGGGATCCGCCCGGCGACGGCGCAGGCGCTGGCCGGGGTGTTGAACGCGGGCATCGTGCCGGTGGTGCACGAGTACGGCTCGCTGGGCTGTTCCGGCGACCTCGCTCCGCTGGCCGCCGTCGGGCTGGCCCTGATGGGGGAGGGCGAGGTCGTCGACCGCTCCGGGCAGCGGAAACCGGCCCGTGAAGCGCTGCGTGCGGCGGGCGTCGAACCGGTCGTGCTCGCCGAGAAGGAAGGTCTCGCGCTCACCAACGGCACCGACGGCATGCTCGGCATGCTGGTGCTGGCGCTGG
>DASSAD010000194.1:0-25501 GCA_035685725.1 Amycolatopsis sp. | reverse complement strand
CGCGGACTCAGCGAACGCCAGATCCGAGACCTCCTCGGCTGGAAAAGCACAACACAGGTGCGCCGTGCCCTAGGCCGCGCCGCGTGATCCCGTCCACCAGCCATGTACGATGTGAGCACTTGCGTCGGCGGAGCTATGCCGCAAGCCGTGAACACGACCGGCTCAACGCAACCGCAGGTCCTGAGGAACGGAGGACCCCTGCCATGCCCGACGAACTCACCCTCGCCGCGCTCCAAACCCTCGCCGACCTCAAACGCCAAGGCGTCATCCCCACCACACGCCCATGCTGCGGCCACGACTACTGCCAGTGCCCCGACGCGCCACAACCCGCCAGCCTCCGCGACCACGCCGCAGACCACGACGCCTACGACCAGGCCATCGGCGCACCCACCCGTCTGCACATCGTCACCGCCGGCCCACCGGTCGGCCCACCATGCGACGGGACGTACACCTGCCCGTGCCCGAGCTGCCGAGGCAACGTCACCACCATCACACCCAAAGGCGCCGGACCCGCAGCGTTCCGCGTCATCCGCCGGGCAGCGTGACCTCATGGCTGCGCCCGACCTCTTGACCGGCGAGGAGAAGACGCTGTGCGGCGCGAAGTCACGCACTGGTCGTTGTCAGCAGCGTGCGGGGGCCGGCACGTCGCATCTTGGGACCGGGCGTTGCAGGTGGCATGGTGGTGCGTCGCCGCAGGCTGAGCTCGCTGGGCAGCTCGTGATCGCTCGGCACGAGCTCGCGGTGATGGGCGTCCCGTTGTCGATCGAGCCGGGTGACGCGATCTTGCAGTGCATCGCGATCGCGGCCGGCGAGGTCCGGTACGCCAGTGAGCAGATCGCGAAGCTCGAGCTTGACGACGCCGCCGGCCCTGTCGTCACGACGCACGTGCGGCCGTTGAAGTACGAGAAGGGCGCGGACTCCCCTGACGAGACGGTGCAGGAGGTGCGTCATGAGGCGCCCGCGTTGCACATCTGGATCGTCACGCGCCGGCAGGCGATGGACCGTCTCGTGCAGTACAGCGTTGCTGCCCTGAAAGCGGGTGTCGAGGAGCGCAGGGTCCGGATCGCTGAGAACGTCGGGCAGGCGTTGGCGGACGCAATCCGCGGCATCCTCAGCGACCTTGGCCTCAGCGATGATCCGCGCGCGCCGGGTGTTGTTCGCAAGCACCTGACGATGCTGTCTGGCGGAAGGGCCGACGCCGCCTAACAACTAGAGGGGGCGCCCGATGGCCGTTGCGCCTCGCAGTATCTGGCAGATCGCCGCGGACCTGTTCGATCCGCCCGTCGACCCGTACGCCGCCGACCCGGTCGGCTGGGCGCGCGACATCCTCGGCATCCACCTGTGGTCCCGCCAGTGCGAGATCGCCGAAAGCGTCCGCGACCACAGCCGCACCGCCGTCCGATCCGGCCACGGTGTCGGCAAGACGATGGTCGCCGCTGTCGTCGCACTCTGGTTCCTCGACACGCACCAAGCCAGTCGCGTGATCACGACCGCGACGAAGTGGAGTCAGGTCGAGAAGCTGCTGTGGCATGAGATCGGGCAGCTCCTCAAACGCGGACGCGACCGCCCCGAAGCCAAGACCCGCCCCATCTTCACCGGCGTTGCCCTGCAGGTCGAGCTCCGGCTCCCAGACGGCCGGTACGCCATCGGCCTGTCATCCAAGCCGGAGAACTCGGAGAGCTTCGCCGGCCATCACGCCCCGCACATCCTCGTCATCTACGACGAAGCATCGGGGGTGCACCGCTCGATCTTCGAGGTCGGTGAGGGGTACATGACGACCGACGGGGCGCGCGCCCTGCTCATCGGCAACCCGACCCGGTCCGAGGGCGAGTTCTTCGACGCGTTCAACAGCAAACGCGGCGACTACAACTGCATCCACGTCAGCGCCCTCGAGTCACCGGCGATCACCGGCGAGAACGTCCCCGCCGAAGCCAAAGCCGCGTTGACGGGCCGCGCGTGGGTGGAGAGCCGCGCGAAAGCATGGGGCACGGAGTCGGTGCTGTACGCGGTCCGGGTCCTCGGCAACTTCGCGAAGAAAGCCACGAACACCGTCATCGACCTGGGTGCTGTCGAGGACGCCCAGGCCCGCGACCTCCCGGCTGACAGCACGCATGACCAGGTCGTGATCGCGTGCGACGTCGCGCGGTTCGGTGACGACGAGACCGTCATCGCTGAACGCGTCGGGCAACGCTGCCGCATCCGCGAGCAGTACATCGGCCGCAAACCCGCGGTCACGACGACCGGTGCCGCTCAGGGCGACCTCGTCCAGACCGCTGGCCGCATCATCGAATACGCGACCCGGCACCCCCGTGCCCATGTCCGGATCGTTGTGGATGACACCGGGGTTGGTGGTGGCGTGACCGACATCCTGCGCAATCAGGGCTGGCAGGTCACCGCGTTCAACGGTGGCGAGCAGGCGCATCGCCCGTTGAAGTTCCCCAACCGCCGCTCCGAGTTGTGGTTCACAGTGGCGGCGCAGCTGGAGGACGTCGACCTCGACGACGACGACCAGCTCGCCGCTGACCTTGTCGCTCCGCAGTACGGCTACGACCTGAAGATGCGCAAGGTCGTGGAGCGCAAGGAGGAGACGAAGAAGCGGCTGGGTCGCTCGCCGGACCGGGCGGACGCGATCAACCTGCTGTTCGTCCCGGGCGACCCGCCGGTCACCGCGCCACACCAGCGCGTGGCGAGCATCACCAGCGACCTGCTCGACGACAACAGCTTCTAGGAGGTGGTGGCCGTGCCCGTAGACCTGCTCGCCGCCGCCGCGACCGTCAAGGCGGCCGCCCCGAAGCCACCAACAACGGAGCTCGGGACCGGCACGACCAGCGGTCTGCGGCCCGTCAAGTTCCCCGCCGGCGGCCTACTCGGCTTGTGGTCGGCGATCGTCGACGAGGCAGAGCAGGTCCCGGATCTGAAGTGGGCGCCGTACGGCCGCGGCATGGTCGGCGTGTACGACAAGATGCGCACCGACCCGCAGATCCACGGTCTGGTCGCGTGGGGGCTGATGATGCCGATCCGCCGGTTCCGCTGGTTCGTCGACCCGAACGGCGCGTCGGACCGGACGGCGACCGCGTTCGCGCAGGACCTTAACCTCCCGGTGAAGGATCAGCCGAGGGAGACGGTCGGGCGGACGAAGGGCCGGTTCAGTCACGACGATCATCTCCGGCACGCCCTCTTGGCGCCCGGGGCGTTCGGGCACATGTTCTTCGAGGAGGTCGGTGAGATCCGCGACGGCTTCTGGCGGCTGCGCAAGCTCGCCCCCCGGATGCCGCAATCCCTCGACCGCATCGAGATCGACGAGCACGGTGATCTCGCCGGGATCGTGCAGCGCGGCGGCCCCGACAACTACGGTGTCGTCGAGATCCCCGTGTCGCGGCTCGCACCGTACGTGTGGGAGCGCGAGGGGTCCCAATGGATCGGCCGATCCCTGCTCAGGGCGATGTACGGGCCGTGGCTGGTCAAGCAACGGTTGATCCGCGTCGACGCGATCAAGCACGAACGCAACGGCATGGGTATCCCTGTGACCCGGCAGACGGTCCCGGACGTCAACCCGGGCGCGATGACCGCCGCCCTGCAGGTCGCCGAGAGCATCCGGGCCGGTGAGGTTGCCGGCGCGTCGCTGCCGTACGGCTTCGATCTGGCGTTGCAGGGCGTGACCGGGACGTTGCCGGACACGATGGCGAGCATCCGCTACTGCGACGAGGTCATGGCCAAGTCGCTGATGATGATGTTCGCGAACCTCGGGCAGGGACCGGGCGGCAGCGGGTCCCGCGCACTCGGTGAGACGCAGGTCGACTACTTCAAGCTGACGCAGGACGCGATCGCCGGCTGGTACGTCGACAACACGAGCATGGTCGGTGAGGACTACGCCGACTGGAACGACGGCCCCGAGTCGCAGGCCCCCCGCATCGGCTACGACCGTGATGAGCATGAGGAGCTCGCGGTCGCTGACCTGCTGCTCGCGATCGACGCCGGCCTCGTGACGTTGTCGGAGGAGGACGAGGTCGCGTTCCGCGAGCGCTACGACCTGCCTGCGATGGGCGAGACGCCGCGGTCCCGTCCGTCGCTTCTGCCTCCTGCCGTTCCCGCGCTCACGTAGCGCACCCGCCACTTCGCCCTGAGGAGGGCCGCATGCCTGAACGCCGCACCCGCACCGGGGTCGAGATCGCCCGCACCGGCACGTACAACCTCTCCACCGGCCCGCACGAATTCACGCGCGCGCAGCTTCAGGCCGCCCTCGAGAACGCGAAATTCCAGGCGCCCGTCATCGGGATCGGGCACACCGACCCCCGCTTCCAGATCGCCGCGCAGGACGGCGACCCGGCGTTCGGCAAGGTCGTCAACCTGCGCCTCGCCGACGACGGCGACCTCCTCGTCGGCGACCTCACCGACATCCCCGCCTGGCTCGACGACGGCATGGAAATCGCCTACCCGCGCCGGTCACTGGAAGGCCGCTGCGATGGCGACGACCTCAGGTTGTCCAGCGTCAAGCTGCTCGGCACCACCCTGCCGGGCATCAAGGGGCTCGCCGACCTCCCCGCCGTTCTTGCAGCGAGCGCCGCAGCCGGCGACAGCCCCGTCCGTCAGGCGCAAATCGCGACCGCCCGGTTCATCGCCGCCGCCACGAACGTCGACGACCTCCGCGACGCCTTCTACGGCTCGCACCCCGACAACGGGGAGGCCGACTGGTGGAGCGTCCAAGAGGTGCAGATCAACCCGAACCAGTTGATCGTCGAGCATCACGTCAGCGGGAACGAGACCACGTTCCGAGTCCCCTGGTCCGTCGATGCGGACGGCAACTTCACCTTCGGCGACATGCAGCAGGTCGCCGTGCAGTACGTCGACATCGCCGCCGCGAGTGGTGCGCATGCCGTCGTGTACAAGGCGCCGGGATCCCGGCCCGCCCCAACCCAACGAGAGGAGTCCATCGTGGACCCCAAGACCCTGCGTGAGCAGCTCGGGCTGGCCGAGGACGCGTCCGACGCGGACGTGACCGCCAAGCTGACCGAGCTCGCCGCGCGACCCGACGAGACCGCGGTCAAGGAGCAGGTCGCCGCGGCCGCCGAGAAGGCGAAGACCGAAGCCATCGCCGCAGCCGCCAGCACGGATGACGGCGAGACCGTCAAGCTCGACAAGGCCACGTTCGCCGAGCTCAAGGCGTCCGCGGAGAAGGGCGCCGAGGCGCACAAGAAGATCGCCGAGACCGAACGCGACACGTTCATCGCCGCCGCCGTCGGCGACGGCAAGTTCCCGCCGGCCCGCGTCGAGCACTACACCAAGCGCTACGACACGGACCCGGACGGCACGCGCGCGGAGATCGACGCGCTCGAGAAGGGCGTCATCCCCGTCAAGGAGATCGGCGCATCCACCAACACCGACGACACTCAGCTCGTCACGACCGGGCTGTTCCCGCAGCTCCAGGAGGCGTAGAGCATGGCTCTCGGAGACAACCCGATCATCGCCCTGTTCGACCCGGGCGACAAGATCACCGCCGCGACCGCTGCCGCTGTCGGCGCCGGCCGGTTCGTGAAGATCAACGCCGGCTTCCAGGGCGGCCCCGCGCTCGACCTGTCGACCCCGACGTCACCGCTGACGAAGGGCAACGTCGCGCAGGTCGCCGTCTGCGGCACCGGTCAGCGCGCGTTCGGCGTCACCCAGTGGGACACCGCGGCCGCCGACGACATCGTCGGCCTGTACTGCGGGTCGCAGGTCGTGCCGATGGTCGCCGACGGCGCCGTCACCGCCGGCGACATCATCATGAGCGGCTCCGCCGGCGGCGCGAAGACGTGGGTCACGGCCGCGTCGGACGCCAACCACGAGCTCGGTGTCGCGATGAGCACCGCGGCCGACACCGCCACCGTCTACGTCAAGCTCAACCTCTGAGCGGAAAGGAGCACTAGGCCATGCCTGCTGCACCACTGACCTACCCGCTCGGACCTCCGAGCGTCAGCGGCACGTCGATCACTGTCGACGTCCTGCTGAACAACCCGACCGTCATCACCCGGGACATCGCGAAGCTCGCGGACGCGAACTTCTTCGCGTCGAAGGTGTTCTCGGACGCCGGTGGCGTCGAGGGCGGCGCCGTCCTGTACGAGCTGCCGCCTACCACGGCGACGGACCTGTACGCGGCCGGCGCGATCCAGGAGGTCGCACCGGGTGAGGAGTTCCCGACGAACTCGTTCAACCGTGGCGTCCCGGTCGTCGCCAAGCCCCGCAAGCTCGGCACGAAGTGGGAGGTGACGAAGGAGGCCAAGAAGCGCAACAACACCCGGCTGATCCAGAAGTCGATGGCGCAGACCGCGAACACGATCGCGCTGACGCTCGACGCCATGGCGGTCGGCGTGATGAACACCGCGATCACCGCGAACTCGCGGACGGTCGCGGGCCAGTCGTGGGCGACCGCGGCCGGCATCACGAACCTCAACACGTCGGGCACGAACACGCCGATCAGCGACATCCTCGGCGTGCAGACCGTGCTGGAGGGTGAGGAGCGCGGCCACCAGGTCAACAGCATCATCCTCAACCCGGCGCAGAAGCTGAGCCTGTCTCAGATCGCGGCCAGGTCGGGGACGACGATCGACGCGATCCTCGCGAACGCCGGGATCACGAACTGGACGTCCAGCAAGCGGGTGACCGCTGGCACGGCGATCCTGTACGAGGCCGGGATGGTCGGCGGGTGGGCGAACGAGTTCCCGCTCGTCGGCGTCATCTACTACGACGACAAAACGGAGTCGTGGTGGTACCAGTGGTCGGTGTCGCCCGTCATGTTCGTCGACGACCCGTACGCGATCTACCGGCTGACGGGGCTGACGTAGGCCATGGCTGAGGCGAAGGCGAAGATGCCTGACACCAAGCCGTACCGGGTCAGCATCGGCGGCGCGATGTACGCGTCGCCGAGGATCGCGCAGAACATCGACGGGTCGGAGACGCTGTCTTATCCGACGGTGCTCGGTGTGCGTGGCGAGACGGTCATGCTCACCGACCGGGAGGCGCAGCGCCTCACCGACCTCGAGGCCGTCAAGCCGGCCGACGAGCCGTTGTCGTACGACGAGATGAACGACAAGCAGCTGGATGCCGCGGTCAAGGAGGCCGGGGTGACGGTGACGTCGTCGGGGGCGGATGCGGATAAGCCGTTGCGTGGCGACAAGATCCAGGCGCTGCGGACGTTCGATCAGGGCCGCGGGGTCGCGCCGTCCTGAGCCCAATATGCCCGCGTCGCCGAGCGTTCGAGCGGCGCGGGCTGAGATCTTCTAGAGAGGAGGGCTTGTCATGGGCTTTCTGACTGTCGCGGGCAAAAACCGCATGCTGGACGCCCTGGCGGGCACCGCGTCGGGGTCGGCGATCAGCCATGTGGGGTTGCTGACGAAGGGCGCGAACATCACCGGGGTAACGTCGACCGGGAGTCCGGACACGTTCACGAAGACCAGCCACGGCCTGAGTAACGGGGATCTGGTCGTGGCGTCGTCGATCTCCGGCGGCACCGGCCTCGTGGCCGGGTTCCCGTACTTCATCGTAAGCACCGCCACGAACACGTTCCAGCTCGCGCTCACCTCGGGCGGCGCGGCGATCGATCTGTCGGCGGATCTGACGTCGGCGACGTTCAACAAGCTGACGGAGATCTCGGGTGGCTCCCCGGCGTACGCCCGGAAGCCGCAGGCGTACGCTGCGGCGGCGGCGTCGCTGATTGACGATTCGACGAACGGCGCGGTGTTCGACGTGCCGGCCGGCGGGGTCGTGGACTACCACGGGTTCTACACGGCGTCGACGGCGGGGACGTTGATGGCGGTGGACGATGTGACGCAAGAGGTGTTCGGGGCGCAAGGGACGTACACGGTCACCGACACGAAGCAGGATCTGCGCGAGTCGGGTGGCCTCGGGTAGCGCGTCGTGGCGATCGGAACCCCCGCATCACTCGGGTTCAACCAGACGGCCGCGATCGGGACAACCGTCGCGATCACCGGGGTCACTGTGGCCGCCGGCGACGCGATCATCGTTGCTTGTCACGTCGGAAGCGCCACGGTCACGATCACCGGCGTCACGGACAGCGCTGGGAACACATACACGAAGGATGTCGAGCTTCTCCCGGCGACCAGCCAGCACATCTACATCTGGTCGTGTCCGAACGCTGCCGCGTTGTCGTCGGGGTCGATCACGGCGACGATCTCGACGAGCAGTTCGGCGCAGCGCGCGATTCACGCGGTCAGCGTCAGCGGACTTGCCTCGTCGTCGATCAAGGACAAGACGTCCACGAACGAGGCGACGAGCGCAACCTGGACGTCGGGGTCGACGGGCACTCTGACGCAGGCTGACGAGCTGGCGTTCGCGTTTGCATACTCCAACGCGGCGACAGCGAACACGCCGGATGCTGGGTGGACGGAGACGCAGGACACGCAGATCAGCACGAACCGCCGGTTTATCTGCGAATACCAAATCGTCTCGGCGGCGACCGCGCTGAACGCTGGTGGCACAGTCGGAAACGCAGGGTGGGGTGCTGTTATCGCGACGTACCTGGCTGCATCGACGGCTGATCCAGTCCCGCCACCGCTCGTGATGGCCCCCCGGGCCACCCCATGAACAGGAGACCCACATGGCCCGATTCGCAATAAGCGGCAGAGCCACAATCGCAGGCACGTCAGCACTCCCGCTCGTCAGCCTGTACGGGACCGCCGCGGTCCGCCCACGCGTCGTCGAGGTCGGCGTGTGGAACACAACGGCCGTCGCGGTCACCGTATCGCTGAACCGGCTGTCGACCACCGGAACGCAGGGCGCAGGACTGACCGAGGTACCGGAGGACTCGCCGCTTCACGGGGCACTCGCGACCGGCTTCGCGGGCCACACGTCCGGTCCCACGATCGGCGGCGAATTGCGCCGCGCGACGCTGGCCGGTGCGATCGGTGCCGGTGTGATCTGGACGTTCCAAGGCATCGAGCTGACCGAGGCCACGTCCAACGGTATCGGTCTCATCATCCCGACCGGCACCGGGCAGATCCTGGACTACAGCATCGCCTGGGACGAGTAGTAGGTGAGCCAGTACGTTCGCTACCCGCTGCCGCAGCGGCGCGGACCATCGGCCCCCGTTTCACGTCCCATCGTCGCACCCGCCGGGACCAGCGCCCCCTCAGTGTCCGGTGGTTCGACGGTTACCGGCCAGGGCCTCGTCACCTCCACAGGAGCGAAGCAGACATTCGCGGCCAGCACCGTCACCGCGACCAACCAGGCCGTCTCGACCGGCGCGAAGGCAACGACCGGCACGAGCACCACCACCGCGGCCGGTGGGCACGTCGCATCACAAGGCGCGACTGGGCGCACCGGAGGCAGTCAGGTCACGGGGCGTGCGGGCTGCACAAGCAGCGGCGTGAAGAACGCACTCGCCGGTTCGGCGACGTCGTCGGCGACTTCCACGGTTGGGTCCACGGGACGCAAGGCAGGCGCCGGGGCAAGCACGGTCACTGGGCGCGACGCGATCGCGTCGACAGGCCGCAAGGCCGCCTCCGGCGCGAGCGCCAACACCGCGGCAGGGCACGTTGTCAGCAGCGGTACGAAGGCGACGACAGGCGCAAGCACGACCACCGCGCCGGGGCACATCACGTCACTGGGGACCGCGTCTTCTACCCCGGCGTTCACCGGTTCGTCCACGATCACCGGCCGCGCCGGGACGACCAGCGCCGGCCGCAAAAGCACCACGGCCACAGCGACCGTCAGCGCTGCCGCACGCATGGGCTCAGCGGGCAGTAAGACTGTCAGCGGCGTCTCAGCCGCCAGCGGACACGCGACGGCTGCCTCGACGGGCGTGAAGGGCGCCCGCGGGGCGTCGGCGACCACAAGCACCCGTGCGATCATCACGTCGACCGGCCGCAAGAACGGGGTCGCAGCCTCGACCGTGACCGCGACTGGGCGCGTCGCGTCGCAATGGACGACGAGCCGTGCGTCAGGATCAACGGTCACCGGGCACCCAGCGACACGCGTGACGCATACCACCGCCCGGCCCGGAGCAAGCAGCGTCACCGGCCACGGGCATGCGACCTCAGCCGGGGTCCAGATCAGCAACAACCGGTTCGGGTCGAGCAGCGTCACCGCCACGCCGTCGGTCAGGTCTCGCGGGGTCGCGTTCCGATACGGCGGCGCAGCCAACCCCGCGGCAACCTATGCGGGCGACGACACCGCCGCATTCACGTATCCGGCCAGCGTCCCAGCAACCTACGACGGGCCCCACGTCGCCGCTTGCAGCTACGGCGGCGACGAGGTCCCGATCGCGACCTACGGAGGCGACTAGTGACCGTCACCACAGACCTCGACAGGTTTCGCCTCGAGCTCGGCGACCACCCCACCCCAGATGTCCCCGAAGGCACCTACGTCTACCTCTTCAACGACGACGAAGCCGTCTACTTCATCGCCAAGCACCCGTCGAACCTGCTGCTCGCTGTCGCCGACGCCTGCGACGCGCTCGCCGCCCGCTTCGCCCGCGAGTTCGACTTCGATTCCACCAAGGAAAAGAGCTTCAAGCGCTCCCAGAAAGCCGACCACTACCTCGCGATGGCCGTCCGTCTCCGCACCCGCGCACTCACCGAAGGCGACGATACCGGCACCGGCGGCCTCCCGCTCGGCTCGTTCCCGGCACCGCACGACTGGCAACGCGACCTCGCTGGCATCGCGACCAACATCAACCCTGCCACCGGCTGGCCGCTATGAGCCTCATCGCGCGCGGTGACATCGCGGGGATGCACGGCACGCTCACGGAACTCGCGAACGCGACCCTGACGCAGATCGAGGCGCCGGGACCGCTCGCAGGGAACGGTGACCCGGGCACCCCGGTCGCGGTCTGGACGGGGGCGGCGCCGGCGTTCCTCGAACGTCAGAACCGCGACGTCCTCTCCGGAGGCGCGCAGGTCAAGGTGAAAATGGACACGCTCATCTTATTCGACCAGGCCGGCGCTGATGTCGCCGCGATCGTCGCAGGTGCGGACTGGGAAGCCACGACCGTCGTCGTCAGCGACAACCGGCTCCCGACCCCCGTGATCCGCCGGTTCACGGTCAACGGACTGGAGCATCAGGCGGATGGCACTCTCGACCACGCCCTCCTGACCCTCAACGCGGAGACCACGGTCGCATGAGCGTGGACACGACCGCGATGGGCGTCCTTGTCGCCGAACTCATGGACGCGATCGCCGATGAGTACGGCGGAGACGTGCAGGTCGGCACCATTGCCGTCGTGGTGGAGATCGACGCGGAGAACTGGACGCAGGTCCGCTACCGGTGCAGCGACCCGCGCTCTTGGGTGCAAGAGGGATTCTTCCTCGCCGCGCAGCGCGCTGTGGTTGCCACACGCGAAGCCGCGGACGACGAGCCCGACGAAGGCGGCAACGATGGCGACTGCTGAGCACTTCCCGTACGAACAAGGGCTCACCGACTTCAACCGCACCGTCGCCGCAGCGCAACGCGAGATCGCGCTGCAGGTCGAAGCAGCGATCAACGCCGGAAACCTCAACCTCGCCGGGCAGCGACGTCTGCAGCTCGCCAGGGTCATCGCGACACTCGATCAGCTCGGCGCGTACGTCGACCCGACCGCCCGCCAACTCGTCGCCGACGCCTACCAGCAGGCCGCCGCCCGCACCGTCGACCAGATCACCGCGCTGAACATCACTGCCCCCGAGATCCCCGGCGCGTTCGCCGGCGTATCGACGGAAGCCGTCGCCGCGCTGCAACGCAGCATCACGGGCAAGCTCACCGCAGCCCGCGACACCGTCGGCCGCCAGGTCGATGACATCTACGCCCGCGAAGGCCGCCGCATCGCGCTCAGAGCGATCCTTGGCGCCGACGGGTCACCCCAAGCCGCCCGACGCCAGCTCGCCCTCTCGTTGCGTCAGCAGGGCCTCACCGGGTTCGTCGACAAGGCCGGCAAGAATTGGAAGCTCGACACGTACAGCGAGATGGTGGCCCGCACCGTCACCCGCGAAGCTGTCGCGCAGGGCGCGATGGACCGCATGGCGTCGCACGGCATCACAATCGCCCGGTGGTCAACGCACGGCGACGCCTGCCCGATTTGCACGCCGTGGCTCGGCCGGCTCGTCAGCCTCGACGGCACCACCAGCGACTTCGACGGCGAAGCGGTCGCGGACCTCGGCTCAACCCCCGGGGTGCCCGCGCACCCCAACTGTAAGTGCACGCTGTCACCGGTCGCGACCAGAATCGAGCAGATCCGCCGAGAGCTCGCGGGAGTGGGCACCTGATGGGCGTCTTCAGCTATGTCGGGCTTGGGGTGCTGCTCGGGAAGGGCATGAGCGCCGTCGAGCAGGCGGTCACGGAGTCGTGCGAGGATCTGGTCGGCAGGGCGCAGGACCTGACGCCCGTTGACACGGGAACGCTGCGCGCGAGCATCCACGTCGAGAGCGTCGAACGGTCGGGCTTCACGGTGACCGGGACGGTCGCGACCGGCGGGGAAGCCGACTACGCTGCCTACGTGGAATTCGGGACCGTCAACATGGGCGCCCAGCCCTACATGACGCCCGCGCTGCTGGAGAACCAGGCGGTCTACCGTGAAGCGATGGCCCGCGCCGCCCAAGGAGCGTTCTAGATGGCGGACCTGATCTTGCTCGAGCAGTTGCACGCGTACCTGATCGCGCAGGGCGCGGGTCAGCATCCGTCCGCTGCGCCTTCGCTGACGATCCCGTCGGTGTGGATGGTACCGCGTGACGGTGCGCCGCTCCCGCGTGTGGACCCGGCGACGAAGGCGCCGTTGGAGAACATCACGATCACGCTCGTCGACACGCACTTCCGGTCACCATCGACCCTGGAACTATCGGTCGAGGAGACGTTCGTCGACGTGATCATCAGGTCACGTCAACCCGGTGCCGGGAAGCTCGTGCAGCGCGCGATAAAGAGCTTGCTGGCCCCGGTCGATGCGACGGGTGGCCGGTGGCAGTGGATGATGGGCGCCCTGCTGGTCGAGTTGTCGACCGAGTGGCGTGGTGATCAGCCGTTGCCACAACGCCAGTCGATCGGCGAGAGCGACCCGCACGTCACCTACGACCGCGTGGCGTCGTATCGCTTTCAGTGCCGGCGGAAGGTGCTCGCGGGCCTATCGCTGCCTTAGCGGGGAGTCCCGACGCGCAGTAGCCAGCGGCCGAGACGCATCGCGACGCGTCGCCATGAAGTGCGAGGCAGCGCCGCCACGCGCCGCTCGTGCTCAGCGAACCCCTCGAACGCTGCAAGCGTCGCGGCGTTCGCTGTAGCGCCATCACTGGATCAATAGCCCCGGCCGCGGAGGCCAAGGGGCGCAAGTCGTACCGCCGACGCCACGGGGCGACCGGCGGCCCATTCCGACGCCCAAGGAGGGCGCCCTCATGCCCGACGACGAGTTCATCGCCTACTTCGAGCTGCGCTCGGAACACGGCGTCGACCACGCGAACAACCTGCAGCCGATCGTCGACTTCGGGCTCAGCATGCCCGCCGCCCGGCAGACCAGCGACGGGCTGATCCTGCCGACCGCGACCGAACGGGTCAGCATCCAGCCCGCCCCCAACCTGACCGACGAGTTGGTGGCGCGGGTGATCCCGAACACGCGGATCGTCGAGACGATCGACCCGCGTGTCGCCGACGCGATCCGCGCCGTCGGACTGTTCGACGAGATCGACAAGCCGAGCAAGACCGCTATCGCCGCGGCCGAGAAGGAGACGCGTGCGCACGTCGACGCGATGGCCGCCCGCGACAGGCAGGTCGACGCCGGTGGCGAGCCCCCGCCCGACGCCACCGACGCACCCACCCCCGACGCCGTGAACGAGGAGGGCTGAAGCCATGACGATGGGCATCGAGACAGGCACCGGCGGACTGTGGATCAGCAACCAGTCCGCGCTCGGAACGCAGGCCCTCACGAGCGCCGCGAGCACTCTGCGGCTGCGCAAGGCGACCGACGACACGTTGAAGAGCGGCAAGACGCACGGCCGAGAGGCGTACGTCGACGGCGCCGCCTACGACTCCTCGACACCGTACGTGGACATGGTCGCCGGCGACGTCGGCCAGTTCGTGTTCCAGTCCCAGATCGAGACCGGAGCCGCCGCGATCGCACGGCACGTCGGCGCGGACGTCGTGACGGGCGCGTCCGACCCGTGGACGCACACAATCGCGACCGGCACCACAAACCCCGTCAACGAGACGATCCGCGAGAAGACCGGCATCGCCGTCGGCCCGTACCGCGCGGTGTGGTGGGACGCGATCCTCAACAAGCTGACGATCAACTGCGGCCACGACCAGAACGTCAAGCACATCGCCGCCGCGATCCAGTGCCTGAAGGCCGCGGAGATCGGGTCACTGACCGACCCGGTCGCCGTCGACTCCGGTACGGATCCGTGGCGGTGGGGTGAGGCCGCGACGGCCGTCACGATCGGCGCGACGCCGTTCCCGGAGTTCTCCGGGGAGACGATCGAGATGGATCGGGCGTGGACGACAAAGCAGGGCGACAACATCGAGCCCATCTTCTTCGTCCCCGGCCGCGGTGCGATCACCCGCGCGTTCGATGGGGCGGTCACCGACACGCTGCTGCCGCAGCTGCAGCTCGCGTTGTACGGCAACACGGCCCCGTCAGTCGGGACCCGCACGACGTCGCAGCCGTCGAACGTCGCGCTGAAGACCGTCTACACCCGGTCCGCGACCCGCACGATCACGTACGACACGCCGAAGGTTGAGGTCAAGCCCGACGACATCGTGATCGGCACGAAGCCGCAGGGCGGCCTCACGTCGATCGCGTTCGGTGGCCAGGCTCTGGCGGGCGGCTCGCCGATGATGACGGTGACCGCGCTGACCGGCCAGTCGACGTCGTACATCACCTGATGGCGCCCCGCACGGGCCCGGGTGCTCGCAAGGGCGCGGGTGCTCGCAAGGCACCCGCGCGCACGCCTGCCCTGCCACCGGTCACCATCGCCCGACTCGAAGAGGCCCTCGGACTCATCGACGAGCTCGTCGACGAGCAGACCGACGTGTTCGTCGCCAAGGGCCACGAGTACCGCGAGCGTCACCGTGCCGGAACCGAACGCAGGTTGACAGCGTTCGAGGCGTCACAGGTCGCGGCCGCGATGACCAGCGGTGACGGGCTGCCGCCCGTCACCCTCGCCGTCGCGGTCCAGGAATCCGACCTGCGCGCCTACGACGAGCCCGAGCCGCTCGAGCTACTTCTCCGGGCGGGGGTCGCGACGGCCCCAGGCTGGATGGACGCCGTGAAGCGGTTCGTCGCGCTCATCGAGATGGACCCCACTGTGTTCCGCGAGGCCCGCGAGAACGAGACGCTCGACGAGGCCCTCACTACGGCCGTCGCCGCGATGGCGTACACCGACCTCGACGGCCCCGACGGGATGCGTGTCCGCTCACAGCACGCGCTGGAGCACTTCGCGGAGGCGGCTGGTGCGGGGCCGGGAAAAGCGGGGGGCCTGCTCGTCAGGGCGCTGTGGCAGGCGGTCGAGCAGGCGACGAGCAGTCTCGGCCTGCAGCGTGGGCCATCATCGTTGACCGGCTCGCCTCCGAGTACGGATGGTCTCTCCGAGACATCCTCTACGACCTCCGATACCGCGAAGCGGTGAGTCTCCTGCAGGTCATCGAGCAGCGGCACGCGCCGTCCCCGGCGGCTCAGGCGACGCCTGGGCTGGGCGGGTCACCGCGCGAGCAGCTGCTGCGGCGGATCACGGCGCGGCGCGGGGGGCACTAAGTAATGGCACTGAGTGCGGGTAGCGTGGCGGCAACACTGCGCGGCGACTTCAAGCCGGCCGGGTTCCTCGCGTTCGACGCCGCGATCCACAAGGCGAAGCGGTCGATGGATGACGTCGAGGCACGCGGCACCCGAATGTCCAAGACGATGGCCGTCGTCGGCAAGGGCGCCGCCGGCGCCGCAGCAGGTGGCGTCCTTGCGCTCGGTCTCGCGCTTGGCAAGAGCGTGTCGCTCGCCGCCGACTTCGAGGAGCAACTTTCCAAGCTAAAGAGCGTCACCGGCGCGAACGTCATCCAGCTCGGACAGCTCAAGAAGAGCGCAATGGAGGCCGGCGCCGCGACGAAGTTCAGTGCGCTGGATGCCGCGAAGGCACAAACCGAGCTCGCCAAGGGCGGCCTGTCGGTACAGAAGATCGTCGGCGGCGGCCTGAAGGCCGCACTCGCACTGGCCGCGGCTGGCGAGCTCGACCTCACCGAGGCGGCCGCCACGACCGTCAACGCGATGAAGCAGTTCAACATCGAGGGCGCCCAGTCGATGCACGTCGCCGACGCGCTAGCGACTGCGGCAAACACCACGACCGCTGACGTTCACGACTTCGCGCTGGCCCTCAACCAGGGCGGGGCGGCCGCGAAGACCGCCGGTCTCTCCTTCGACGAGACCGTCGGCTGGCTGGAAGCACTCGCGGACAACAGCGTGAAGGGGTCGGACGCCGGCACATCGCTGAAGACCGCGCTCACACAGCTGGCGTCGCCGACGAAGCAGCAGGCGCAGGCGGCGAAGGCGCTCAACGTCGAGTTCTTTGATCAGCAGGGCAAGCTGAAGTCACTGCCCGAGCTCGCCAGGGTGCTGGACACGGCGTTCGGTGGGTTGACGAAGAAGCAGCAGCTCAACGCGGCGTCGACGCTGGCGGGGACGGACGGGATGCGGGCGCTGCTCGCGCTGTACGCGTCGTCGCCGGAGAAGATGGCGGCGTACGAGAACGGGCTTGCGAAGCAGGGCACCGCCGCGCAGGTCGCCGCGGAGAAGCAGGACAACCTGCGCGGCAAGATCGAGAACCTCAAGGGATCGCTGGAGACGGCGGCCATCACCGTCGGCGAGGGCCTGCTGCCGGGCCTGGAGAAAGGCGCCGAGGGCCTCACGAAGGCGATCAACGACCTGGACCCCGCGACCCTCCAGGGGCTAGGCGAGGATCTCGGTGGCATCCTGACCGGGATCGGCGAGAACCTGCCAACGATCATCGGCGGGTTCAAGGGCCTCGGCAACGCGATCGATGGAGCGTTCTCGATCGGCAAGGGGATTCTCAGCGCGTTCTACGAGACCGTCACGAACGTTCTGGACATCGTGCTCGCGCTGGGGAAGGCGTTCAACGTGATCGTGCCCGGGGACCCGTTCCCAACCGATTCGCTGCAGCGATTCCGAGACGAACTGCAGGCCACGCAGAACCTGCTTGACGGCAAGCTGAAAAAGGGCGGGAAGGGCCAGCCCGTCGTGATCCCGGTGACGGCTGACGCGACCTCCGCCGTCGCCGCGATCGGGCGACTGCAGGGCACGAAGCTTCAGCAGAAGGTCGTCAGGATCCTGGCGAACGACAAGGACGCGACGAGCCGCGTGCAGAAGCTCACGGCGCTCGGGATCCCGACGAAGACCGCGCTGATCCTCGCGCGTGCTGATCAGGCACTCGGGTCGATCAGTGCGGTCATCGCGATGATGAACCAGATCCGCAGCAAGGACATCTCGGTCGTCGTGCGTCGCACCACGATCGACACCGGAGACATCCTCAAGGATACGACCGGTCTGAAGAAGCACCGCGCCATGGGCCGCAAGGCCGGTGGCGCCGAGACCGCACTGGTCGGCGAAGGCCACGGCGGCGAGCTCGTCGGCAACCAGGACAGCGGCTGGACGTGGGTTGACAAGCCGACAGTCATGGGCCTTGGCGAGGGCGACTACGTCATCCCCACCGACCCCCGCTACAGCGGCCGGGCGCTCGCGTTCATGCTCGCAGCGCTCGGTGTCCCCGGCTACGCGAAGGGCAAGAAGCCCGCCAAGAAGACGGCCGCCACTAAGCCGTTGCCGATCCCGGATGCCGTGACGTTCGGCGCGGTCCCCGAAGACGACCTCAACGCGCAGAAGGACCACGCCCGCGAGGCCTACCAGAAGCGCAAGGACCGCGTGCACGGCCTCGACGTCGACATTCGTGAGGACCGCAAGAAACTCGCCGACGCCAAAGGCACCAAGGCCAAGGCGAAAGCCAGGGCGGTCCTGCAGAAGGATCAGCGCGACCTCAAGCGCTACCGGGATGGTGGCGACGGGCTGCAGTCGCTCGCGGCGATGCGCCGCGAGTGGGAGCAGCTGTCGGCGCAGGCCCGGGTGCTGCACAAGACGAACATGGAGATCGACCGGCTCAACACCGTGCAGGAGACGGACAGGTCGAAGATGGAGACCGCCGCCAAGCGCGGTGACCCAGCGGCGTGGGGTGCCGCGAAAAAGGACCGTGACGCGGTGCTCGGCCGGCTGCGTGACGCGTACGCCAAGGCTGTTGGTCTCGCCAAGCCCGACACCACCTTCCGGGCGGAGCTTGAGGGCAAGCTGGCGTCGGTGGAGGGCGACATCGCCGACAGTGCACGCGACGCGTTCGAGGCGGTGTCCCCGTTCGACGGTGGCATGACTGTCGCGGAGCGCCAGCGCTTCGAAGAGCTCAAGCGCGACCAGTCGCTCGCCGCGTTGACCGTCGGCCTGGATGACGACCAGGCGGCGGCCGGCGCTGTCGAGCAGTTCTTGACGAGCATCCTCGGCGCGGCGTTGAGTGATCCGTCGCGGGGTGGCGCGGCGGTGATCGGCGATCTCGCCGATCAGGTCAAGCAGGCCCGCGACAACGTCGCGTCGTTCACGAGCGGCGGTGGCGGCGCGGCGAACGACAACCAGGATCTGCAGGCGCAGATCGAGCAGCAGCGCACGCGGGCGGACACCGCGGAACGCAACGCGCAGATCAGCAGCCTCGCGCTCAGTGTCTTCCAGGGCGCAGGAGACATCGGCATGGGCCGCCCGCAGCTGACGCAGAACAACTACATGCTGCATCCGTCGGATCCGCAGGTGCTTGCCACGATCGCGGGCGCCAGTGTCGCCGGGATGAGTCAGCAGCCGTTCGTCACGTCGTCCCGAACGAACCTGGGACTCTGAACCATGGCTGCGTCACCTGCGACAATGAAGCCTCGCGTAACCCCGTCCGAGAACCGGCGGCGCGGCGGTCAGGAGAATCTGACGGCAGAGCAGGTTCGGCAGATCAGAGAGCGGCCGTCTCGCGGAGAGACGCAAGTGTCGATCGCTGCTGATTCCGGCGTCACCCAGTCGCACGTTTCGCGGATCAACACCAGCGACAGAGGGCTGTGGGCCGGTGTCTGATCGCAGACGCCTAGTCTCCAAGGACCCGAACGTCGGCACCATCTCGACGATCCGCGACTACGAGACGGGCGCGAACTTTCAGTCCGTCCGCGACACGTTCGTCGTCACCCCCGCGCCACGCAAGACGACCTGGGCGCAATCCCAGCGCCGCTACGGCGGATCCCGCGCGACCGGCGAGACACACGACAACGCGACGATCTCCTGGAAGATTCTCGTCAACGGCGCGACTGCAGACGCCGCGATGGCGAACGTCGAGCTGCTCCTCGGCGACCTAGAGACCCTTGCGGTACTGCGATCGGACCTGTTCATCGAGTGGCGTCCCGACGGAGAGACCGCCAGCACCTACTACGAGGTGCGGGGCCCCGCCACCTACAGCACCGAGTACAAGTGGGTGCAGTTCTTCGGAGCCAGATCCCTCGAGGTCACGGTGTCGATCCCCGTCGCCCCGTTGGCACACCTGACAGCGTTCAACATCGCGATCGGGTCCACGACGATCCCGAGCACGATCGCGCTCGGGTCCGCTGTCACCGGGGACGCCCCGGCGCTCGCCGACATCAGCCTCACGGCATCGGGGGGAACGAGCCCACCGATCTGGGCGCTCCTCGGGTGGACGAAACGGCCCGGCACCCCGCTCGCGTCGTCAGTTGCGCCGTGGGGGATTATCGAGGCGGAAACCGCTGCGTCACCGACAACATGGGCGGTCACCTCGAACGTCAGCTACCGCGGATCCAGTGGCCTGCAAGCCACCATCTCCGGTGCCGGAACTGCGACCGCCTTGTTCGCGGTCGATCCGTCCGTGATGCAGTCCGACGAATTCACGCCCGGCGAAGTCCAGATCGAGGTGTGGGCGCGCATGCTGCTGTCGAGCACGACCGTGTCACCGAGAATGATCGTGTCGCTCGAGCCGTTCACGGGCACGACGTTCGGGGCGTCGCAGTACTCCGCGGAGTTTGGATCGACCGGTCGGCTGATCACCGTCCCGACGAGCTTGTGCTTCCGGTTCGTGAAGCTCGGGACGCTCAGCATGCCCGTCGACGCGGCTCTGCCGTTGAAGTGGAACCTCAAGGTCGCGGCGTCGTGGGCGGCGGGGTCTGCCGGGACGTTCGGCCTGGACTATCTTGTGCTCGTTCCGGCCCGCCAGCGAGCGTTGTCACCGTCCGGTAAGCCGAACGACGCGTCCTATCCAGACTTCATCGCTTCCACGGCCGCGACGACGAAGACGATTCGTGCTGACTTGTCGGGTCGTGTGGCGTCCGGTGCGGGTAACCCGGGCCGTGACGCCGGACTCGGCGGGTCATTGATCGAGTTGCCGCCCGGCAACGTCGACCTGATAATCAAGCTGGCGTCGCTGGTTGCCGATGACCCGACGGTCGATGCGACGAGCGAGCAGATCTCGCATACCGGCGTGACCGGCAACGTGCGCGTCACGCCGCGCGTGTGGCTGGCGGGCTAGGCGATGCAGACGAAGTCCGTCGTCATTCGCTGTCAGACCCTCGATGGGGTGTGGGAAACCATCGGGGTTGACCGGTTGCGTGGCGTCTACCCGGAGAACGACTCCTACACGGCCGACGAATGGGGCTCGTCGAAGTGCTCATTCGATCTGCACCGCGACCCCGGCGCGATCTTCCCGGACCTGCAGGCGTTCACCCCGATCGACGTCGAGATCGGCGGTGCGCTTGTCTGGTCGGGCCGCATCATCGAGACACCGATCCGCGAGGGCGATCGCATCTTCAACGTGCAGGGGCAGGGCTGGCAGTACCACCTCGACGACGATGTCTACGAACACAAGTACGTCCATACCAAGCTTGGGGACTACAAGGATCAGCGGCAGTTGCCGCAGACCGATCTGACGAAGTTCACGACCGCGGGCCGCGTCGTGACGGACGGCGCATTGTCGTTCGGGTGGGCGAAGGGCGACACCGTGAGCCCCTCCAACTTCGTTGGAGTCGTCCTTGACCTTGGTCCGAACACGACTGCCGGCGCGTTCTCACTGGACTTCACGAGGATCGGCGGGACCGTCGACATGCTGTGGGTTGTCCGCGGCTCGAACACCGGTGACCCGACGCTCCTCGGTAACGACGGCGTCAGTCTCACGATGTCGACGATGGCGGCGTCCGGCACGTCAACGGTGACGTTCCCTGTGTTCGCACCCAGGTACGTGCACCTGTTGATCTTCTACAACGGCGCGAATGCCGTTCTTGCTGCCGACGCGATGATCAAGCTGACGGGGTTGCGGACGTTCGCGGCGCTCGGATACCAGTCCAGCGGCGCATCCGTACTGAAAGCCCCGGTCGTCATCAACGACGCCCTGGACCGCGGCACCATTTTGCTCTCGGCCGACCGGTCGATGATCGATCCGAACGCGACGGTCACGTTCAGCCTTCCCGAGTTCGCGTTGGACGGGCAGCACACGCCGCGAGAAATCATTCAGGCCGCGAACGCCGTCCACGACTACCAGGCGAAGATCGATGTCTACGGGCGCATGGTATTCAACCCGCGGCCCTCGACGGCACGGGTGGAGATCGGGGCGTGGCCCGGCAGCGTGTTCGACGACGCATCCGCGAACAGCGGCGACGACATCTACAACCTCGTCGTCACCGAAGGCACGGGCCCCGACAAGCAGGCACTCAGCGTCACTCGCACGGCTGGGCAGGCCGTCGGCGCCCCACTGGAAACGATCAGCAGCCCGGCCCCCGGCAATCCATCCTTCGCGGTCGACGCATCGACGTGGACAGCATCAAGCCCGGCACTAATAACGCGCAACACGACCGCCGGACAGTTCGACACCGCGCCCGCCGCCGGGCGCTGGGACCGCGCGCCGACCGGCACCGGAATCCCCGTCGAACTCGGTGACACGCTGACCGAAACGTTCACCGGTACGTTCCGTGCTGGCACCCTCTACGTTCTCTCCATCTGGTTCGGGACGCCCGGGCCGATGCAGGGCTCTGGCGCCAACGTCACATTCGGCACCGCCAGCGACTTCGCGACCGCACGCTGGGGGCAGGCAGCTGGCGTCTTCGCTCACTCGATCAGCTGGGTGCCGGCCGCTGATCGAACAAGCGTCACGCTGCAGATCATGACGACGGCCCGCACCGTATGGCTCGTCGATAGCCTCGTCCTACAGGTCGCCAAACCCACCCTTGTCGATCGCCGCGGGTTCCGCCGGACCCACATTCTGCCGGTCACGACGAGCCTCAACACTGCTCTCGGTCAGCAGATCGGTGACACGTGGCTCAAGTCCCACAAGACGACGCCACTGAAGGGCACCGTCCAGCTCACCGGTGACTGTGCGTGCCGCGAAATTCTCACGGGTGCTGGCATCCCGCCGGGGCGGCTGCTGACGATGACCGGTGAGCTCTTGCGCTTGTCGCATCGCGTCGATCCCGACACGGGCGGGCACGGCCGCGACGGCAGGATCGCTGAGGTCACCTACACCCCGGAGACTGATATAGCCGTGGTCGCGATCGACTCACGACGGACCAGCCATGAGGCCTTGCTTGAGCGGCTCGCTGTTGTGGTGGGCAGTGGCTAGCGCGTCGCCCACGCCGACGGCGCAGCATCCGACACGGCGCGCGGCTGGAAACGGTGGTTGCAGCCCCACACGGTCGCGGACGTCGCCGGGTTCATGATCGCTCGCGGGTGCCACGACCTGCGAGCACCCACAAGCGCGCCATACAGGCGGACGATCTGATCGCAGGTCGCGACCCTGTCGTCCGCGTGGTGGCCGGTGAAGAAGCCGTGGCCGATCCACATCGCGCACGGCGCCGCCGGGAGAGTGAGGCCACCGAACTCGTTGGGGAGCATCGCGTCGAAGACCGTGATGCCCTTCGAGCAACCGTGTGGCCGGGCCTCCCAGAACATACGGGCGATCCGCAGTGCCTCCGTCACCCGCGGCCCGACGGCGCGGTGACCCGCGGGTACCGTGCTCTTGAAGCCCGACCCGGCCGGGACCGGAGCGGCCGGCGGCCCGGGCTCTTGGGCAGGGTCGGCGGCGAGGGCGGGAGTTGTGGCCGCGAGAAGGATGACGGTGGCGGTGACTACGATCCGGCGTGGCATCAGGCGATCTCCTGGTGTCCGGCCCCCGGCGACTGGCATCGCGCGGGGGCGCTTTCTTGGTGTGAGTAGAACCGTAACACGCATCGGCAGTCAACTGGCTGCCCATTAGCACCGCGCTCAACATCCTGCGCGACCTTCTCCGCGTCTTTGCACGAACTTCGCAGTCCGAGTGGGAGGTAGCCCCATGCCCGAGATGACAGCTGTCGATGACGCCCGACGATGATGTGGACCGTCACCTTCGCGCGCTGCTGTCCAGCTACGGCACCCTTGAGCGCGAGCAGGCACGCATGGACGCGGTGATCGAGGAACGCACGGCCGAAGCGGTCCGCAACCGTGAGCGCGTCGACAAGCAGCTCGGCGATCTCGACGAGGCAAAGGCGGAAGCGAAGGATCTGGCGGCTGTCGTGGATCGCCTCGACAAGCTCGACGGCCGCCTGGGAGGCATCCAGAAGCTGCTCGTCGGGCTGCTTGCGTCGATCACGTTGGCGAGCATCGGGTTCGGGTTCGCCGCCCTGCAGATCGCCGGGAGCCACCCGTGAACCGGCCGGCTCGCATCATGCTCGCGGTCGTGTTCGTGGTCGCGCTGCTCGCGGGCGGGTTCGCCGCCCTGTACGTCATTCGCAGTCTCAGCAGCCGATCCGACACGGCGGCCGAGAAGGTCACGACCGTGCAGAAGGACGCTACGACGGCTCGCAACAAGGCAGAGACCAACGACCGTCGCGTCAGCAAGATCGGCAAGACGGCGATCGCTGCCGATGAGCGATCCAAGGGTACCGTCAAGTACCTGCAGGGCCGGCAGGGCAGCCCCGGCCGGTCCGGAATTGACGGGCCTACCGGTCCGGTCGGGGCGCGTGGCCCGCAGGGCAAGCCGGGTCGTGATGCCGTGTTCCCGTTCGGCCCGTTCCTGGAGGCGGTGTCCGCGCGGCTTGCGCCGCGTTTGCCGTCCGCGGAGGCTGTCGCGCAGGCGTGCGGGTCGGCGTGCGTCGGCCCGCAGGGCGATCGTGGCCCGCAGGGGGAGCAGGGACCGAAGGGCGACCCGGGCCCGACCGGCCCGCAGGGCCCGCAGGGCACCCCGGGTGACCCCGGTCCGCAGGGACCGGTGGGTCCCGCTGGACCCGCCGGACCGGCCGGACCGGCGGGAGCGGACGGCGCACCCGGGCCGCAAGGGCCCGCCGGTGTGTCGCCGACGACGTTTCTCTGCCAGCCGCCCAACCCGGACGGCACCCAAACCTGCACCGCGGTCGGGTAACCCGTGCGCGCCGCCCTCGTCTGCGTCCTCGCGGCGCTACTGGCCCCTGCCAGCGCCGCGGCACACAGCACCACCAGCCGCGTCCACAACATGCGCGAAATCGCCGCAAGCGTGTACGGCCCCACGGTGTGCGGCGACACGATGACCGTCCCGATCATCCGCGGCCCGATGCCCCCAGATCACCCCGAATGGGTCGCGTACGCGCACTACGAGGGCGCCGAGCTGCCGTACACGAACTGCATGATCGTTGTCCGCGACACAGCGTGGCAGACCGAGACGTTGTGCCGCGTGATCGCCGGGCACGAGTACGGGCACCTCGCTGGCCTCGGGCACTCGCCGGATCCCCGGTCGATCATGTACGCGTGGGATTTGCCGCCGTGGCCGCCGTGCGCCAATGGCGCCGCGGACGCCCGCCCAGCCCCGTCTTTCCGTTCGTCCCCGCGCGGTCGTAAGTAGCGCGTCTCGGGGCCGCCGCTTCCCGCGCGGGGGCGGCCCCGTCCAACCCCACACCCCGAGAAAGGGGCACACATGAGCAAGACCATCGGCATCAGTCCGAAGCTGGCGGGTGCCATCGGCCCGCCGCTGACCGCCGTCGTCACGGCGATGATCCTCACCGACACCGTCGACCGCACGTCGCTGGCTGCGCTGGCGGCGATCCTGATCGGCGCGGCGCTCGGCTACCACGCGCCCGTCGGCAGGACGGCCGCGACCGTCACGGCCGGGACGGGGTTCGTCGCGCAGCCGGTGATGGGCGGCACGATGAGCACCGGCAAGCCCGACACGGACGACGGCGACGACGGCGACGACCACCTCCCCGCCGAGCTCGCCACCCGCGACATCGACCCGACACCCGTCGATGAGGTCGACGTCCCCGACCTCAACCACCCCGAGGTGAACTAATGGCCTCCGTCAGTGGCCTGTCCAAGCTGCATCGCATCCAGGCACGCGACCGGATCGTCGCGGCCGCGATGCTCGGCCTCAACAACGCGCCGAAGATCAACTACACGCAGGGGCCCGCCCGGTGGGAAGGCATCAACAAGCACTGCAACGCCCGCCTCGGCCAGTACCCCCACAACGCCGACTGCTCAGCCTACGCGACGTGG
>DASSAD010000193.1:0-4675 GCA_035685725.1 Amycolatopsis sp. | reverse complement strand
GGTGTGGACATGATCGTGGGGATTTTGGGGGTGTGGGCGGCTGGTGGCGCGTATCTGGCGGTGGATCCGGGTTATCCGGTGGACCGGATCGCGTTCATGCTGGCCGATAGCCGCGCCTCCGTGGTCGTCGGAGTCAGTGAGCTGCTGGATGAGTTGCCGGTGGTGGGCCGGATCCGGCAGGTCGCGGTGGATGACCGGGTGGCCGCGACGCTGATCGCCGGCCAGGATCCGCAGGGTCCGGGTCGGGCGGTGCTGCCCGGGCAGTTGGCGTATGTGGTGTACACGTCGGGGTCGACGGGGCGGCCGAAGGGGGTTGGGGTCACCCACGCGGGCTTGGCCAACTATGTGCACGCGGTGCCTGGCGGGGTGGGGTTCACCGGTGCGGCGACCCGGTACGGGTTGTTGCAGGCGCAGGCCACGGATCTGGGGAACACGGTGGTGTTCGCGAGTCTGTGTTCGGGTGCCCGGTTGCATGTGCTGGACGCCGACGCGGTGGTGGACGCGGACGCGGTCGCCGCGTATCTGCGGGACTATGCCATTGACTGTGTGAAGGTGGTCCCCTCCCACCTCGCGGCTTTGGGTTCGGCCGGTGGCCTGGGTAGGTTGATACCGAACCAGGCACTGGTGCTGGGTGGGGAAAGCGGCACCCCCGCATGGGTTGCCGAGCTGCTCGCGGCGGCCGGGGACCGGCCGGTGTTCAACCATTACGGCCCGACCGAGACCACGGTTGGTGTGATCACCGGCCGGTTGGACGAGCCCACGGTGGCCGGCGGTGTCGTGCCGCTGGGTCGGCCGGTGGCCAACACCCAGGTCTACGTTTTGGATTCCACCCTCAACCCGGTCCCGCCCGGTGTGGTGGGTGAGCTGTATATCGCCGGGGCGCAGTTGGCCCGTGGGTATCTGGGTCGACCCGATCTGACCGGGCAACGCTTCGTCGCCTGCCCGTATGCGTCGGGTGGGCGCATGTATCGGACCGGGGACCGGGTGCGGTGGACCACCGACGGCAGGTTGGTGTTCGCCGGCCGTACCGATGATCAGGTGAAGATCCGCGGGTTCAGGATCGAACCCGGTGAGGTCCAGGCCGCCCTGGCCTCCCACCCCCAGGTCGGGCAGGCCGTGGTCGTGGTCCGCGAAGACCAACCCGGCGACAAACGCCTCGTCGCCTACGTGGTGGCGGCGGCCGGTGAGGACGTCGACCCGACCGCGGTGCGCGAGTACCTGGCCACCCGGCTACCCGAGTACATGGTCCCCACCGCCCTGGTCGTCCTCGACGCCATACCCCTGACCGCCAACGGAAAGGTCGACCGGGCCGCGTTGCCCGCACCCGAGCGGATGGCCTCCGCCGGCCGGGGACCGGCCACCGTGCAGGAAGAGTTGCTGTGCGCCGGCTTCGCCGAGGTCCTCGGCGTGACCGAGGTCAACGTGGATGAGGACTTCTTCGCCCTGGGTGGGCACTCACTGCTAGCCGTGTCACTGGTCGAGTGGCTACGCGTACGCGGCGTGTCGATATCGGTACGGGCGCTGTTCGAGACACCGACCGTGGCCGGGCTGGCCGCCGCGGCCGGAGCCGCCCGGGTCGAGGTACCCGCCAACGCGATCCCCGCCGACGCGCAACACCTCACCCCGGACATGCTGCCACTGGTCGAGCTGACCCAGGACGAGCTCGACCGGATCGTCGCCGCGGTACCCGGCGGTGCCGGCAACGTGGCCGACGTGTACCCCCTGGCACCCCTGCAGGAAGGCATCCTGTTCCACCACCTGCTCGCCGACGGCGGCGAACGGGACGTCTACGTCCAGCCGTACGTGCTCGAATTCGACTCGCGCGAGCGCCTGGACTCATTCCTGACCGCGATGCAACAGGTCGTCGACCGACACGACATCTACCGCACCTCCGTCGTATGGGAGGGGCTGCGGGAGCCGGTACAGGTGGTGGCACGCCGGGTGACCCTGCCGGTGGAGCAGATCGACCTCGACGCGACCGAAGGCAACACCGTCGCCGAGCAACTGCTCGCCGCCGGTGGGATCTGGGTGGACCTGCGCAAGGCGCCGCTGCTGCGGGTACACATCGCGGAAGGTTCGGACGGCCGGTGGTTCACCCTCCTGCGGATCCACCACATGATCCGGGACCACCGGACGCTGGAGATCCTGGTTCAGGAGTTGCGGGCGTTCATGTCCGGCAACGGCGACACGCTCGCGCGGCCGCTGCCGTTCCGCGACTTCGTGGCGCAGGCCAGGCACGGCACCGCACGCGAGGAGCACGAGCGGTACTTCGCCGAACTCCTGGGCGATGTCACCGAGACCACCGCGCCGCTCGGACTGCTGGACGTGCACGGCGACGGCGCGCAGGCGGCCCGCGTGCAGCGGGCCGTGGACGCCGACCTGGCCGAGCGGGTACGCGGCCTGTCGCAGCGGCTGAGTGTCAGCCCGGCGGCGGTCTTCCACCTGGCCTGGGCCAGGGTTCTCGCGGCCCTCTCGGGCCGGGACGACGTCGTGTTCGGCACCGTCCTCTTTGGACGGATGAACGTCGGGGACGGCGCGCAGCAGGTGTTCGGCCCGTTCATCAACACACTGCCGGTCCGGGTGCGGATCAGGGCACACGGCGTCGCACAGGCGTTGCGGGCGGTCCGGTCGCAACTGGCGGACCTGCTCAAGCATGAGCAGGCGCCGCTGGCGTTGGCGCAAAAGGCGAGCGGTGTGACCGGTGGCCTGCCGCTGTTCACCTCGATCTTCAACTACCGGCACAACCCAGGCGCCGCCGACGAGTCCGGCCGAGGCATCGACGGCATCCGGGTGGTCTTCTCCCGTGACCGGACGAACTATCCCCTCGACGCGGCCGTCGGCGACACCGGTGCCGGCTTCGTGCTGACCGTCGACGCGCTCGCACCCGCCGATCCCGAGCAGGTGTGCGCGATGCTGCACACCTGTCTGGAGAACATCACCGGCGCGCTCGAAGAGGAGCCGGAGCTGCCGATCGGCGCGGTCGCCGTGCTGGACCCGGACACCCGGCGGCGCGCACTCGCCGACTGGAACGACACCGCGGTGGAGGTTCCGGCCGCCACGCTGCCGGAGCTGTTCGCCGCACAGGTGGCCCGGATACCGGGCGCGGTCGCGCTCATCGCCGAGGGTACCGAGTTGTCCTACGCCGAACTGGACGCGCGAGCCAACCGGTTGGCCCGCCGGCTCATCGCCATGGGTGTCGGTCCGGAGTCGGTCGTCGCGGTCATTCTGGAGCGTTCGGCCGGTCTGGTGGTCGCGCTGCTGGCCGTGCTGAAGGCGGGCGGCGCCTACCTGCCCATGGATCCGGGGCACCCGGCCGAGCGGCTGGCCTACATGCTGGAGGACGCGCACCCCGCGTGCGTCATCGCGTCCGAGGCCGCCGAGGACGCACTGCCGTCGATGGTGGGCACCCCGGTGGTGGTACTGGACGATCCGGCCACCGCCGCGCGGATCGCGCGTGTCGACGGTTCCCGGGTGACCGACGACGACCGGCGCGCCCCGCTGCTGCCGAGCCATCCCGCGTACGTCATCTACACGTCGGGTTCCACCGGGCGGCCCAAGGGTGTTGTGGTGTCCCACGCCGGCGTGGCCAGCCTGCTGGCTGAGCAGATGGGCCGGCTCGTCGTGGGTCCGGGTAGCCGGGTGCTGCAGTTCGCCTCCGCCGGCTTCGACGCGGCAACCTGGGAGCTGCTGATGGCTCTGGGCAGCGGCGCCAGCCTGGTCGTCGGCCGCGCCGACGAGTTGGCCGCGGGACCGCCGCTGGCCGAGTTCGTCGCGCGGCACGGCGTCACGCACGCCACGCTGCCGCCCGCGGTGCTGGGCGCGCTCGACTCCACGAGCCTGCCGTCCGTGTCGGTTCTGGTATCGGCCGGTGAGGCGCTCAGCCGCGACCTGGTGGCCCAGTGGGCCGAGGGCCGCCGGTTCGTCAACGCGTACGGTCCGACCGAGACCACGGTCTGCGCGACCGCCACGCAAGCGCTGCGCCCGGGCGGCGAGGTGCGCATCGGGACTCCGATCGCGAACACGCGCACGTATGTGCTGGACTCCAGCCTGGAGCCGGTGGGTCCGGGCGTACCCGGGGAGTTGTATGTCAGTGGTGCCGGCCTGGCGCGCGGGTACGCGTACCGGCCGGGACTGACCGCGGAACGGTTCGTGGCGTGCCCGTTCGAGGTGGGCCAACGGATGTACCGCACCGGGGACCGGGCCCGCTGGGACAACGACGGAAACCTGGACTACCTCGGCCGGGCCGACGACCAGGTGAAGATCCGTGGCTTCCGGATCGAACCCGGCGAGGTTCAGTCGGTCATCGCCGAGCACGCGGCCGTCCGCCAGGCCGTGGTGGTCGTGCGCGAGGACGCGACGGGCGACGCGCGACTGGTCGCCTACGTCGTCCCCGCCGACGCGCCGACGGTGGGCGCCGCCGACGGAGGCCTTTCCGCGCAGGTACGGCAGTTCGCCGCGCAGCGGCTGCCGGGCTACATGGTGCCGACCGCGATCGTCGTCCTCGAAGCCCTGCCGCTGACCGTGAACGGCAAAGTCAACCGCGCCGCCCTGCCCGCACCCGACTACGCCACCGGCGACGGTCGGACCGCGGCCAACGTGCGCGAGGAACTCGTCTGCACCGCCTTCGCCGACGTGCTCGGGCTCGAGAACGTGGGCGTGAACGACAACTTCTTCG
>DASSAD010000192.1:0-15286 GCA_035685725.1 Amycolatopsis sp. | reverse complement strand
CCAGGTCGCGCATCGGAAGGTCGGTGACGTGCGGCCCGTGCCAGCTTCCCCAGCACAGGTGGAACCGGATGCGTTCGGGCGGCAGGTCGCGGATCGCGTGGTTGAGCGCCTCGATGCGGACCATGGTGAACTTCCGGTAGTCGGCGACGCTGGGCGCGGGGTTGATCTGGTCCCAGTTCTCCGCGATGCCCGGGTCGTCGAGCTGCAGGATGAGTCCGGCGTCCACGATCGCCTTGTACTCCTCACGCATGACCTCGGCGCACGCCCACACGAACTCCTCGTCGGTTTCGTAGTACTCATTGGCGAAACGGGCGCAACTGCCCGGCGCCACCGCGTTGAGGAAGGCGTCTTCGACGCCGGCCGCCGCCATCGCGGCCTTGACGTTGGCGATGTCACGCTGCACGGCTTCGGCCCCGATGTAGGTGAGCGGCTCCCGGCACACCGGCCACCGGGCATCGGTGCGGCCGGTCCAGACGCCGGAATCGGGGTCGTTGTAGGCGTCGGCGAACAGGATCCGGTCGCGGCGGTCCCCGAAGCTGGTCAACCTGATCTCACCCGGACGGGAAAGCCGCCGGGGCAGCTCCCACAGCGGCACGTCGGTCAGCTCGATTCCGCCGAACCGGGAGAAGGCGTAGACCCACCAGGCGCCGTAGTTGACGGGGTCGGTCATGACATGCCCGAACTCCCCGTCGTTGACCAGGTCGACGCCGATGTCGTGCTGATGCCCCAGCACTTCGACGACGGCGTCGGCCAACAGATCCGCGAAGGCGGCTTCGCCATCCGGCCCGGCGTCGACGCGTTTCCGGTTCTGTTCGATGAGTTCGGCCGGACGTGGCAGGCTCCCGACGTGACTGGTGATGATCCGCTCGCTACTGATGGTCATGAACCCAGCTTGGCGAGGCAACGGTGCGCCCGATACCGCCGGACGATCCAACGCCGGTTCCCGTAATCCCGCGCCGTGATCGTCTTGGCGACCGCCGCCGCCGACCCCGTGAGATCGACCACGCCCTGGTCACGGCGTGCTTGGCGGTCTTACCTTGTCTATGGCAATCTTTGCATCATGCAAATCATGTCCCTGGGCTGCCGCACCACGGTCTTCGCCGGTCCCGGCCGGCGGTGAGCGTGGCGGAGCAGCCGGACGGCCCGTCGCGGGCGGCCCATCTCGGCGACTTCATGGTGCGTCCCCGCGTCCTGCTGATCAGCGCGCTCGCCCTGCCCGTCGGCGCCGCGGCCGCGGTGGCCGCCTTCGCCCTCCTCAAGCTGATCGGGCTGATCACGAACCTCGTGTTCTATCACCGGATCGGCACCGCACTGGTCGCTCCCGGCGCCGCGCACGCCCCGTGGTGGCTCGTGCTCACCGCACCCGCCGCGGGCGGCCTGCTGGTCGGGCTGATGGCCCGCTACGGCTCGGAAAAGATCCGCGGACACGGTATGCCCGAGGCGATCGAGGCCATCCTCGTCGGCGGCAGCCGGGTCGCGCCGCGCGTGGCGGTGCTCAAACCGGTTTCGGCCGCCGTCAGCATCGGCACCGGCGGGCCGTTCGGCGCGGAAGGGCCGATCATCATGACCGGCGGCGCGGTCGGCTCCCTGCTGTCCCAACTCCTGAAACTCTCCGCCGACGAACGCAAGACCCTGCTCGTCTCCGGTTCGGCCGCGGGCATGGCGGCGACCTTCAACGCGCCACTCGCCTCGGTTCTGCTGGCGGTGGAACTGCTGCTGTTCGAATGGCGGCCGCGCAGCCTCATCCCGGTCGCCGCCGCCGTCACGGTGAGCACCGTCTGTCGCGGCTTCCTGCTCGGCACCGGCCCGGTGTTCCCGGTGACCGCGCCCGCGTCGCCGGGGCCGCTCGCCGACGGTCTCGCCGTGCTGCCCGGATTGACCGGCGGGCTGCTGGCCGTCGCCGCGACCGCGCTGGTGTACCTGGCCGAGGACGCCTTCCTCCGCCTGCCGTTTCACTGGATGTGGTGGCCGGTGCTCGGCGGGATCATCATCGGGGTCGGTGGGTTGATCGAACCGCGCGCCCTCGGCGTGGGCTACGACGTGATCGACCAGCTCCTCACCGGCCGGGCGACCACCGCGCTCATCGTGGGGATCCTCGTGGTCAAGACGCTGATCTGGGCGGGTTCGCTCGGTTCGGGCACCTCGGGCGGTGTCCTCGCACCGGTGTTCATGATCGGGGCCGCGCTCGGCGCCGCGGAAGGCGCGCTGCTGCCGCAGATCGCGCCGGGCTTCTGGGCCATGTGCGGGCTGACCGCGGTGGTCGGCGGGGTCATGCGCTCGCCGCTCACCGGGATCGTGTTCACCCTCGAACTGACCCACGCGTGGAACGATTTGCTGCCGCTGGTGGTCGCCTCGGTGTCCGCCTACGCCCTGTCGGTGCTGGTGCTCAAACGGTCCGTGCTCACCGAAAAGATCGCCCGCCGGCGGCTGCACCTCACCCGCGAGTACACCACCGATCCGCTGGAGACGTTCTTCGTCCACGAGGTGATGACCGCCGACCCGGTCCTGCTGCGCGCGGGGGAACCGGTGTCGGAGGCACTACGACGGACCCGCTACGCGTACCTGTACCCGGTCGTGGACGAGGCCGGCGCGGTTGTCGGGGTCACCACCCACCGGGCGCTGCTCGACTGCTCCGGGGACGTGGTCGGCGATGCCGCCGATCCGGCCCGCGCCGTCGGCTTCCCCGACGACACGCTGCGGGACGTGGCCAACAAGCTCGCGCTGGCGGGCGTGACCCGGGCGCCCGTGGTCGATCGCGAGCACCCGGAGAAGGTCCTCGGCGTGGTCACCCTCGCACAACTGCTGCACGCGCGTCGCCGTGACCTGCACGAAGAACACCATCGGGAACGACTCCTGGCGGTCCGGCCCCCCGCCGCGATCGAGTCCTGAGCCCACCCGGGTTTTGGAGGAATGAATGTTTACTACGGAAAGACCCCCTCCGGGCCGGGCAGTCCCGGCCCCGCCCCGGGACACGGCTAGCCTCGCCGCATGGACACCAGCGGGACGCCGGGACTCGCCGTCCGGCTGCCCTCCCCGCTGCGGGAACTGCACGACGACCGCCTGGTGCGGCGCGACGTACGGCTCTTCCTGAAACGGGACGATCTCCTGCACCCCGAGGTGCCCGGCAACAAATGGCGCAAGCTGAAGTACAACCTCGCCGAGGCGAAACGGCAGGGACACACCCGACTGCTGACCTTCGGCGGTGCCTTCTCGAACCACCTGCGCGCGACGGCGGCCGCCGGACGCGCGTGCGGCTTCGAGACGGTCGGTGTCGTGCGGGGTGAGGAACACCTCCCTCTCAACACCTCCCTGTCTTACGCGGCGAGGCAAGGCATGACGCTCACGTACCTGGACCGGGCGGCCTACCGCGGCAAAACCGAACCCGCCGTGCTGACCGCGCTCGTCGAGCGGTTCGGTCCGTGTTACGTGCTGCCGGAAGGCGGCAGCAACGGACCAGCCGTGCGCGGCTGCGCGGAACTGCCCGCCGAACTCCCCTCGGACCTCCCCACCGAGTTCGATGCCGAGTTCGATGCCGAGGCCGATGCCGAACGCGTGACGACGGCGTCCTCGCGCGTCTTCGATGTGGTCTGCTGCGCCTGCGGCACCGGTGGCACCCTGGCCGGGATCGCGAGCGGCCTGGCCACCGGACGTGCCCTCGGATTCGCCGTCCTCAACGGAGGACGGTTCCTCGACGACGAGGTCCGGCGCCTCCAACGGGAAGCCTTCGGCACGGTCACGGACAACTGGGCGATCGACTACGACTTCCACTTCGGCGGCTACGCCAAGCGCACGCCCGCACTGGAGGAGTTCATCACCGACTTCGCCGGCCGACACGACCTCACCCCGGACTGGGTGTACGAAGCCAAAATGCTCTACGGCCTCTTCGCCCGGATCGAGGCCGGTGCCTTCCCCGCCGGGTCGAGAATCGTCGCCGTGCTGTCCTAGACCGCAGCTGAAGCGAACGGCTATCGCGCGGCATCGGAAATTCAGCCAAGCGAAGGGGGACGCGAGGTCCGACATCGAGCGCCGGACACAAACGACTTCGTCGACGGCCGCGAAAGTCCAAGCCCCACCACGCTTTTGCCACATCCTCGCCTGTCGCGCTCGTCGTGATGAGCATTCGGGGAAGCGGTTCAGCGCGCGGAGTCTTTCCCGAGCCGGGTGCAGCGGTCGCAGATCGGGATGGGCGCCCAGTCACGCGTCATGGCGCGGAGTTCGCGCCGGATCCAGCGCTTCGGGCGCGGCCGGCCCAGCTCGTCGAACCGTGGTGTGCCGAAGGTGCGCATCTCGGTCCGGGTGTCCCCGCAACGCGGGCACACGACGCGCCGGAACTTGCGGCGGATCGCCATCTCGGTGTCCGGCTCGCCGGTCATGAATGCTCTCCCCGCGGTGCTGCCGCCGACCGCCTTCCCGCAGGCGTGGAAACACCCGCGAAGCACGGCGACCGGAGGTGACCCGGCCACCGCGTTGTCGATCTTGAGTCGCGGCCCGCGAGCGGCGGTCTGACCCGAGATTCAGTGGGCGCAGCAGGGTTCGAACCTACGACCCCCTCCTTGCAAGTGCGTTTCGGGCAGATAGCGGAGCCTAGCATCAGCTAGCCAAGGCCAATAACCCGCAGGGCAGAGGCCATTTTCGGCGAGATTCAGACTAGCGCCAGACAGCCCGATCTAGCAGTCGCTGCCCCGGATTTGCCCCACAACGGGTCCACAGTGGATGGTCGAACCGGCCATGATCCAAACCACCTACGTCGGCCGGCATCGCCTGGTCGTCACCAACCAACACGCCGGACGGCACCGCAGCGCCAGACGGCCCTTCCTCGTCGCCCTCGTGCGGTCGTTCCGCCGGCCCGCCGAGCCGGTGCTCGCCGGGCTGAACATCGCTTGGGGGTTGCGATGAGCGACCGCACCCAGCACATCGCCGAGGACATCACCTCGATCCTCGATTTCCTCTCCCCCGGGACGCAGGCCGTCGAAGAAGACAGTCCCGCCTATCTGCACCACAAGGCCGGGCAACTCGCCCAAGCAGCCCGCAGGCTTCAGGCTGAGCTCTCCGTCCAGCCCTTGCCGGCGAACCCTGGCGTGTCCCCCGAAAGGCACTCTGGGAATGCTGTCATCCACAAAGGTCAGGGAATGGGTGTTTCAGGCGGATTGTCGGGACTTCCAACGATATTACTTGAAATGATCCTACCGGTTCAGAGCTTGACTTTGGCCCCCGTCGACCGGTGCGCGGGCGGGTGCGACCGCGCGGGTCGCCGACTGATTGGGAAGCACCGAGCGGCGTCGCGGATCTGAGTGCGTCAAATCGTCGTCGCCGGCGAGAAGGGGTCGGGGTGTTCGAACTGTGACGCACGGCGCATTGTGGGAGTGGGAACGCAAGAACCGGCAGCTGTGGCGGACGATGAGATTTTGAACACGGCGTAGGCGTACTTCGACCGGGAAACCCGAGCCGAAAGATCTTTAACGGTGTGTTCAAGTCGTATTCATCTCCGCGTGTTGTGGTGTTTTGTGGTCATGGCTTTCCTTGATCATGTGGGGATTCCATCACAAAACGACCCGATCGCCGGGCTCGAGAGCGAGCTCGCCGAATTGAAGGCCAAGTCCAATGGCCTGGCGCACCTGATCGGCACTATGTCGGTGACCGGATCGGATCAGGCCGGCGCGGTGTCGGTGACGGTCGGTGCCGGGGGGAACCTGCTTGACATCAAGTTCGGCAGGCGAGCGATGTCGATGCTGCCGACGCAGCTCACCGAGCTGGTGCTGAAGCTCGTGAGGAAGGCGCAGTACGACGTGGCCCAGGAAATGCGGACGGCGCTCGACAAGTTGCCCGGCTCCGGCTCCGGCACCATGGACCTTCTCGCGTCGTTCCTGCCCGTGCGACCGGAAAACGACACCCGAGGTGCTGGTCCGCGTGCCTGACGAAGCCGTCCGGGTCGATTCCGACGCGATACGCTCGGTCGCCAGAAGACTGGATGGCGTCACCGCCACCGGCACGGACGACATCGCCCGGGAGATAGGCCACCTCAACGGCGGTGACGTGAATGTGTTCGGCGTCTGTTTCGCGCAGGTCCTCGGCGTACCGAGCCGGATAGCCATGGGGGTTGCTTCGCAACAGCTCAGCGAGCTTTCGAAGGGTATCGAGGACTTCGCACAGGGGGTCCAGCGAATCGCCGAAGACTACGAGCAGACGGAACAGCACAACATCGCGACCGCGCGCGAGCTGTTCGGACAAGGGTGAACAGTAAATGGGGCAGCTCGACGTCGACTCCGGTACCTGGTCTTCCGGTGCTGGCATCATCGACAGTTTCAACATCCTTGCCGACGAAATTCGCAGCACGCATGACAAGGACACCGGAGCGGTCGCCGCGAGTATCGGTCTGAGCGTTGTCACCGCGGGGTTGGACATCGTTTCCGTCGGACTCGATCCACTCAGCAAACTGATCGCCGCAGGTCTCGGCTGGCTGATCGAGCACGTGCAGTTCCTCCGTGAGCCCCTCGACCTGCTGGCCGGAAACCCTGCGGCGGTGGCTGACATCGCCGCGCAACTGCACACCCATGCTCAGGAACTGCGCAACATCAGCCTGGACCTGGGAGACAACGCGTACGGCACGCTAACTCGTTGGCAGGGCCCCGCGGCCGAGAATTTCGGTTCGACCGCGGCGGAACACCAGGCTCGTCTCGAAGCCGCGGGCAAGTCCATCGACACGGTGGGCTATGTGGTCGAAACTGACATGGCCGTCATCGTCGCGCTCCGCACCCTGATCCGCGACATGACCACCTCCGTTCTCGGTGACATCATCTCGACCATGCTCGTCGCCATGGCTTTGGCTGTGGTCACTTTCGGTGCCTCTGTGGTGGTGGGCATTGCCAAGTGCGTGGCATTCGCCGTCGAGGAGGTCACGAACATGCTCGCGAAGATCTCGCGAGTGCTCAGCTTGGCCGGTCGGTCGGCCGGCCGGATCGACGAGCTGGTACACAGCATGGGACAACTCGTCAGCCAGGGTGTCGGCGATCTGCGAGCGACGCGTCCGGTCGACCGAGCGATCCAGCCGGCGGAGACAACGCCCGCCGGGACCGGTGCGCTGCTCTACGGTAAAGGTTTCCACGACGACGGCCTTGACGACGGTGTCTACCGGGACTGGCTCAACTTCGACGGGCACCTGAACGCCGATACCACCCGGCCGGGCACCTCGTCGGCGGCTGGGACACGCCTGCCGAACGACGCCGGCGCAAAGGTCGACAAGCCGTTGCCACAGCTTCCCGTCGACAAGCCGCTGCCGTCGGTACCCGCGCGTCCCGCGGCGAAACCGTCGCCGTTCAAGAAGTTCGAGGTACCGCTGCTCAACAAACACCAGCCATGGCTGCAGAAGAACGGCTTCGGTGACGCGCAGGCGAAGACGAAATTCGTGGACAGCTGGGTGAAGACCCACTATCCCGAGGGCTACCCCTACATCAAGGCGATCAGCGACGCCAAGAGCTCGAAGAACTACGTTGGTCTCGGCGTCAAGGCGGCGACGACGGTCGGCAAGCAGTTGACCGACATCCAGCAGCAGGCCGAGGACGCTTGGCAGGTGACCAACGAGAAATGGCAGCTGGAACGCGACGCACCCCTGGCCGCACTCATGCCGAACGGAACCTGGGCACGGGAATCCCCGGGAACCGTTGACTCGTGATCCACTGAGCCCGGAACCGTCGAACGCAATATCACGCTCATCGAGCGCCACATCCGATCCCGTTGGGGCGGCATGCGGCTCGGCGATATCGATCGGGACGCGGTACTCCAATCGATCGACGTCCTACGATCCACACCGCTGGCCGGCCAAGAGCGTGCGGGCGAACCCACGATGCTCGGGCCAAGCACGGTTGCCAAGATCGTGGCGGTCTTCACGGCATCGATGCGGGACGCGGTCATCGCCGAAAAGATCGACTTTTCACCGTGCAGGCTCCTGGTCGACCTGGTGCCAGACCCCGCGACATCGTGGATGCCTTGCGCTATGTCACCGATAACGACACCAAGTGGCGGGCGCTGCCGGCGGACTTCCCGCCGTGGAAAACAGTGCACGGATTCTTCACCCGCTGGGCCGCGGACGGGGTCTTCGACACCATCCGTGACCGGTCGCGAGAGCGGGTCCGGCTGCGTGATGGCCGCAACGCCCAGCCCAGTGCAGCCGTGATCGATTCCCAGTCTGTGCGAGCGGCAGAAACCGTCGCCAAGCCGACTCGCGGCTACGACAGTGGCAAAAAGATCGAGGGCCGCAAACGGCGCATCGCCACCGACACGCTCGGGTTGCTCCTGGTCGTACTCGTCACAGCGGCCAGTACCCAGGACCGCACCGCAGCCCGTCAGTGGCTCCAGAACCTCCGGTCGTGCGTCCGCGGAATCCGCCACGTATGGGCCGACGGTGGCTACACCAGCGGTCCATTTGTCGAGTGGGCCAAATCCACCCTGGCCATGACCGTCGAGATCGTGAAGAAGCTCGTCGGACAGGCCACATTCGTCGTCCTACCACGCAGATGGATCGTCGAACGCGCGTTTTCCTGGATCTGCCAGACCGCCGCAACGTACGGGACTACGAACGCCTGCCCCAGCACTCCGCCGCGTTCATCGGCACTCGGCGAGCAGCCGACCGCCGCGATGGATGAGGACTCTCTGCGAGCCGCGATCACAAGGTTGGCCGCCGAGAAGCCGGAGTGGGCCGTGATCGCGGCCGCTCTCGGCGGGGCCGCCGAGAGCGGCCCCGCTCGGAAGCGCTGCCCCAGATTTGCCCCGGATAGAAGATCACCAGGAAGGAGGGAAGATCATCCACCTGGACCGTTGGCGCAGGTCAATCGGGTAAACGCTGGTGGTGGGCGCAGCAGGGTTCGAACCTGCGACCCCCTCCTTGTAAGGGAGGTGCTCTTCCGCTGAGCTATGCGCCCTGGGCCGGTGGTGCTCCCGCGAGCACCACCGGCGGCGGGACTCAGACCAGTTCCGCCACGGCCTTCTTCCACGCCTCCTGGTCACGCGCCTGGCCCGGCGGGTTGACCTCGGCGTAGCGGACGACGCCTTCGGTGTCGACCAGGAACGTGCCGCGCACGGCCAGACCGGCGTCGGAGTTGAACACCCCGTAGAGCTTGGCGACCTCGCCGTGCGGCCAGAAGTCGGACAGCAGCGGGAACTGGTAGCCCTGCTGCTCGGCCCAGGCCTTGAGCGAGAACGGGGTGTCCACCGACACACCGAGAACCTGCACGCCCTTGCCGTCGTACTCGGCGAACTCGTCACGCAGCTGGCAAAGCTCTCCGGTGCAGATGCCACTGAACGCGAACGGGTAGAACACCAGCAGGACCGGCTTGTCGCCCTGGAAGGACGACAGCGTGACCTGCTGCTTGTTGTAGTCGCTGAGCGTGAAGTCCGGAGCCTTCGAGCCGACCTCGACCGCCATAACTGGGCACCTCTCCCACGGGGCTTGCTTGTCTGCCCCCAACCTTAGCGTGCCGAAGGTCAACGCTTGGACTTCGACTTCGGGGACACCAGTTTCGTGCCCGCCCAGTCGGCGCCGACACTGATGTTGGAGGTCTGGGCGAGCCCCACGGTCGGGACGGCCTCGGCGATCTCGCTCGGCTCGACGTGCCCGGGTTGCCCGGTCTTGGGCGTGAGCACCCAGATCACTCCGCTCTCGTCTAGCGGAGTACGCGCGTCCATGATCGCGTCGACCAGGTCACCGTCGTCCTCCCGCCACCACAGCAGCACGACATCGACGACCTCGTCGGCTTCCTCGTCGAGGAGGTCGCCGCCGATCTGCTCCTCGATCGCGGCGCGCAGTTCGTCATCGACGTCGGAGTCCCAACCGATCTCCTGAACCACCATGTCCGGCTTGATCCCAAGCCTCTCGGCGACGCTGCGGTACTCAGCGTCTCCAGCGGCGACCACTGCTTTCACTCCTCCAACTACGCAGACGGGATGGGTTTCCATCCCCCTTGTTACACGGATGGGGCTAGCGAACACGGCCGGAGCCCCGGGCGCAACCGTCCACACCGGATCTGGTGCCAACTCGTTTCGCAGCGTACGAGCACTCCAGCATCGCCCGCGACCTGATTCACACCGCCGAACGGACTCAATCCCCTTGCCCTACCTTAGGGTGGTGATGCCTCGCGCGCGCGTACGCGCGTATGTCGCGGCGGGGCCGGCGAACGTTACCGCCCAGTAGCGATGACGTAAAGGCCGGAAAAGACGACGATAAGAGGCAGGGTGAGCAAACCCTGCACAACAACATGTCAACCCGGCGAGGAGATCCCTTGGCCCCCCAGAACGACCGCGCCAGCATTCCGCAGGCCCCGGCGCGGGTGCGCGTCATCCGTGACGGCCTGGCCGCGCACCTGCCCGACATCGACCCCGAGGAAACCGCCGAATGGCTGGACTCCTTCGACGAGGCGCTCGCCAGGGGCGGTCAGCAGCGGGCCCGGTACCTGATGCTGAGGATCCTGGAGCGCGCGCGGGAACGCAATATCGGCGTGCCGCCGCTGACCGCGACCGACTACGTCAACACGATCCCCACCGAGAACGAGCCGTGGTTCCCCGGCGACGAGGACATCGAACGGCGCTACCGCGCCTACATCCGCTGGAACGCCGCGATCATGGTGCACCGCGCCCAGCGTCCCGGTGTCGGCGTCGGCGGGCACATCTCGACCTACGCCTCCTCGGCCGCGCTGTACGAGGTCGGGTTCAACCACTTCTTCCGCGGCAAGGACCATTCCGGTGGCGGTGATCACATCTACATCCAGGGGCACGCGTCCCCGGGCATCTACGCCCGCGCGTTCCTCGAAGGCCGCCTGAGCGAGCGGCAGCTCGACGGCTTCCGCCAGGAGTACTCGCACGCCGGGGAGGGCGGCGGCCTGCCGTCGTACCCGCACCCGCGGCTGATGCCGGACTTCTGGGAGAACCCCACGGTGTCCATGGGCCTCGGTCCGATGAACGCGATCTACCAGGCCCGGTTCAACCGCTACCTGCGCGACCGCGGCATCCGGGACACCAGCGACCAGCACGTCTGGGCGTTCCTCGGCGACGGCGAGATGGACGAGCCCGAGTCCCGCGGCCTGGTCCACGTCGCCGCCGGCGAGGGGCTCGACAACCTGACCTTCGTGATCAACTGCAACCTGCAGCGGCTGGACGGCCCGGTCCGGGGCAACGGCAAGATCATCCAGGAGCTGGAGGCGTACTTCCGCGGCGCGGGCTGGAACGTCATCAAGGTCATCTGGGGCCGCGAGTGGGACGCGCTGCTGCACGCCGACCGCGACGGCGCACTGGTCAACCTGATGAACGTCACCCCTGACGGCGACTACCAGACGTACAAGGCCAACGACGGGGCGTACGTCCGCGAGCACTTCTTCGGCCGCGACCCGCGGACGAAGGACCTGGTCAAGGACCTCTCCGACGCCGACATCTGGAACCTCAAACGCGGTGGTCACGACTACCGCAAGGTGTACGCGGCCTACAAGGCGGCGATGGAGCACCACGGCCAGCCGACGGTGATCCTCGCCCACACCATCAAGGGTTACGGCCTGGGTCCGGCGTTCGAAGGCCGCAACGCCACGCACCAGATGAAGAAGCTCACCCTCGACGATCTCAAGCTGTTCCGGGACGCGCAGCGCATTCCGATCAGCGACGCCGAGCTGGAGCGGGCGCCGAAGCTGCCGCCGTACTACCACCCGGGCGCGAACTCGCCCGAGATCGAGTACATGATCGGCCGCCGGCGGGCCCTCGGCGGGTTCCTGCCGGATCGGCGGGCGAACCGGGCCAAGCCGCTCGTGCTCCCCGGCGACAAGGTCTACGAGGCGGTCCGCCGGGGCTCGGGCAAGCAGGAGGTCGCCACCACCATGGCGTTCGTCCGGCTGGTCCGCGAGCTGGCCAAGGACGGCGAGATCGGCGGCCGGATCGTGCCGATCATCCCGGACGAGGCGCGCACCTTCGGCCTGGACTCGATGTTCCCGACGGCGAAGATCTACAACCCGCACGGGCAGACCTACACCTCGGTGGACGCCAACCTGATGCTGGCGTACAAGGAATCCGAGCACGGACAGCTGCTGCACGAGGGCATCAACGAAGCCGGGTCGACGGCCTCGTTCACCGCCGTCGGCACGTCGTACGCCACGCACGGCGAGCCGATGATCCCGATCTACATCTTCTACTCGATGTTCGGGTTCCAGCGCACCGGCGACGGGCTGTACGCGGCGGCGGACCAGATGGCGCGCGGCTTCGTCCTCGGCGCCACCGCGGGCCGCACGACGCTGACCGGTGAGGGCCTGCAGCACGCCGACGGCCACTCGCTGCTGCTCGCGCACACGAACCCGGCGGTGATCGCCTACGACCCGGCGTGGTCGTTCGAGATCGCGCACATCGTGCGGGACGGCCTGCGCCGGATGTACGGCGAGACCGGCCCCGACGGCAACGGTGAGAACGTGTTCTACTACCTCACCGTCTACAACGAGCCGTACCAGCAGCCGGCCGAGCCGGAGAACCTCGACGTGGACGGGTTGCTGCGCGGCCTGTACCGGTATGCCGAGGCGCCCGCCGGCCCCGGTCCCGAGGCGCAGATCCTGGTCTCGGGCGTGACCATGCCGGACGCGCTGAAAGCGCAGCGCCTGCTGGCCGAGGAATGGGGTGTGCGGGCCGCGGTGTGGTCGGCCACGTCGTGGTCGGAGCTGCGGCGCGAGGCCGTCGAGGTGGACCGGGACAACCTGCTGCACCCGGCCGACTCCCCGCGCGTGCCCTATGTGACCGAGGCGCTGCGCGACGTCACCGGTCCGGTGGTGGCCGTGTCGGACTGGATGCGCGCGGTGCCGGACCTCATCCGGCCGTGGGTACCCACCGACATGATCACCCTGGGCACCGACGGGTTCGGCTTCTCGGACACCCGCCCGGCGGCGCGGCGGCATTTCCTGGTGGACGCCGAGTCCATCGCGGTCGCCGTGCTGACCGGCCTGGCCCGCCGTGGCGAGGTTTCGCAGGAGTCGGTGGTCGAGGCCACCCGGCGGTACCGGATCCACGACGTGTCCGCGGCCGGGCCGCAGCTGTCCGACTCCGGGAACGCCTGACCCGGTGTGATCTCCGTCAACGGCCATCCTCGGGCGCACGACGCTCCCGAGGGTGGCCTTCGGCGGCTTCACGGGAGAGAATGATCTAGTGACGAAGAGGCGCGTACCGAAGCCGAGCGAGCTCAGGGAGATCCTGCGGCCGAAGCCGATCAAGCTCAATCCGACCGAGCGCCGGCTGGCGAACGCGCACACGATCGCCGATCTGCGCGCCATCGCCCGCAGGCGCACGCCGCGTGCGGTGTTCGACTACACGGACGGGGCCGCCGAGCTCGAAGACAGCCTGCGCCGGGCCCGCCAGGCGTTCCGCAACGTCGAGTTCCATCCGAACGTGTTACGCGGCGTCGCCGATGTCGACACCAGCCGGGACATCCTCGGCCAGCGCTCGGCGTTGCCGTTCGCGTTGGCGCCGACCGGCTTCACCCGCATGATGAACCACGAGGGCGAGTCCGCGGTGGCCCGCGTGGCACAGCGCGAGAACATCCCCTACGCGCTCTCGACGATGGGCACGACGTCGATCGAGGACGTCGCGGCCGCCGCGCCCGCCGCCCGCAAGTGGTTCCAGCTCTACGTGTGGCGGGATCACGGGGCCGGGCAGGAGCTGATGCAGCGGGCCCACGAATCCGGCTACGACACCCTGCTGCTCACCGTCGACACGTCGGTCGCCGGAGCGAGGATGCGCGATGTCCGCAACGGGTTGACCATCCCGCCGTCGCTCACCTTGCGCACCTTCCTCGACGGCGCGACGCATCCGGCGTGGTGGTTCAACCTGCTCACCACCGAACCGCTGACCTTCGCGTCGCTGACCTCCTTCGGCGGCACGGTCGCGGAGCTGATCAACAAGCTGTTCGACCCGACGCTGAACTTCGACGACCTGGCCTGGGTGCGGGAGACCTGGCCGGGCAAGCTCGTGGTGAAGGGCATCCAGAACCCGGACGACGCGCGGGACGTGGTCAAGTACGGCGCGGACGCGGTGCTGCTGTCCAACCACGGCGGCCGTCAGCTCGACCGGGCGCCGACCCCGCTCGAACTGCTTCCCTCCACATTGGACAGTGTCAACGGCGAGGCCGAGGTCTGGGTGGACACCGGCATCCTCTCCGGCGGCGACATCGTGGCGGCACTGGCCAGGGGCGCCACGACCTGCCTGGTCGGCCGGGCCTACCTGTACGGGTTGATGGCCGGCGGCGAGCGGGGCGTGCAGCGCTGCGTGGACATCCTGCGCACGGAGATCATCCGCACGATGCAGTTGCTGGGCGTGCGCACGCTCGCCGACCTCCAGCCCAGCCACGCGACCGTGCGCTGAAGACCGTGCGCTGAAGGACGCCCGCGCCGGGCCCGTCAACCGGTCCCGGCGCGGTGCTGCGGCGAGGCGGCGTCCCACTGGTGGGCGGTACGGTTCCAGTTCCACCAGCCGTGGATCACCAGCACCGCGAACACCAGATACACGGCCGCGGAGAACCACAGGCCGGAAGCGATCTGCAAGGGCACCCCGATCGCGTCGACGACCAGCCAGACGAGCCAGAACTCGACCAGGCCGAGGCCTTGCGCGCCGAAGGCGACCAGGGTGCCGACGAAGATCGCGGCGTCCGGCCACGGCGCCCAGGACGCGTCGAGCGCCCGCAGCAGTTCGGCCATCGCGACCGTTCCGGCGGCGAAGAGCCCGGCCATCGCCAGCCGTTCCACCGCGCGGCCACGGCGGACCACCACGCCGTAGACCGGATCGCGGCGGCGCACCCATGCCCACCAGCCGTACACCGAGATCAGCAGGATGGCCACCTGCCGGGCGGCGAGCCCGCCCAGGTGGGCCGAGACGTACACGGTGAACAACAGCACGGTGGCGCCCACCTGGACGGGCCAGGCCCACAGGGTGCGCCGGTCCGCCAGGAAGACCACGGCCAGCGCGAACACCTGTCCGGCCAGCTCCGCGATGGAAATCCATTGGCCGAACAGAGTCAGCCCGTGATGGAGCAAGAAGTCCATAGCGCGGTCAACGGTGCCCCGCACCGGGCGATTCCCGTGAAATCGTCCGTGCGGCAAAAAGCGGGTGAAGTCACCGCAAGATCACCCCATTCATCGATCACGCTGTGGAAGCACTGGCGGCCATCGAAGTGAACAGTGTTCCACGATCGGGTGAGGTGGGTAGCGGTCGAAGATCGAGCCGGTCCATAGTGGATCTACCGGTGGGGACCGGGGAGATGAGGCCGTCCGGCGACGCGCGTACC
>DASSAD010000191.1:0-14438 GCA_035685725.1 Amycolatopsis sp. | reverse complement strand
CCCAGCCGCCAGCCACCTCGCGGATGGGCAGCTCGGCCAGGTCCGGATGCTGCTCCCGCAGCAAGTCGCGGACCAGATCTTCGCTGATCTCAAGCTCGGATTCGATGATGGGAGTCACGGTAGGCAGCGAGCGCAGACGCCGCGACGGTGGAACTCACCCTCGACATCGCAGGTGCGGCAGTCGAAGAGGAGGACTGCTGATTCATCTGATGCGATACGCGGGACGTTACTTAACATAATGTACATTATCGGCACTCAGACCGCCGGGCCGAAGACGCGGGATGATCATCCGACGTGCCTTGGCTCGATCGCTGTCGGCCGAGAAGCTCCGACAGGTTCGGTGGTTGGGACCGGCTACGCCGCGGTCCCAACCACCGAACCGCGCGGCGTCAGGCCTTGAGGGCCAGTTCGTCCAGTCCGGCGGCGAAGGCCTCGCCGATCTGGGTCAGGTGTTCGGTCTGCACCGTCAACGGCGGTGACACGGCGAGGCCGGTGCCCAGCGTGCGCGCGATTACGCCACGCTGGCGGATCAGGGAGTGCAGGTCGGCGACCGCGCTGGGATGGCGCTGCAGCAGCCCGGGGTCGAGGTCCACCGCGGCGAGCAGGCCCACGCCGGCGCGGACCTCGGCGACCAGCGGGTGCTCGGCCAGTGGCCGCAGCGCGGCGGCCAGTTCGCCTTCCATGGTGCGGCCGCGCTCCAGCAGTCCGTTTTCGAGCAGGTCGATGTTGACCAGCGCGGCGGCGCAGCAGGCGGGATGGCCGGAGTAGGTCGCGCCGTGGCGGAGGGAGGTGCCCGGCCGCTCCCAGAACGGCGCGGCGACCCGCCCGTGCGCGACCACGCCGCCCAGCGGCAGATATCCACTGGTCACGCCCTTGGCGAAGGTGATGAGGTCGGGTTCGAGGCCCCAGCGTTCGACCGCGAACCAGGTGCCGAGACGGCCGAATCCGCAGATCACCGCGTCGGCGATGAGCAGCACGCCGAATTCGCGGCACACCTGCGCCACGCCCGGGAGGTAGCCCTCCGGCGGCGGCAGCACGCCACCCGCGCCGATCACCGGTTCGACGAGGAACGCGGCCACCCGCTCGGGTCCCACGCGGAGGATTTCCTCGCGCAGGGCGTCCACGGAGTCGAACGCCACACGTGACGAGGAAGGCAGGTATTCACCGAAGCCGGTCCGGTTCGCGGGGATGCCCGCGACGCCGGTGCCGACGCCGTTGGTGCCGTGGTAGGACTGGATCCTGCTGATCACGTGAGTGCGCTCGGGCTCGCCTTGGACCGCGTGGTAGCGGCGCGCGAGTTTCACCGCCGTGTCGATGGCTTCGCCGCCGCCGGTGGTGAAGAAGACCTTCGCGTCGGGCATCGGCGCGAGCGCGGAGAGGCGGGCCGCCAGCGCGCGGGCGGGCTCGTTGGCGAAGTCACCGAAGATCGAGTACGCGGCGAGCTTGCGCATCTGTTCGGCCGCGGCGTCGGCGATCTCCTGGCGCCCATGTCCGACGTTGGAGTACCAGAGGCTCGCCGTGGCGTCGAGATAGCGGTTGCCGTCCGTGTCGTACACCCACACGTCTTCGCCGCGCTCGATGACGAACTCGTTTTCCCTGACGACAGCCATGTCGGAGAACGGGTGCCACAGTGCCGTCGTATCAGTCAGCATGCTGCCTCTCAGACCGGTTCGGATGGAAAATCCCCGCTAGAACGATCACGGATCTCCCCTGGCGCCGTCAAGCCCCGCCCGGGACGTGGTGGCCGCCACCTCTCGGGGCACTCAGCGGATGCGTTCGAGATCGCGGGCGGTGTGGGCCAGTTCTCCTGCCAGGCGGGCGAGTTCGTCGGCTTCGGCGCCGTCCTGGGCGGCGGTCACCACGTCTTCGGCGGCGCAGCGCACCTGGAACAGCCGGTCGAGCAGCGTGGTGATCTCGACGCCGGACAGCACGACGGCGTCGTCGGGCAACCCGGTGCGTTGCACGGCGCTTCGCCGCTCGTAGGCTCGTTGGCGGCAGGCCTGCCCGCAGTACCGGCGCCTCCGTCCCACCGTGGTTTCGCGTACCAGCCTGCGGCCGCACCACCCACAGTGCTCCCCCGCCGCGTCTGCCCGTTTCACCGGTAAAACGTCACGTGACGTTTCATCGGTTTCGACACCGTCGCTCACGGCGACGACCCTAACCGGCAACCGCACGCTCATGCCGTGGCCACGCCGGAGGCGCACACTGGACGGGTGGCGATCATCCACCCCTATCTCACCGGCGCCCACCCCCGAGCATTCGCGCACCGCGGGTGGCATCTGGACGACCTGCACGACATGGAGAACTCGCTCTCCTCGTTCCGGCGGGCCGTGGCCGAGGGCTACCAGTACATCGAGACCGATGTGCATGCCACGGCCGACGGCGTGGTCGTGGTGCACCACGACATGCTGCTGGATCGCACGACCGACGGCCGCGGCCCGATCGACCGGCAACCCTGGTCGGCCGTGCGGCGGGCCCGCATCGGTGGCCGGGAGCCGGTCGCGCGCCTGGAGGACGTACTCGAAGAACTCCCGGAAGTGAAGTTCAACATCGACGTCAAGACCGGCAACGCGGTTGAGCCGTTCGTGCGGGTGATCGAGCGGCTCGGCGCCTACGAACGGGTCGCGGCGGCGTCGTTCTCGGACTCCCGGCTGGCCCGCCTCCGCCGGTTGGCCGGACCGAAGCTGATCACCGCACTGGGACCGCGCGCGGTGGCGATGCTGTGGGCGCACGGCTGGTGGCCGTGGCTGCGACCGGGTTCGGCACCGGGCGCGATGGCGCAGGTGCCGGTCCGGCAGGGCCTGCTGCGGGTGGTCGACCACCCGTTTCTGCGCGCCGCCGACCGTGCCGGGATCGAGGTGCACGCCTGGACGATCAACGACGAGACGCAGATGCGCGCGCTGCTGGATCTCGGTGTGCACGGGATCGTGACGGATCGCCCCGACCGGTTGCGTCAGGTGCTCGCCGAACGCGGTGCCTGGCCCGGTCCCGATCAGCAGTCCTGATCATCACCGCGGCGGGCCGCTCCCCCGCCGGGCCCGGCTCGGGTAGTCGGGGAGATCACGCCGAAAATGATTGAAAGTGAAGGACCGTCACAGCTGACACCGAAACGACTACTCTCAGTCATGATTTACAGTGTCGGGCTCATCTCGGGCGTAATGATCTTGCTTGGACGGCAGCCGCGAAGGGGTGGTATGGCCCTGAATTGAACAGCGTTTCCACTGGCCTAAACGGTCGAGCGGGTAGCCCGACCGGGGGATAAACCACAGAAGACCAGGGAAACGGCGTCACGGAGAGGCGCGGGTGGCATCCCTCTGATGGAAGCTGTTGCTACGGTGTGAGGCCGCTCATCGTGAGCAACGACTCGGCATCGGGGGAATCTCCGGACGCCGATGGTCGTTGCATAGGGTGAGCATCACCCCTGGCTCCAACCTGAGAGCCGACTGAAAGGACGTCACCATGGCCGACCGTGTTCTCCGTGGAAGCCGGCTGGGAGCGGTCAGCTACGAGACCGACCGCAATCACGACCTGGCTCCGCGCCGGACGGTGCGCTACGCGTGCCCGAAGAATCACGAGTTCGAGGTGCCGTTCTCCGATGACGCCGAGGTCCCCTCGGTGTGGGAGTGCCGGCTGCACGGCAGTGAGTCCGAGATCGTCGATGGCGGACAGCCCGAGCAGAAGAAGGCGAAGCCCCCGCGTACCCACTGGGACATGCTGCTGGAGCGGCGTTCCATTCCGGAACTCGAGGATTTGCTGAACGAGCGTCTTGCCGAGCTGAAGGGCCGGCGGACGAGCCGCTCGGCGTAGCTGGCCGGACTGGAAAGCCCCGTGACCACGGTGCATGGTCACGGGGCTTTTTTCCGCTGTTGGGCCGTCCGGGATGGCCGGGTCCGCTGGTCGGCCCGCTCGGTCAGCCGCGGTTGATCAGCCGGCGCAGTTGGCCCCAGCGGTGCTGGGCGCCCCAGACGCCGACGCGCAGCATCGCCTCGCCGATGATCGAGCTGCTCATCTTCGACTGGCCGATCTCCCGCTCGGTGAACGTGATGGGCACCTCGACCAGCTCGAAGCCGGCCTGGACGGTGCGCCAGGCCAGATCGATCTGGAAGCAGTAGCCGCGGGAGGCGATCTCGTCGAGGGCGAGGTTCTCCAGCACGTCGCGGCGATAAGCCCGGAACCCGGCGGTGTATTCGCGGACCTTCATGCCGAGCGCGACTCGCGAGTAGAGGTTGGCGGCTCGCGAGAGCAGTTCGCGGTGTTTGGGCCAGTTCACGACGCTGCCGCCGGGCACGTAGCGGGATCCGAGCACAAGGTCGGCGTCCTTGAGTGCTTCGAGCATCCGCGGGAGGTCCTCGGGCGCGTGTGAGCCGTCCGCGTCCATTTCCACGATGGTGGCGTAGTCGCGTTCCATCCCCCACCGGAACCCGGCGACGTAGGCCGCGCCCAGGCCTGCCTTCTCGGTGCGGTGCAGGACGTGGATGCGGTCGTCGTCGGCGGCGAGTTTGTCGGCGAGCTCGCCCGTGCCGTCGGGGCTGCCGTCGTCGACCACGAGCGCGTGCACATCCGGCAGGGTTTCGTGCAGCCGGTGCAGGATGGGCGTGAGGTTCTCACGCTCGTTGTAGGTAGGGATCACCACCAGAACAGGGTCGATCGGTCGTGCTGCCCGTGGCGCCTGCGCCATCCGTGTGTCCCTCCCTCGGCGGAGGTCGCTACTCCGCCCCGGTTGCTCGCGTTTCCTCGGCGCTCGCGCGCCGGGTGCGCAGCCGGTGCACCAGCCCGATCAGCACTCCCGCGAGTGCCGCCGCGACCAGGCCGTACTCCGTCCACACACCGAGTTGATCCGACAGCGTAGTCGTGTCTCTCAGGGGCACGCGCCCGACCAGGGATGCGGCGGTGAATTCGCTGGTGGACTGGTTGATCGAGCCGTCGGGCTCGACGATCGCGCTCACCCCGCTGGTGGCGGAGACCACAACGGCGCGGCTGTGCTCGACCGCGCGCAGGCGGGCCATGGCCAGTTGTTGGTAGCTCATCTGGCTTTTGCCGAACCAGGCGTTGTTGGTGGGCAGCACGAGCAGTCGGGCGCCGTCGTCGACGGCGTCGCGGGTCACATAGTCGTAGGCGATCTCGTAGCAGATCGGGGTGGCGACCCGCGTTCCGGCGACATCGAGCACGGCGGGGCGGGTCCCGGGTGTCATGTCGCTGGTGTCGTCGACGAAGGGGGTGACCCACCGGGCGATGGCGCGGGCCGGGACGTACTCGGCGAAGGGCACGAGCTGCTGTTTGGCGTAGGTCTGGCCCGGTCCGGCCAGGGGATTCCACACGATTTCGGTGTTCTGGGGGTGACCGCCGTTGCCCGGCCAGGAGATGGCGCCGATCAGGGTCGGCGCCCCGAGGTCGGCGACGGCGGCGTCGACCTCGGCGCTGTCGGTGGGCACCTCGGTGGCGGTTTCGGGCCAGATCACCAGGTCGGGTTTGGGTACCGCGCCGGAGTGGATCTCACTGGCCAGGCGTTCGCTTTGCGTGAGGTGGTTGGCGCTCACCGTCGCGGCGTCGTTGAGCAGGCCGAGTCCGACGTTGGGCGCGTTGCCCTGGACGGTGGCGACGGTGAGGGTGCCGCTCTGGGCGGAGGTGCCGATGGTGGGCCATACGGCGAGTCCGGCGATGACGGGCAGCAGCGTGGCGGCCACCGGCGCGATGAAGGCGCGTTGGGGGCACGCCGCCGGTGTGCGGAGCCGCACCAGCAGGGCGGCCAGGCCGAAACCGGTCAGCACGACGGCGAATCCGACCAGGGGCGCGCCGCCGACCGAGGCCAGTGACAGGAAGGCGCCTTCGGACTGGCTGAAGGCGACGCGTCCCCAGGGGAAGCCGCCGAGCGGGAACCAGGTGCGCGGGGTCTCCGTCGCGATGATCACCAACGCCATCCAGACGGGGGCGCCGGGCAGCCGCGCCACGAGCGTGCACAGCGCCCCGCCGACGGCGAGGTAGGCGGCCAGCACCGCCGAGAGCCCCAGCCACGGCCAGGGTCCGAAGTAGGAGCCGAGGAAGTCCTGGAGCCAGAGCAGCAGGGGAAGGTAGAGGGCCAGGCCGAAGACGAATCCGTGCCCGAGCCCGCCCCAGAACCGCCGCCCGCGCAGGGCCAGGCCGAAGCCGGCGAAGGCCAGCGGCGCCAGCCACCACAGGGGCCGCGGGGCGAAACTGAGGTAGAAGACGAACCCGGAGACCCCGGTGAGCAGCAGCCGGAGTGACCAGGGAAGCCAGGAACGACGCTTCCGGACTGCCCGTGTCGGGGATTCCGGTGCTGTCACAGGAGCTGCCACGAGCTCAACCCTAAGCCGTGGTCGTTAAGGCTCGCGTACGGCAGGTCACTCCCCCGAGCTCGCGCCGAGGGTGTCGTAGATGATCCTTCCGTCGCGGACGGTGCGCAGGCAGGCGGGAAGTTCGGCGTCGGGGTCCAGGGGCGGCAGCCCGGGCACACCGGAGCGTGGATCGGTGGACCAGCGCTGGACGCGGGAGTCCGTGGCGGCGACGACGAGGTCGGCCGCGTCCCAGATGGCGTAGTGGGCCGGCGCGCCGGGGACGAGGCTTCCGGTCACGCCGTCGTTGACGCCGGCGGCGCGGTGCCCGCCCCGGGTGTGGGCGGTGAAGGCGGCGCGGGCGGACAGTCCGGCTCCGGGGGTCCGGTGGTGGACGGCGGCCCGCACGCCGGCCCACGGGTCGAGCGGGGTGACCGGGCAGTCCGAGCCGAAGGCCAGCAGCACGCCGTGGGAAGCGAGCAGGGCGAACGGATTGAGCGCGGCGGCCCGTTCGGCGCCGAGGCGGGCCGCGTACATACCGTCCGGACCGCCCCAGGCGGCGTCGAACAGGGGTTGCATCGAGGCGGTCACCGCCCACCCCGCGAGCGCGGCGGCCTGCTCGGCGTCGACCATCTCCAGGTGCTCGACGCGGTGGTGGCGGGCGGCCAGGGCACGCTGGCCGACGACCTTCTCGGCGAGCTGGAAACCCTGCACGATCTCGGCGACGGCGTCGTCGCCGATGGCGTGGAACCCGGCCTGGAGACCGGCCTCGGTGCAGGCGACGAGGTGCTCGGAGATCGTGTCGGCGTCGAGGTAGGTGGCGCCGCTGGTGTGAGGGGCGTCGGTGTAGGGGGCGGTGAGGGCGGCGGTGCGGGAACCGAGCGCGCCGTCGGCGAACAGGTCGCCGGCGAGACCGGGCAGGCCGAGCCGCTGGGCCACCTCGATCGCGCCGAGTTCGCCCCAGTAGCCGACGACTTCCGGCGCTCCGGGTTCGGCGGCCAGTGCCAGCAGGTCGGCGAGGTCGTCTTCACCGGAGATGGTGGGTCCGGCGCATTCGTGCACGCTGACGATGCCGCGTTCGGCGGCGGCGCGCAGGAACGCCCGCTGCGCGCCGCGCCGCTGCCGGGAGCTGATGGCCATGCGCACCGCGGCGCGGACCTGGTGGTGGGCGTCGCGGGTCAGGGGACCCTCCGGTGACCAGCCGTCGGCGTCGCGGGCCTGCGGGGCGAGGGCGACCAGTGCGGTGGAGACCAGGGCGGAGTGCATGTCGGCGCGGCTGAGGTAGACCGGGACGTCGCCGGCGGCCGCGTCGAGTTCCGCGCGGCTGGGCAGGCGCGGGCTCGTCCAGGCCGAGCAGTCCCAGCCATGGGCTATGAGCACTTCGCCGAGCACTTCGCCGGGGCGGGCCGCGCCGGCGACGGCGGCGAGCAGTTCGCCCGCGTCGCGGACGCCACCCAGGTCGAGCCCGGCCAGGTGAAGCCCGGTGGCGGTGGCGTGGACGTGCGCGTCGACGAAGGCGGGCGCGACGAACGCGCCGTCGAGGTCGATCACGGTGGCTTCGGCGTGCAGCGCGCGGCCGGGACCGTCCTGGCCGACCCACACGATGGTGCCGTCGGTGACGGCCATCGCGGTGGCGTCCGGGGAGGCCGGTGAGTGGATCCGGCCTCCGGTCAACAGAGTCGTGTCGTTCACGGTTCGAGTCTGCCTTACGCGCTGCGGCGGCAATATTTGCGTCTTATGCTCGATATCACCGGATATTTTCACGTGATCATGCCGACGAGGAGTACAGATGACTGTGATCCAGGAAGCTGGCTCACCCGCCGACACGCTACGCCAACCCTATGAATATAAGCGGCGGGAGCTGATCGAACCGGATTGGCGCCGCTTCCCCGGCTGGCGCGAGGTGACCGAGGCGCAGTGGCGCGACGCCCAGTGGCAGCGGGTGCACTGTGTGCGCGACATCCGGCAGCTGCGCGCGGTGCTCGGTGATCTGCTCAGCGACGGCTTCTACGACGACCTGGCCGCCGACCAGCGTGAGCACGCCACCATGTCGATGCTGGTGCCGCCGCAGATGCTCAACACGATGGCCGCCGACTCGACGGAGGCCGTCTACGCCGACCCGATCCGGCGCTATCTGCTGCCGGTGCGCGGCGACCGGGACCCGGAGTGGCCCAGTCACCCGCGCGCCCAGCGGGATTCCCTCCACGAAACGGAGATGTGGGTGGTCGAGGGGCTCACCCACCGCTACCCGACGAAGGTGCTGGCCGAACTGGTGTCGACCTGCCCGCAGTACTGCGGGCACTGCACCCGGATGGATCTGGTGGGCACCTCCACCGAACAGGTCACCAAACACCGGCTGGGGCGCAAACCCCTCGACCGGCAGAACGCGATCGTCGAGTACGTGCGGCGGACCCCGGCGGTGCGGGACGTGGTGGTTTCCGGTGGAGATGTGGCCAACGTCCCGTGGCACCAGCTGGAGTCGTTCCTGATGCGGCTGCTGGAGATCGAGACGGTGCGGGATGTGCGGCTGGCGACCAAGGCGCTGGCCGGGCTTCCGCAGCACTGGTTGCAGCCGAAGGTCGTCGACGGGCTGCACCGGGTCGCGCGGACCGCGCGGCAGCGGGGTGTGCACCTCGCGATCCACACCCACGTCAACCATGTCCACTCGGTGACTCCGCTGGTGGCCGAAGCGGCCCGCGCCGCGCTGGACGCCGGGGTCCGGGATGTGCGCAACCAGGGCGTGCTGATGCGGGGGGTGAACGACAGCACGGCCGCGCTGCTGGATCTTTGCTTCGCGCTGCAAGGTGAGGCGAACATCCTGCCGTACTACTTCTACGTCTGCGACATGATCCCGAACTCCGAGCACTGGCGGGTCCCGGTGTTCCGGGCGCAGGAGCTGCAGCATTCGATCATGGGGTATCTGCCCGGTTACGCGACCCCGCGGATCGTCTGCGACGTGCCGTATGTGGGCAAGCGCTGGGTGCATCAGGCGGCCGAGTACGACCGGGAACGCGGGATCTCCTACTGGACGAAGAACTACCGGACCGGCATCGAGCTGGCCGACCCCGACGCCCTGGAGCGCCGTTATCCGTACTACGACCCGATTTCGTCCCTGCCCGAGGCCGGGCGCCGGTGGTGGGCCGACCGGTCGTGAGGGATTCGTGGCAGGATCAGGGACGGCTGCCCAGAAACGCGCGCAGCCGGTCCAGCGGCCAGGTGTTGATCACATCGTCGGGGGTGAGCCAGCCGCGCTGTGCGGTGCCCACGCCATAGCGGATGACGCCCAGATGCCGGGTGGAATGCGCGTCGCTGTCGATCGCGAACTTCACCCCGAACCCCTTGGCCCACAGGATGTGCTCGTCGCGCAGGTCCAGCCGGTCCGGGAACGCGTTGATCTCCAGGGCGGTGCCGGTGCGGGCGCAGGCGCGGAACACCTCGTCGAGGTCGGCGTCGATGGGCTCGCGGCGGCCGATGAGCCGCGCCGTGGGGTGGCCGATGATGTCGACGTGGGGGTTCTCGCAGGCGCGCACCAGCCGCCGGGTCATGTCCCGGCGTGACTGGCCGAAGACCGAGTGCACCGAGGCCACGCACACGTCGAAGCCGGCGAGGAAGTCTTCGGCCCAGTCGACGTCGCCGTCGGCGTCGATGTTCAGTTCGGTGCCGTGGAGCAGCCGCATCCCCCGGTACCGGCCGTCGAGGTCGCGTACCTGGTCGCGCTGGGCGAGCATCTTCTCGTCGGACATCCGCTGCATCCACAGGTTCGGGGCGTGGTCGGTGATGGCGTAGTACGCGTAGCCCTTCTCTGCCGCGGACTTCACCATGTCCTCGAGGGAGGAAACGCCATCGGTGAGGTCGGTGTGGGTGTGCAGGTCGCCGCGGAGGTCGGCCTCGCGCACCAGTGCGGGCAGCTCGCCGCGGGCGGCGGCCTCGATCTCGCCGCGGTCTTCGCGCAGGGTCGGCGGCATCCAGTCCAGGCCGAGGCGGTGATAGACCTCCTCCTCGGTTTCGGAGACGACGAGGTTCCCGGTTTCGGCGTCGAACAGGCCGTATTCGGACAGCTTGAGTTTGGCGTGGACCGCGATCTCCCGGGTGCGGACGTTGTGCGCCTGGGAACCGGTGAAGTACTGCAGTGCCGCGCCCCAGGACTCGGGCGGGACCACGCGCAGATCGACCTGAAGGCCCCTGGTGGTGCGGATGGAGGTCTTCTTCCGGCCGCTCGCGATCACCTCGCTGACGAAGTCGAGATTCTTCAGGGCCGTCATGAGCGGTCCGGAATCGTGGCTGGCGGCGAGGATGTCGACGTCGCCGACGGTTTCGCGGTAGCGGCGCAGGGAGCCGGCGTAGGTGCAGCGCAGGCATCCGGGGACCGCGGAAAGCGCGGCGACGATCTCCTCGGCCAGCTCCGTCGCGACGTCGAGCAGGCTGCGCTCCCCCGCCTGCCGCAGCAGCTCGACTCCGTGCAGGATGTTCTCCTCCGTCTTGGGGCCGAACCCCTTGAGGCCCCGGAGTTTTTCCGCGTCGATGGCCGCCACCAGCTCGTCGACCGAGCCGATGCCGAGGCGCTCGTGGAGCAGCGCGGCCTTCTTCGGGCCCAGTGTGGGGATCGCGATGAGCTGCCGTACTCCGGCGGGGATGCGTGCCCGTGCTTCTTCGAAGGCCGGCACGGTCCCGGTGCGGAAGTACTCCTCGATCTTGTCGGCGATCGACTTTCCCACGCCCGGGATGCCCCGCAGCTCCCGCGCACCGAGCGTGGACACGTCCTGCTGATAGGCGCCGATCGCGCGGGCGGCTTTTTCGTAGGCGCGCGCCTTGAACGCGTCGCCGCCGGTGATGGCGAGGAGGTCGGCGTACTCCTGGAGCAGTGCCTCGACCTCGTCGTTGGGCCGGGCCATGTCAGGCAGGATACTGCGGCACCGGCTGTCGGGTCAGCGTCCGGCGCTCCCGCCGGGAACCGCGCGTGCGCCCGCGGTGGCGGCCAGCGCCCGCAGTCCCTCGGACAGCTCGCCGGTGGACGAGCAGTGCCGCTGCGCGGCCTCGGACATGGCCTTGCCCTGGCCGGGATCGGCGATGAGCGCGCGGACCGCGGCGGCCAGTTCTCCGTCACGGGCGCACACCACGGCCAGTCCGGCCTCGGCCATGAGCGCCGCGTTGGCCCTGCCGTGCGCGGCGATCGGCCGGTGCATGAGCACCGGGCGCCCGCAGGCCAGTGCCTCCAGCCCCGTGGCGCCGCCGGCGTTGGTGACCACGACGTCGGCGGCGACGGTGTAGGCGGCCATTTCGTCGGTCCAGCCGAGCAGGCGCAGCCGCGGGTCGCGCTCGGCCATCGGCCGCAGCCGCCGCAACAGCTGTTCGTTGCGCCCGCACACCACCACCGGCACGACGTCGGGATGGGCGTTGAGCAGTTCCGTGGCCGCGTCTTCGACGTCGCCGAAGCCCAGGGAGCCGCAGGACACCAGTGCGATGAACGCGGTGACCGGCAGGCCGAGCCGGACGCGGGCGGCTTCGGCGTCGCCGGGCCGGAACTCACCGCGTACCGGGGGCGCGGAGACGATCACCGGCGCGCCGGGCACGCACCGCAGGGCCGGGGCGATGGCGTGTTCGTGCATGACCACGTTGAGGTCGATGTCCCCGTACACCCAGAACGGGTGCGGGGCGAAGTCGGAGATCCACGCGCCGATCGGTGCGGACAGCCGGCCGTGGCGGCGCAGCCAGGCCAGGCCCGCCGTGCCCAGCGGGTAGGTCGAGATGACCAGGTCGGGCTGGTATCCGGCCACTTCGCGGGCCAGCCGGCGGCCGGCCCAGGCGCCCACGAAACGTTTGGCGGCCACCGCGAACCACCGATGCCGCCACAGTGACCGGTAGAAGAACTCATACAGCCAGGGGGTGCGTTGCACGTTGGACACGTAGATCCACCGGAACAGCGGACCGACGCCCTTTCCCATCAGGTCGAGCGTATCCAGCCATTTGACGCCGGCCTGCGGCCACAATCGGGATACCGCGTCCTGAAGTGCCCGTCCCGTCGCGTTGTGGCCTTCACCCATCGCTGCCGAGACGAGAAGCACCTTGTTCACTTCGCTCCTTCCCGAGTGGTTTACCGGATTCCCGCGCGAGTCTGGTCGCCCGCCCCGACAGCAGCACGATGCCGACAATGATCACCGCCCCGGCCACCGCCTCCCCGGCCAGCGCGGACGGGGAGGCGTCGACCGTCTCGCCCATCCACCAGATGCCGATCGCGACACCGACCACCGGGTCCAGCGCGGTGATCACGGCCAGTGCGGGAGTGAGGAAACGGCCCTGCTGGAAGGTGTTCTGGCTGAGCAGGAACCCGAGCGGGCCGATGATGCACACCAGGTAGAGCGTCCAGTTGCGAAACGGCTCGACGAGGTCGACCCGCGCCTGGACCGCGACGATCTTCATCAGTCCCGCGGTCACCCCGTAGAGCGCACCGGTGGACACGGCGAGCCCGAGGACCCGGGCCGAGCCCTGCCCGATCACCGAGACCAGCAGCCCGCACAGCGTCAGCACGGTCAGCGCGATGGCCAGGGCGAAGGGCTGCGGGCCGGCGGAGAGCCCTTCCCCGTCGTCGGCGGGGCGGGCCAGCAGCAGGAACGAGGCGAGGCCGGCGACGCAGGTCAGGGAGCCGGCGACCATCACCGCGTCGGTGCGTCTTCGTTCCAGGTGTGCGGAGAACACCCCGGCGAACATCAGCGAGGTGATCAGCAGCGGCTGCACGATCAGCAGCGGCGCGAAGGCCAGCGCGACCAGTTGCAGCGCGAGCCCCGCCCCGGTCGCGACCATGCCGATCAGCCAGAGCGGCCGGCGCGCCAACCCGCGCAGCAGACCGGGGTCGAGGATCCGGCTGACCGCGACCTCCTTGGTGGCCCGGGCCTGCGCCGCGCTGGCCAGCCCCATGCACGCGGCGCCGACCACCGCGGCCGGCACGGCCAGCAGCAGCGAGGCGTCGGGCGAGGCCGCCATCGGACTCCGTTTCCAGGTAAGGTGCCGGTGAAGTTTCGCCGCCGACACTACAGAATTTCGGGTCCGGTCACGTCGTTCTTTCCCGCGAGACGCGGTTCAACAGGTCACCGCCGCGGTTGAGGCAGTCGGCACAGATCACCGAGCCCCGCTGGCGGCAGCTCATGCGGGCCAGCGGGCGACGGAACCCGAAGAAGGTGCGGCGCTCGCTGCGGCCGCAGAACTCGCAGGCCTGACCGGTCGCCGAGGCCGCCAGGGCCAGCCCGGTTCCGCCGCGACTGATCCGTTCCTGCCCGTCACGCACCAGCATCAACCCCTCCTCCAGGCAGTCGGCGCAGATCGGGCCGCGCGGGCCGGGCGCGCGGTGCTGTCCCGGTTCCGGGAGGCGGTCACAGAAACGGCACGGGCTCTGATTGTTCGTCATGTTCGGTCACGGCCCTTCCTCGCGAGTCCGTAGACTTTCCGGCGATGCGACGGTATCGGTGGTGGATCAGCGCGGGAGTGCTGCTCCTGGTTTCGGGCTTGGTCACGGTGTTCGTCGTCGGCGGACCCGGAGCACCACCGGTGAAGCGTCAGGGACCGCCCGGCACCGGGCCGCTCACCATCGTTTCCCTCGGTGACAGCACGCTCTCCGGCGAGGGTGCCGGGGACTACACCGCGGACACCAACGGCGCGAATGGGGACTGGTGTCATCGTTCGCCCAACGCAACCGTATTCGAGACCTCCGTGCCCGGCATCGCGGCCAAGGTGAATTTCGCCTGTTCCGGTGCGAATTCCGCGCAGGTCGGGCTCGGCCAGACCAAGCAGTACACCGAACCGTCGCAGGCCGACCAACTGGCCGCGCTGGTCAGGACCCACCGGGTGGCCGTGGTCGTGGTGGCCGTGGGCGCCAACGACGACCCGCACTTCTCCGACCTGGTCAACCAGTGCTTCCAGGCCTGGTTCCTGACCTCCGCCCCGTGCAGCGCGAACATCAGGCCCAGCTGGCCGGACCGGATCAACGCCATGGTGCCCAAGGTGGTCGCCGCGCTCGGGGACATCAAGAAGGTGCTCGCCCAGGCCGGCTACCAGACCGGTGACTACCAGCTCGTGCTGCAGTCCTATGCCGCGCCGATCGGCCCGGACATCCCGGCGAACCTGCAGAACCTCAACGGCTGCCCGTTTCTCACCCAG
>DASSAD010000190.1:0-27277 GCA_035685725.1 Amycolatopsis sp. | reverse complement strand
GGAGCATCGCCTGCATGACACTCTGAGCCTTCACCGGGTCGGGGTCGCCCAGCAACTGCGGCAGCACCGTCGGAACGATCTGCCACGAGAGGCCGTACTTGTCCTTCAGCCAGCCGCACTGGCTTTCTTCCCCACCGGTGGACAGCTTCGCCCACAGTTCGTCCACTTCCTCCTGGGACTCGCAGTTCACGTACAGCGAGATGGCTTCGGTGAACTTGAAGTGCGGACCGCCGTTCAGCGCCGTGAAGGCCTGACCGTCGAGTTCGAAGTTCACGATCATCACCGAACCCTTCGGTCCGGGGCCGGCGTCCCCGTACCGTTGGATGTCCGTGATCTTCGAGTTCGGGAACAGGGACGTGTAGAACTGGGCCGCTTCCTCGGCCTGGTCGTCGAACCACAGAAATGTGACGATCTTCTGCATGGCCTTGCTCCTTCGTGCTCCGTGATGCCGTCGAACGTCTCGGGAGGTAGACCGGCCGTGCCGCCGAAACTAATCGCCTGGCCCGGCCAGGCGCCAGTCGGCCGCGGACGGGATGCGTGACGACGGGTGTCGCCGGTTGGCGAGCTGGGATCAGGCGTGCGATCTGGCGCGGTAGCGGGTGAAGGCGGGGAGTGTGAGCGCGATCAACGTGGCTCCGGCGACCGTGGCGAGGCCACCGGTGAGCGCGCTGGTCGCGGGGGAGGTGAGCGAAGCGACCGCACCGGCGCGGAAGTTTCCCAACTGTGAGCCCCCGGCGCCGATCACGTATTCCGCCGCGCTGACCCGGCCTCGATGACTGTCCGGTGTGGTGAGTTGAACCATGCTGGTCCGGAACACCACGTTGGTGACGTCGGCCGCGCCGGCGATCATGAGCAGGAAGACGGCGAGCGGGAGTGCCCGGGTGACGCCGAAGGCGGCGACGGCGCCACCCCACACCGCGCTCGCGACAAGTTGCGCGCGGCCCTGTCGGGAGACGCGGGTGATCGGGCCGGACAGGGCGGTACCGAGTACGCCGCCGATGGCCGGGGCCGCGGTGAGCAGGCCGAGCGTGCCGGTGGAACCGCCGAAGTGCGCGGCATTGATGGCAGGGAAGACCCCGAAGGGCATGCCGAGGACGGTGGCATTGAGGTCGGTGAGGAGGGCACCACACAGAATCTTGGAGCGGTAGGCGAATCGGATCGCTTCCGCGACGGCGCGCGGGCCGGGACGCGTCACGCCGCCCGTCGGCGGCATCGCGGGCAGGCGCCCGGTTCCGTACAGGGCGGCCGAAAAGCTGATCGCGTCGAGGAGATAGCAGACTTTCAGGCCTGAAGCCGCGGTCACCAGGCCTGCGAGCGCGGGGCCGGCGATCAACGAGGCCTGAAAGCTGATCGAGGTCAGTGCGGCGCCGGCAGGAACCTGTCGCGGTGGGAGCAGCACCGCCGTGAACGTCCGGCGCGTGGGCGTGGCGATCGAGCTGGCCGTCGACTGGAGTGCCACCAGGACATACAGCGGCCAGACCCGGGACATTCCGGCGAATGCCTGTGCCGCGAGCGCCACCGACATCGCGGCCTGGAGCGAACCGGTGACGAGCACCAGCTTGCGCCGGTCGACGGCGTCGGCGACGGAACCCCCGAGGAGGCCGAACACCACGGCCGGTACGGCCACCGCCAGGCCGGTCGCGCCCACGGCGAGTGAGGATCGGGTCAGTGTGTAGATCTGGAGCGAGACCGCGAAGTTCGTCATCTGGCTGCCGATGCCGGACAGGGACTGTCCCACCCACAGGCGCCGGAAGGACGGCGCGTCCCGCAACGGGCCGAGATCGAGGAACAGCCGTACCGGGGAACCGTGGGTCACGGCGGATCACCCTACGGTCAACGATGCGCTCGCCGAAGCGAATTACCGGCGGACCGCCGGTCGTTCCCGGGAAGCGGGCCAGTGCGCCCACCTCACGGCGGGGACGCGCGGGTAGGTGTGCGGGTCGCGGGTTGCCTTGCCGGGTGGTGCGTCAGGTGTGGTGCCGGGGGAGTGCGGGTATCCGGGCCGTATGGACCAGGGCCGGGTCGGGTTCTTCACCGACACCTCCGTGTGCATCGGATGCAAGGCCTGCGAAGTGGCGTGCAAGGAATGGAACAACGTGCCCGAGGACGGGCTCGATCTGCTCGGGATGTCCTACGACAACACCGGAGGGTTGGGCGCGAACTCGTGGCGGCACGTCGCCTTCATCGAGCGGGAGGTCTCGCTCGATCGGGAGGCCTTTAGGGAGCGGGAAGCCTCTGTCGAGCGGGAGGCCGCTCTGGAGCGGGAAGGTTCTGTCGGGCACGCGGCCTCCCTCGAGCGGGAGAGGGTCGACCTCGGCCTGCCGGCGTTCGAGCTACCCGGTGCCGCGACGGGAGGCGAGACCCGGAGCGATTTCGGCTGGCTGATGAGTTCGGACGTGTGCAAGCACTGCACCCATGCCGGATGTCTCGACGTCTGTCCGACCGGTGCCTTGTTCCGCACGGAGTTCGGCACCGTGGTCGTCCAGCCGGACATCTGCAACGGATGCGGCTACTGCGTTTCCGCCTGTCCCTACGGCGTCATCGACCGGCGCGAGGACGACGGCAGGGCGTGGAAGTGCACGCTGTGCTACGACCGCCTGGGTGACGGCCTGGAACCGGCGTGCGCCAAGGCATGCCCCACCGATTCGATCCAGTTCGGGCCGCTGGACGAACTACGCGAGCGGGCCGAGCGCCGGGTCGCGGACCTGCGGGACGAGGGGGTGACGCAGGCCCGCCTCTATGGCCATGATCCCCGTGACGGGGTCGGGGGTGACGGGGCGTTCTTCCTGCTGCTCGACGTGCCGGAGGTCTACGGGCTGCCACCGGATCCCGTGGTGCCGACCCGGGAGCTGCCGTCGATGTGGCGGTACGCGGGGTTGGCGGCCTCGGCACTGCTGGCCGCCGCGGTGAACGCGTTCTGGGGCGGGCGGTGATGGTCGTGATGGCTGTCGGCGAAACACCGGCGGTGGCGCGGGTGGCGTTGCGGTCGCATGACGGTGGGCCGTGGTCGTCGTGATGGCTGTCGGGGAAACACCGGCGGCGGCACGGGAAACGACGCGGTCGTACTACGGCAGGCCGGTTTTGAAGGCGCCGGTGTGGGACTGGAAGATTCCCGCCTATCTGTTCACCGGGGGGCTGTCCGCCGGTTCCGCGCTGCTCGGTGCGGGCGCCGACCTGACCGGCCGTCCGGCGTTGCGCCGCGCGGGGCGGATCAGTGCGCTGGCGAGCCTGGGGGTGAGCGGCTGCTTGCTGGTCGCGGATCTGGGCCGGCCCGAGCGGTTCCACCACATGCTCCGGGTGGCCAAGCCGACATCGCCGATGAGCGTCGGCAGCTGGATCCTGACGGCCTACGCGCCGGGCACCGGTGTGGCCGCGATGGCCGAGTTGGTGCCCGCGGGGCTGTGGTCCCGGCTCCCGCCGTGGGTGCGCTGGGGCGCGCGGGCGGCCGGGTTGTCGTCGGCGACCGTGGCCCCGGCGGTCGCTTCCTACAGCGCGGTGCTGTTGTCGCAGACCGCGGTGCCCGCCTGGCACGAGGCGCATAGGCAGCTGCCGTTCGTGTTCACCGGCTCGGCGGCGGCCGGCGCGGGCGGCCTGGGCATGGTCTGTGTTCCCGTCGGTGAAGCGGGGCCGGCGCGCGTGCTCGGCGCGACCGGGGCGGTGGTGGAGCTGGTCTCGTCACGGGTGTTGGAGCGCCGGCTCGGGCTGGTCCGCGAGGCCTACCGGGCGCCGCGGGCGCGTCGACTGCGGGCATCGTCCGGAATCGTGACGGCGGTGGGGCTCGCCGGTGCGGTGCTCGCGCGCCGCAGCCGGGTGGCGGCGATCGCGTCGGGCCTCGCGATGGTCGCCGGAAGCGTGCTGGAACGCTTTGCCGTCTTCGAAGCCGGAGTGGTCTCGACCAAAGACCCGAAGTATGTGGTCGAACCCCAGCGGCGCCGTCTCGACGAAACCGCGGCGGTCGGTTCCCCGCCGGCGTCCGAAGGCGGTCCGGCGCCCATCAGCTGATCGCCGCGTCAAGTGTGTCCACTGTGGATGGACGTGCCTCAGGGCGACACGACGTCCTCGCTCCGCCGTCCGTACGGGACCGGGTGCTTCGGCACCTGGAATCACCCGCCGTTCAACGCTTCCACGCTGCCGCACGGCGCCCCGCCTGCCCACCGATACGACTTTCGATGGTGAATCGAGTAACGATCGAGTAAGGGCCGGGCGATTGCATCGATGCAGTGAGCGACTGCCCGCACACATGGTGCGACGGTCGCGCTGAGGCCGAGTTCTGATCGGGAGGCCGCGGTGTACGCAGGAAAGGTAGTCGTAGGCGACAACCAGCTGTCCGGCCGGCTGCCGGGGGACATGGCGGGAACAAACCCGGGAAGGCACCCTGGGAGACACCCCGGGAAGCACCGCCTGGCGGCGATCCTGCGACCCGAGCTACCCGGTCTGGTCGACGAGGTCATCCGCGAAATCCGCCGTGTCCTGCCCGAATACGGGGAGTTCGACCCCGCGGCGGGCCGCGCGTTGCGGCGACGGGTGGACTACCTCGCGCGGTTGTTCGTCGATCTGGTCGAGTACCCGGAGCTGCCGCGCGGCGAGTCGGACCGGATCTTCCGCGCGGTCGGCAGGGCCGAGGGTCACGCGGGCCGGACGCTGGATCCGCTGCACGCCGCGTTCCGCATCGGCGGGCGGGTCGCCTGGCGGCGGATCTCACGGGTGGAGCGCCAGCGGACGTTGGCCGCGGCCGATGTGTCGTGGCTGGGCGACCTGCTCTTCGCGTTCCTCGACGAGCTCACCGCGTTGTCCGTGCATGGCTACCGGGAGGGTCGGAACCGGGAAGCTGACGTGGACCGGGGACGCCGCCGGAACTTGTTGCGGCTGGTGCTCAAGCGCGGCGCCGTCGCGCGTCCGGTGCTCACCGAGCTGGCCGCGGCGGCCGGCTGGCCGGTGCCCGAACAGTGCGCCATGATCGCGCTCGACAGCGAGCCGGCCGGTCCGCCCCGCGCCGAGGCGGAACCGGGCGGGGACGTGCTCGCCGATCTGCGCGGGCCCGAGCTGTGTCTGTTGTTGCCCGCCCCGGTCACTTCCGAACGGCTTCAACGGCTCTTGCCCGCGTTTCGCGGCGCTCACGTCGCGGTCGGCCCCACGGTCGCGCTGGCTGATGCCGCCGCGTCCCTGCGCTGGGCGCGCCAGGCGTTGCGCCTGGTCGGCGACGGCGTGTTGCCCGATGTGCCGGTGACGGTGTGCGCCGAGCACTGGTCGACCCTGTGGCTGCTCGCCGATCCCGGCCTGCTGCGGCAGGTCACCAAGCGCCGGCTGGCGCCGCTGGTGCGGTTCCCGGCCAAGCAGCGGTCGCGGCTGGCGGGCACCCTGTTCGCCTGGCTGCGCGCGCAGGGCAACGTGGCCGACGCCGCCGAGAAGCTTTCGGTGCACCCGCGAACCGTCCGCTACCGGATGCGTCAGGTCGAGTCGGCCTTCGGCGACGAGTTGCGCGACCCGGACGCGCGGTTCGAGATCGAGGCCGCCCTGCGCGCACTGGATCTGCTCGGCCTGCCTTGCGGTTGACGACCTGTCGCCGGCAACCGCCGCGCGACACGCGAGGTGACGCCACCGTGACGGTCCATTGTGGACGAGGTTGTGGCCGGGTAGGCGCGGGGGAGCGCGCAGCCGGGCACGCGGCGCGGTGCCGACCACATAAGCCGGAACGGCGTGCGGGTCAAGAGGTGTCCGGCGTGTCGACCGCACGTCACACTGCGTTGACAGGTGCCTGATCCGGTCCATAGCCTCGTCGATATATCAAACCGTGGCCGAAATTTCGAACCGTAGAGGTGGTCATGCCGGAGTCCTCGCCACTGTCCTCGTCAGCGTCCATGGCAGCGTCGGCATCCAAGTCGGCATCGGCGTCGGCATCGATGTCGGCATCGGTGTCCGTACCGGCCCGGGTCATCAGGTTGCTGCCGGTCGACGACGTCGCGATCGCGGCGGCCGACATCGCGCGGGGAGCGGGGGTGGACGCGGGCGGCGGGACGCTCACCGCGCGCGATGACGTCGCCCGGGGGCACAAGATCGCGTTGCGTGATCTGCGCGCCGGGCAGCAGGTGGTGCGCTACGGGCAGGTCATCGGGTTCGCCGGCCGGGACATCGCCGCCGGGGAGCATGTGCACTCGCACAACCTCGAATTTCGTGAGTTCCAGCGGGATTACGAATTCTCCGTCGACGCCCGCGTGGCGGAGGTGCTCGCCGAATCCGAGCGGGCCGCCTTCGACGGCTACGTGCGCTCCGACGGCAGTGTCGGCACCCGCAACTATCTCGGCGTGCTGACCAGCGTCAACTGCTCGGCGACCGCGGCGAAGCAGATCGCGGCGCGGATGCGCTATTCCGGGGTGCTCGACGAGTTCGAGCACGTCGACGGCGTGGTCGCGCTGACCCACGGGCAGGGGTGCGGGATGGCGCCGGACGGCGAGGGGATCGCGGTCTTGCGCCGCGTGATGCACGGCTACCTGCGGCACCCCAACTTCGCGGGCTTCGTGATCCTCGGCCTCGGCTGTGAGGACAACCAGATCGCCCAGCTCACCCGGGGTGCCGGCCTGCGCTCCGACCTGCCGGTGTTCGCCAGCACGATCCAGGAGATCGGCGGGACGAAGAAGACCGTAGCGGCCGGGGTCGAGCGGCTCACCGAGATGCTGCCGATCGCCGAGCGGGCCCGGCGGAGCAGAGTCCCCGCGAGTGAACTCGTGCTCGGCACGAACTGTGGCGGTTCGGACTCCTACTCGGGGTTGACCGCCAACCCGGCCCTCGGCAGTGCCGTCGACCGCCTGGTGCGGCACGGCGGCACCGGGATCCTCGGCGAGACCCCCGAGATCTACGGTGCCGAGCATCTGCTGGCGCGCCGGGCGGTTTCGGCGGAGGTGGGCCGGAAGCTGCTGGCGCGGATCGAGTGGTGGCGCGACTACACCGCGAAGAACGGTGGCTCGATGGACAACAACCCCTCACCGGGCAACAAGGCGGGCGGGTTGACCACCATCCTGGAGAAATCGCTGGGTGCGGTCGCCAAGGGCGGCACCACGGCGCTGGCGGACGTCGTCGAGTACGCCGCCCCGGTCACCACGCCCGGATTCGTCTTCATGGACACCCCGGGCTACGACCCGGTCTCGGTGACCGGGATCGTCGCCGGTGGCGCCAACGTCGTCTGTTTCACGACGGGCCGCGGTTCGGCCTTCGGCTGCGCACCGGTGCCGAGTATCAAGTTGGCCACCAACACGCCGCTGTATGACCACATGGTCGACGACATGGACATCAACGCGGGCGGCATCGTCGACGGGACGACGACGATCGACGAACTCGGCGAACAGATCTTCGAGCGGGTGCTCGCCGTGGCTTCCGGGAAACCGACGAAAAGCGAGTCGATGGAATACGGGGAAGAGGAGTTCGTGCCCTGGCATCTGGGGACGGTGATGTAGGTTCCGGCGCGGGATTCCCGGCGGAGCAAGGTTTCGCGCTCGATGGGAAAGGGGAACCGAAATCGGCGTGACAGCAGTGTAGACGGTCGGCGACGACGACCATGGTGTCCGACGGCCCGGTGTCTCATATTGAGACTCGCCGTGCGACCCACCGGCGCTCTAATGATCCTTGTCGGAGGTGTCAGCACGGGTGCAACGCGCCCTTGAAAGAGGTGGAGCGCAATGTCACAAATGCAGAGCAACCGGGTTTCCACCACACCCACGGCGGACGAGGTCCGCAGCATGGTCGAACGCGAGGTGGCCAGATCGACCGGCCCCACGGGCGTGGTGGTCGGTGCCGGTGGTGACCCGCTGATCGTCGGACTGCCCATTTTCGCGATCGGCTCCCTGGCGCTGGGTGTCGCGCTGATCGGGAAGGTCACCCCCCTCACCGCGTTGGGGGGCATTGTGCCGATCGTGGTGTTCGGGACCGGCCTCCTGCTCCTCGTCGTGACGGTCTGGGCGGCGGTGCTGGCGCAGACCATGGTCGCCGGGATCACCGGGACCTTCTCCGGATTCTGGCTCAGCCTCGGCGCGCTGCTGGTCGGGCTCCAACACAACTGGTACGGGATCGCACCGACGCAGACGGCTACCATCGCACAGACCCAGGAGCTGTTCTTCATCGCCTGGGGTGCCTTGTTCCTGTTCCTGTTGATCCCCTGCCTGCGGCTGCCCGCGGTCTACCCGTTGGTGGTCGCCCTCGTGGTCGCGGCGACCGCGCTGGCCGCGACGTTCGCGCACACCGGCAACACCAACCTGCTGACCATCGCCGGCTATGTGGTCCTGACGTTCGCGTTCCTCGGGTTCTACGCGTTCATCAACGTCGCACTCACCGCGACCGGCGCGAAACGCCCGATGCCGCCGCTGGGGCCGGCGGTCCTGCGCTGACCGAACGCGGGCGCTCCCGGCCGGGCCGAGGCCGGCACGGCAGTCGTCTGCCGTGCCGGCGCCGGCATGCGCGGGCACTTCCCGTAGTCCCTCTTGAGGTCCACTGTGGACGCTCGGGCGCGTCGACACGGTGTGCGGCGCCAGGCCGCACGGGTCAGGCGCGGCCGGCTTCGGTGACGATGCTGAAGTCGTCGTCGCCGTGGCCGCGGGCGCGGTAGGAGTCGAAGATCTCCTGCGTCACGGCCGAAACACTGGCGCGGACGGGGACCTCGGACCGCAGGCGGCGCAGCAGTTCGAGGTCTTTGCACATGTGGGCCAGGGCGAACAGCGGTTCGTCGTAGACGCCGCGCAGGGTGGTCTTGTCGAGCACCTTGTCCATGGAGAAGGTGTAGCCGGACGACGAGAGCACGTACTCCCGCAGCTGGTCCATGGGCAGGCCGTATTCCGAGCCGATCGCCAGTGCCTCCCCGTTGGCCACCACCGCCACCGCGTTGATCATGTTGTTGCACAGCTTCGCGACCTGGCTGCGTCCCACCTCGCCCAGGTCGAACACCTTCGACGCCACCGCGGCCAGGTAGTCCGCGGCCCGCTGCTGTGCCTCGGGGGTGCCGCTCGCGGCGATGGTCAGGTCACCGTCACGGGCGCGGGCCGGTCCGCCGCTGACCGGGGCGTCGACGAAGGCGATGCCCGCGGACGCGCAGGCGGCGTCGATGGCCTGGGATTCGGCGGGGTGAATCGTGGCGTGGTTGACCACCAGGCCGAGGTTCCCGGCCTCCTCGCGCAACGTGTCGCCGGAGAGCAGGAGTGCGGAGGCGGCGCGGAAGTCGGGTACCGCGATGACCGCGATGTCCGCGCGGCTCAGGGCCTCTTCCGCGGTGTCGGCGAGGGTTCCGCCGTGCTCCACGAATGGTCCACACCAGGTCCGGTCGTGGTGTGCCGCGGCGATGACGGGGTGACCGAGGTCGAGGAGCCGGTGGGCGACCGCCGCTCCGATCTTTCCCATTCCGGCGACGTAGATCTGCGTGGGTGAGGTGGTGGGCACTGCTGTTGTTCCCTTCATCGGTCGGGGTTGTTCGTACGGTCGAGCAGCAGGCAGATCCGTTCCCCGGTCAGGGGAAGCCGGTCGACCGGCACGCCCAGGGCGTCCTGCACGGCGAGGGTCAGCGCGGCGATGCCGCCCATGACGCCGCCCTCGCTCATTCCCTTCATCCCGCCCGGTATTCGCTGATTCGGGGTACCGCAGTGCACCAGTTCCAGCCGCTCGACCATCTCGTCGAGCGCCAGGAACGGGTAGTCGCGGAAGGAATCGGTGAGGTTGAGCCCGGCGGGGGAGTAGACGACGTGTTCCTGGAGCGTGCCGGCGATCCCGAGGGCGAGCGCCCCGTGCAGCTGCCCCTCGGCCAGCATCGGGTTGATCAGCTGCCCGGCGTCCTCGGCCACGACGTAGCGCGAAATCCGCACGGTGCCGGTATCCGGCAGGACCTCGGCCCGGCACAGGTGCACCGAGTTGGAGAAGGTCATCGGCGGGGGATCGAAGGCGCGTAGGACCTCCAGCCCGGGCTCCACTCCGGGTGGCAGCGAAACCGGGTCGAGGTAGGCGATGGCGGCGATGTCGCGCACGGTGAGGCCGGCCGGCTCACCGGCGCGGACGATCCGGCCGTCCGCCACACTCAGTTCCGCGGGTTCGGTGTCCAGCCGGTGGGCGGCGATCCGAAGGATCTTGTCCCGCAGGTCACGCGCGGCCAGCAGGGCGACGCCGCCCCCCGCGGTCGCGCCCCGGCTGCCCCGGCTGCCCATCCCGTAGGGCGGGACATCGGTGTCGCCGAGCAGCACGTCCACCGTCTCGGGCGGCACGCCGAGTCCGTCGGCGACCACTTGGGCGAGCATCGTCTCGTAACCCTGGCCCGTTCCCATGAGTCCGGTCGAGACCGAGACCACCCCGGTGGGCGCGATGCGGACCAGCGCGGCTTCATGGCCGGAACCGGGAATTCCGGCCAGCTTGTAGAACGCCGAGCCGTAGGTGGTGGGTTCGATGACGCTGGCGACACCGATCCCGACCAACCGTCCCTCAGCGCGCTCCCGGGCCTGTTCCGCGCGTTCCCGCTCGTATCCGAACGCCTCGATACCGCGTTCGAAGGTGCGCGTGGGCGTGATGTCCGTATAGACCTGCCCGGCCGCGCTCTGGTAGGGCAACTCGCTTTCCTCGAGCAGGTTGAGCCGCCGAACTTCCACCGGATCCTTGCCCACCGCGCGCGCGACGGCGTCCATCATGCCTTCGGTCACCCAGGTACACATCGCCATCGGAGCCCGGTAGGGCCCGGCCGGGCACTTGTTGCTCAGCAGCACCTTGAGGTCGTATTCGAAGTCCTGGAACCGGTACGGGCCGGGGATCATCATGCCGATGACCTGCAGCATGTAGTTGCCGGGGAAGTAGGCGTAGGCGCCGAAGTCCGACCGGAGGCGGGCCCGCACCGCCCGCACGACGCCTTCGGCCGTGAACGCGACCTCCAGGTCCACCTCGTCTTCACGCGCGTGCAGCGCGCTCACCAGGTTTTCCCGGCGATCCTCCCGCCACCGCACCGGGTGACCGAGCCGCCGCGCGAGTGCCGCGACCGCCGCGTCCTCGCGGTAGGCGACGAGTTTCTGTCCGAACGAGCCGCCCACGTCGGGACAGACCACCCGCACCTGATGCTCCGGAACACCCAGCCTGCCCGCGATCGCGGTGCGGTAGGGCGCGGGTACCTGCGTTCCGGTGTGGACGGTCAGGCGCCGGCCCGCGCGGTCCCACACCGCGACGCAGCCCCGGGGCTCCAGGGGCGCGTGCGCTTGCCGTTGCTGGGAAAAGGAAATCCTCAGCACGTGTGCCGCGGTGGCGAGCACCTCCGCGGGGTTCCCGTTCACGTGGGACTGATCACAGAGCACATTGGACGGCAGTGTCTCGTCCACCAGCGGGGCCGTTCCGGCGAGGCTTTCCGAGAGGTCCAACGCGGCGGGCAACGGCTCGTAGGTCACCTCGACGAGTTCGGCGGCGTCCTCGGCCAGGTACCGGTCCCTGGCCACGACGATCGCGACCGGATCGCCGTGGAAGCGCACCGTGCCGGTGGCCAGCGGGGGCGCCGACATCGGGTGGAGCCCGGCGATGTCGGGCGCGATCCGCCATGGCGAGACCCATTCGGCGAGTTCGGCGCCGGTGACCACGGCGAGCACACCGGGCAGGGCCCGCGCGCGGTCGGCCGAGATCGCGGTGATCCGCGCGTGGGCATGCGGGGACCGGACGAACACCGCCTCGGCGAGGCCGGGGAACCGGAGATCACCGAGGTAGGCCGACTGTCCTTCGACCAGGCGGAGATCCTCCCGGCGGGCGACCGGTTCCCCGATGCCGCCGGGCACGCGCGCACTGGTCTGCTCGGTGTGCGTGCTGTCGAGCAGGCTCATCGCGGGTCCTCGCCTTCCTGCCAGAGCCCGCGCACCGCGCGGCGAATGTTGAGGTAGCCGGTGCACCGGCAGAGGTTCCCGGAAAGCTCGTGCAGCGCCTCGTCCGGGCTGTCGCAGCCCGCGTTGTGGCAGGCGAGGAGCGTGGTGATCATGCCGGACGTGCAGAAACCGCACTGCAGGGCGTGTGCCTGGGAGAAGGCGCGTTTCACTTCGCTCGCGAAGGGATCGTCGCGCAGACCTTCGAGGGTGACCACGTCGTGCCCGTCGGCCTGGACCGCGAGCATGGTGCAGGCACGCACGGCTTCGCCGTCGAGCAGGACCGTGCAGGCCCCGCAGACCCCGTCCTCGCAGCCGACCTGCAACGCGGTGAGATCGAGGTCGTCGCGCAGCACATCCGAGAGCAGCCGGCGTACGGGGACGCGCAGCTGAACCGGCGCGCCGTTCACGGTGCACGTCAGATCCCGTTCGTCCGCCGGGGCCGGGTGGTCGGTGGTCGTCATGGTGCCTCCGTGGTCAGGGCCTGTTCGATCAGGGCGCAAGCGATCCGGGCCAGGTGCCGGCGACCGGTCTGCGGCTGATCGGCGAACGCCAGCCGGTCGGCCAGTTCGTCCAGTTCATCCGGATTCGGCCGGTGTTCCGGATCGAGGATGACCGGCCCGCCGCGCCCACCGCCCACCACGACCCGGGCGACGCCGCCCGGAGCGCGCAACGCGGCGACGCTGACCAGAGGGAACTTGAAGGCTCCCCGGCGGGTGTGCTCGGCGAAGGACCAGACCGAGCCCGGTGGCGGCACCGGCACCGTGACGGCTTCGATGAGTTCGCCCTGCCGCAGGACCGTCCCGCCGTCCCCGCCGTGGAATCCGGCCGCGGGCACCGACCGGCGGCCCCCGGTGGACACCAGGTGCAGCGTGGCGCCGAGCGCGACCAGCGCCGTCGGGAGTTCGGCGCCGGGCAGGGCGCTCGCACAGCTCCCGCCCAGCGTGCCCCGGTTGCGGATCGCGCCGTGCCCGATGTGCCCGGCCGCCTGGTGCAGCAGCCCGAGCCGGTCCCGGACCGGCGGCGAGCCCAGGACGTCGCGATGACGGGTCAGCGCGCCGATGCGGACGGTGCCCGCCTCGTCCGTGATTCCCCGCAGCGGCACCAGTTCCGCGAGGTCGACCACAGTGGACGGACGCAGCCGGCGGGAGTTGAGCTGGGGCACCACATCCTGGCCGCCGGCGAGTGCGACGGCTCCCGGCTCGGCGAGCAGCGCGAGTGCTTCGTCCAGTTCTGTCGGTCGCCGGTAGCGGAACGGGGGAGGTTTCATTTGGTGGCTTCCTTCACCAGCGAGCCGAAGGGCACGGCTGTTTCCGGTTCATCGTGTCCTCGTTCCTCACGGTCGTTTCGTTCCGGGCGGGGCGCCAGTGCTCCGGGCCGTGCCCGCGGTCTTCCGACATCGTCGCCTCCGACCGCTCCGGGGAGATCGAAATTGTTAACGACAGCACACAGGCGGTGGGGATGACGCAGACCACACCGCCGGGCCCCGCGGTCGCCCGGCCGGTTCCGCCGCGGGCCGGGAAGAGACCGAGGTCACCTGAACGAGGAAGGTGCGGCGCGCAGGGTGACGGCGATCATGCGCGACCCGCATGCCCGTGGGGAGGTCGGCCGGGCTTCGGGCAGCGCGGGGTGACCCGGAAACCGTGGATCGGGACGACGGCGTCGGTGATTGTCCCTTTGTCGACCACTTGTCCGTCTCCTGCCTGTTCGACGGGAACCGGTCTCCCGAGTCCCGGGGAAACGCGGATTCCGCCGGTGGCGATCGACAGCGTGCTGCGCTAGTGTCGAGGGGAAATCGGGTATCAACCAGCCGATGGCGGTATGGCGGCCCTCCGTCGAACTGGCTGGAGTGGCCATGTCCGGAGCAGCACGTATTCCCGTTCTCGATCTTTCCTCGATCACCGCGACCGGTCTCGTCGCGGACCTGCGGTCCTCCTCTTGCGTCTTCCTGACCGGGCTGGACACCTTCGCCCCGGACCTGAGCGCGCTGCTGGCCTCCGCGCGGGCGTTCTTTTCCTTGCCGGAGAAGGAGAAACTGCCGGTCCGCTGGGGCGGCAGCGGGCCGTGGCAGGGCTGGCAGCCGGTGTACGACAGCGGTCCGGCGGCCAGCCCGCTGGAACGCTTCGAGGTCGCGCTGCCCGACCCCGCCGCGTTCGGCGACATCGACGAGTGGGCCGGGACGTTTCGCCAGTGGCCGGATTCCCCGCCGGAGATGAGGCGAACGTGGGCGCGGTACTACCGCGCGATGCGCGAGCTGGCCAACCGTATCGTCAGCCTGATCGCGGAAGCGCTTTCACTGCCCGGGTCGGAGCTACCCGCCTGGACGGACAAGCAGCATTCGAACCTGTGCGTCAACCATTATCTCGCGCAGGTCGACCCGCCCGCGCCCGGTGCGATCCGGTCCGGTGCGCACACCGACATCGGCGGGATCACCTTGCTGTGGGCGGAAAACAACCCCGGCGGCGGACTGGAGGCGCAGCTCGGGCCGGACGGCGGCTGGGTGCCGGTGGTGTTCCCCCCGGACGCGATCCTGCTGCAGGCGGGTGATCTGCTGCACTGGTGGTCACGCGGAAGCATTCCGGCGAACCGGCACCGGGTGATCAACCCGTCCCGGGAATCCGGCGTCGAGCAGCGCGATCGCTATTCCGTCGTGTTCTTCCATCACCCGGACCTGGACGCCGCGATCACCACCGATCCCGCGATCACGGTGACCGCGCGCGAGCACGTGCTGGCCCGGCAGCGCACCTCCTACACCCTCGATGACTGATCCGCCGAAACCCGTGCCGGGGCGACGTCCCGGCACGGGCACGGCGGGTCGGCACGCACCTCGGAGCGCTCCCGGTCTGCCCGCTGCGCGAGCACGAACCGTTGGCGCGCCCCGAGTACGGTGTGCCGGGTCAGTGCGGCGCCACGGCGCGGCCCGTCTGCGGCGAGATCATGCCGGCGCACAGGCCCCGGGCGGCCAACCCCTGTGCGATGCGCGGGATCGCGGCGAGCGTGTTGGCGGGCCATTCGTGCATGAGGATGATCTGACCGTTGGTCAGCTGGGCGTTGGCCTGCACGATCGCGTCGACGCTGGCGCCGTTCCAGTCCTGCGAGTCGATGTCCCAGATGATCTGGGTCAGGCCGTAGCGGGACTCGACCGACTGCACCGTCGAGTCGGTCTCGCCGTAGGGCGGGCGGAACAGCTTCGGTATGCCGCCGCCCGCCTTCGCGATCGCCTGCTGTGTCCGGGAAATCTCCGAGTCGATCTGAGCCTGGCTTTCCTGGGTGAGGTGCGGGTGGGTGTAGCTGTGGTTGCCGATCCACATTCCGGCGGCGGCCTCGGCCCGGACCTGGGCCGGGTACGCGGCGGCGTACTGGCCCTCGTTGAACACCGTGGCCCGCAGCCCGTTCTGCTTGAGCGCGGCGAGCAGGGCCGGGGTGTGGTCGTTGGACGGGCCGTCGTCGAAGGTGATCCCGACGTAGCCGGTGCAGGTGGCGGCGTGTGCCGGGGTGGTGGTGACGGCGACGGTGCTCGCCACGGCCATCGCGGCGACGGTCAGTCCCGTGATGAGCGAGCGTTTCGCTGGACGCGCTGGGATTCGCATTGCGGTGTGGGTCCTTTCGCGCTCCTGAAGGCGGTGATCTTTTCCGGGAGACGGGATGTTCATCCGCTCACCGTGATGGTGGAACTGCCGCTGCTCTGATATCCCTCGGTCGCGAGGATCTGGTAGTCGAAGGTGCCCAGATTCATGCCGTACCGGGCCCACGCGGTGAAGTGGTTTCCGGTGGTGATGGATCCGCCCGTCCGCTTCGACTGCCGGACACTCCAGTACTGGTTGAAAGTCGCGGTGCCGATGATCGAGGGGGCGTTGTATCGCGTCGTCTCGTAAATGTCGTACGTACCGCCGTCGCTGGTAACGGTGCCCTTGTACGTTCCGGTGGGCTTGTACGTACCGTAGTTGTCGACGATGTAATATTCCACGAGTGGGTTAGTCGTCCACCCGTAGAGAGACAAGTAAGCATTACCGGACGGGTTGAAGCTGCCCGAATAGTTCACCGTTCTGCTGGCCCCGGGATTCCAGCCCACGCCGCCGACGAAATTCCCGACGTTGCTCCAGGAGGTGCTGTAGTTGCCACCGGATCCCAGGTTCAGGCACACCGATCCGCCACCGTCGGTCCAGAATGAATAGAAATAGCCGTTGTTGGTGCCCGTCTGGCTTGAGCACAGGCTCGTGGCGGCGGTGGCGACACCCGGCAGAAGCGTCGCGACCATGGCGAGTGCCACGGCCCAGATGCCGCCGATGAGTAGGCTGAGATGACCGCGTCCGCGGCCCTTCGGGTGAGCGGGTGCGTCGTTCATGTCTTGCTTCCTCCTCGTCGTTGAGGGTCGGCAGGGTGATCCGGCAGGGTGATTCGGCAGGGCGCCGCGACCGGCGGGACCGGTGGTCGAGGGGCACGGCCGCCCGTCGGCGTCGCGCGAACACGGCGAGGTCTCGCCAAAACTTTCGGAACTCGGCCGACGATTATCGGCCGAATTGACGGTAGCTGAGATCATATTTCACGTCAAACACGCAGCTCACCGGATGCGAAAGATTTCGTAATGTTTCGGGTGTCGTGGGGAGGCGTCCGGAATCGGCGCAGATCGAGGGCCGGACCTCGGCGCCGGCCGGGCATGCCCGGAAATGCGAAATCGCCCGGTCGGCGTAGCGACCGGGCGACCTTTCCGCGTAACTTACCCGGGATGGTCAGCGAGCGGCGTTCTTGATGAACTGATCGATCGTCTCTTCCGCGCGATCGCCGCTGAAGTAGCTCCCGCGCACATGCCGGCGCGTGGTGTTCTCGTCGGTCGCCCTGGCCGCCGAATGCCACAGGTAACAGTCGTGCAGGATGATGTCCCCGCGCTCGGTGAACACCGGGATCTCGCCGGGCACCGACTCGAAGCGCAGCGGCATCTCGAAGGGCGGCTCGGTTTTCGAATGCCCGCCGGCCGGCTTGGCGTCCGCGGGAACCTCGACGCCGTTGACGTTCTTGAACGGCGCCGGGGTGGCCCAGTTGTGACTGCCGGGAACGACGCGCAGAAACCCGTTGGCCGGGGAGGTCCCGTCGAGGTGGAAGGTGAAGGCGGTCGAGGGCCAGATGTTCAGGCTCGGCGCGGACTGCCAGTCGGAATGCCAGCCGATCCGGGTGTAACCGGATTCCTTGCCAGGGCGGGCATCCTGGTACACGATTCCGTGGCTGCTGCTGTCCCGAAGCCAGGTCGTCTCGCCGAGCAGGCGGCGAAGCACGGCGGTCACCACGGGGTGGGTGGCCGCGTCGCGGACCGCCGGCGAAAGTTCGCTGACGAACTCGACATAGTTCACGAACCGTTGCGCCTTCGCGGGATCATCGAGAAAGACCGTCGAGCCGTAGCGTTCGGGCAGCTCACCCGCGAGCACTTTGCCCTGCGCCGCCACGCATTCGGTCTCCATCCGGGCCATCAGGTCGTCGGAGAAGACACCGCGCAGGACGACGAAACCGTTCTCGCGGTAGCACAGTTCAAGAGAGTCCAAAGTGTTTTCGTCGATGACCGGACCGAAGACCGCGGCGTGCGCGGCGGGTGTGATGGGCATGCCTCCATTATGAGTCGCTAGATCGTCTTCAGCGTCCCCCGACGAGGCTTTAACCTGACTGACACAATCGTTTTCCCGTTGCCTTTTCCCCGCGCGACTAAGCTCGGCCGCCATGACAACAGCATCGGCCGTAGCGGCCACGTCGCCGCGCTCGCTGTCCGCGCTGCCCAAGGCGCATCTGCACCTCCATCTCGAAGGCGCCATGCGTCCCGCCACACTCGCCGAACTCGCCCGCGACTACGGCGTCGAGGTGCCCGCCACCCGCGGATACGGTTCGTTCACCGAGTTCGTCGGGCAGTACCGGGCCGCGTGCGCGGTGCTGCGCACGCCGGAGGACCTGCGCAGGCTGGTGCGAGAGGTGGTCGAGGACGCCGCCGCGGCCGGCGCGGTCTGGGTCGAACCACAGTTCTATCCCTTGCACCACACCGCGATGGTCGGTTCACCCGCCGAGGCGATCGCGCTGGTCGTCGAAGCGGGGCAGGCGGCGGCCGCCGAATTCGGGATCGGCTTCGGCGCGATGGTCTCGGCCGACCGCACCTGCGACGTGGACGAGGCACTGGTGCTCGCCCGGCTGGCCGCCGACCACGCGGGTGCCGGTGTGGTCGCCTTCGGGCTGGCCAACGACGAATCGGGATATCCACCCGAACCCTTCGCCAAGGCGTTCGCCACCGCCGTGGAGGCGGGACTGATCAGCGCGCCGCACGCGGGTGAGCTGGCCGGGGCGGAAAGCGTGCGTGGGGCGCTGCAACTGCTGCACGCCCGCCGGATCGGCCACGGCGTGCGCGCGATCGAAGATCCCGAATTGGTGCACCGGCTCGCCGACAGCGAGGTTTGTCTCGATGTGTGCCCCACCTCGAACGTGATGCTTTCGGTGGTCGGCTCACTGGCGGAACATCCGCTGCCGCGCCTGCTGGCGGCCGGGGTGCGGTGTTCGATCAACGGCGATGATCCGTTGCTGTTCGGCCCGGGACTGCTGGAGGAGTACGAGATCGCCCGCACCCGGCTTGGTCTGGACGACGTGGCGCTCGCCCGGGTCGCGCGGTGTTCGGTCGAGGCGTCCGGTGCGCCCGCGCCCCTGGTCGCCACGGCGGTCGCGGCCATCGACGCGTGGCTGTCCGGCGAAAGCGCGCCCGTTGCCTGATCTCGTCACATTCCTGAAACCCAGGCGTTCCCTGCCGAAATATCGCGCTTTTAGGCTCCGCGCCAAGTGGCCGTGACCGACTGGAGTATTCATGCGTCCTGAGCGTTCCCTCGGTGTAAGCGCTTCCCCGGTACTAGGACGGCGGGGGTTGCTACGACTGGGCGGCCTCGGTGTCGCCGCGCTCGGCGCCGGGGGACTGCTCGCCGCGTGTGGCGGTGGCGGCGCCGGATCGGGTTCTGGATCGGGACTGGGGAAGGCGGGAATCCAGCTGTCCTGGATCAAGAACATCGAGTTCTCCGGCGAATACTTCGCCGACGCCAAGGGGTATTACACCCAGGCCGGATTCTCCGGTGTCGACCTCATCGCCGGCGGATCGGCGGGGACCAGCGCCGAAGCCGCCGTCGCCACCGGAAAGGCGTTGATGGGCCTGTCCTCGCCCACCGTCACCGGACCGGCGATCCTGAAGGGAGCCGCGCTCAAGACGATCGGCTCCACCTACCAGAAGAACCCGTTCTGCATCCTGTCGATCGACTCCGATCCCATTCCCGATGTCCAGGCGATGCGGGGCAAGAAGATCGGGGTCCAGGCCGGCAGCAACAACACGATCTTCAAGGGACTGCTGACCGCCAACGGGATGAGCGAGTCGGACGTGACGATCGTGCCGGTGCAGTACGACCCCACCGTGGTCACCACCGGGCAGGTCTCCGGTTACATGGCCTATACCACCAACGAACCGATCCTGTTGCAGGCCAAGGGATTCAAAACCGTCACCTTCCTGTTCGCCGACTCCGACCTGCCCTTCGTCGCCGAGACGCTCGTGGTGAGCCAGAGTTCGATCGACAACGACCGGGACAAGCTCAAGGCACTGCTGCTCGCGGAGATCAAGGGCTGGACCGACGCCGTCGCCTCGCCGACGCAGTCGGCCACCTACGCCGTCACCGACTACGGCAAGGATCAGAGCCTGAACCAGGACGAGCAGGTCAAGGAGGCCATCGCGCAGATCGAGCTGATCGTCTCCCCGGACAGCACCAAGAACGGTATCTTCACGATGACCGACAGCCTGATCGAGGACAACATCAAGGCCCTGTCGACCATGGGCGTCGCGGTCACCGCGGACAAGCTGTTCGATCTGAGCCTGCTCACCGAGGTCTATCAGGAGAACCCCGACCTGATCAGCAAGTTCGCCGCCGCCGCGAGCCCCACGGCACCCGCTTCGGCGACACCGACCCATTCCTGACCGAGCCAGGGGAGCAGAGCATGTCATCCGCGGTCTCCGCCGCAACCGCGACACCGGTGCCGCCGGCCGGCACGGGAATCAGCCTGCGTGGTCTGGGCAAGACGTTCGCGATGGGCCGGCGCAGGGTCGTCGCGCTCGAAGACACGAACCTCGCCACGGAACGGGGACAGTTCCTGTCCCTGCTCGGCCCGTCCGGCTGTGGCAAGTCGACCATCCTGCGGATTCTGGCCGGGCTGGAACAGCCGAGCACCGGAAGCGCGCTGGTGGACCAGCGGTCACCCGCGCAGCTGCGCGGCGAGCACGGTCTCGGCATCGCCTTCCAGGACTCGGCGCTGCTGCCGTGGCGCAGCGTGCAGGCCAACATCCGGCTCCCGCTGGAGGTCGCCGGTGTCCCGGTGGACAAGCAGCTCATCGACGACCTCATCGAACTGGTCGGGTTGAGCGGGTTCAAGAAGGCGAAACCGGCGCAGCTGTCGGGTGGCATGCGGCAGCGCGTGTCGATCGCCCGGGCACTGGTGGTCAAACCTTCGGTGTTGTTGCTGGACGAACCGTTCGGCGCGCTGGACGACATGACACGGCAGCGGCTCAACCAGGAACTGCTGCGGATCTGGACGGAGAAACCGGCGACCACGCTGATGGTCACGCACGGCATCGCGGAGGCGGTGTTCCTCTCCGACGTGGTCGCGGTCATGTCGCCCCGCCCCGGCCGCATCGTGCGGGTGGTGGAGATCGACCTGCCGCGCCCGCGACTGCCGGAGATCATGCGGACCCCGGAGTTCCACGCCTATCACGATCAGCTTTCCGAACTGCTGTTCGAGCACGGTGCGACCCCGGCGGGTGAGGACTGATGGTCCTTCCGCGCTGGTTTCCCGGCCTGACCGGTGTCGTGCTGATCCTCGCCGCCTGGACGGTGCTGGCGCTGACCGTGTTCCGGCACAACGGCGCCGTGCCGACGCCGCTCGCCGTACTGCGCCAGTACGGCACCGACGGGTTCGCGTTCTACTGGCACAACATGAGCGTCACGCTGGGCGGCGCGCTCCTGGGGTTCTTGTGGGGCAACGGTTTCGCGATCGCCCTCGCGCTGCTGGTGATGGTGCTGCCGAAGCTCGAGGGCGTGGCCGAGGAGATCGCGGTGATCTCCTACTGCATCCCGCTCACCGCGATCGGGCCGGTCATCCTGGTGGTCCAGGGCGGCCGCGCGCCGACGATCTTCCTGGCCGGCATGTCGGTGTTCTTCACGACGCTGGTCGGTGCCCTGCTCGGCCTCAAGGCGGCCGATCGGACCTCGCTGGACCTGGTGCGCGCCTACGGCGGCGGCCGGGTCAAGCAGATCACCAAGGTGCGACTGATCGCGGCGCTGCCGGCGACCTTCGCCGCGCTGCGGATCGCCGCGCCGACGGCGTTGCTCGGCGCGATTCTCGGCGAGTACCTGGGTGGTGTGGACAACGGCATCGGCGTGGCCCTCACGGCTTCGCAGCAGGCGTATCTGGTGCCGAGGACCTGGGGCCTGGCGCTGGCCTGCGGGCTGGTCGCCGCCGCGGGGTACCTGCTGATCGGCCTGATCGGGCGACTGGTCGCGCCGTGGTCGGCCGGATCGGCGGCACTGGCGAACGGAGGACGGCAATGACGGCGGGGACAGCGGGGACGGCCGAGCCCGGACCGCGCCGTGCGGACGAAACCGCCCCGCCGCGCTGGGCGGCGATCGCCCGCGCGGTGTGGCCGATCGTCTGGCCGATCGTGGTCGCCGTGGCGATCGTCGTCGCCGGCTGGATGGCGTTCCTCTGGTTCTTCGCCGTCGATCCCTCCGTCGGCAAGACCCCGGTCGCGGTGTGGGACTACCTGTTCTCCGGCGCCGACGCGGCCCAGGCCCGCGACGTCGTGTTCGGCGCGCTGGGCAAGACTCTGCAGGACGCCGCGCTCGGCTACGCCGGTGGCCTCGGCGGCGCCCTGGTGCTGGCGATCGTGTTCGTCCTGTTCGGACCGATCGAGCAGGCGTTCCTGCCGATCGTGATGCTGCTCCGCTCGGTGCCGCTGGTGGCGATGACGCCGGTCATCCTGCTGGCCTTCGGACGCGGGGTGGCCGGTGTCGCGGTCATCGGGGGCGTGGTGGTGTTCTTCCCGGCGATGGTGAACATCATGCTGGGTCTGCGCTCCACCTCGCGGCAGGCGACCGAACTCGTGCTGGCCTACGGTGGCACCCGGATGACGGTGATCCGCAAGGTGGCACTGCCCTCCGCGCTGCCCGCCCTGTTCGCCTCGGCGCGGATCTCCGTACCCGCTGCGCTGATCGGCGCGCTGGTGGCGGAATGGCTGGCCACCAGCGGCGGTATCGGGGGCGCCATTCCCAACGCGATCGGCGGCTTCGACTACGACCAGGTGTGGGCCGACATCGTGGTACTCACCGGCGCGTCGTTGCTGATCTACACCGTCGTCGCGGTGGCCGAGTCGGTCGTGCTCACCGCGGCGGGGCTGCGGGACGCCCGGCACTGACACCGCGCTCCCGGACCGGAGTGCTTGCCACGTGAGGATTCATCGGTTGGTCTCGGCGTTGATGTGCTCGAACAGTCCAGCCCGGATACGAGTGCGTACCCCCTTGGCCCACGGCTCGTCCACCTCGTCGACGTCGAGGGCGGCCACGTTGTTGAGCAACATGCCGAAGGCGAGAAACGACTTCACCGTCACGGGGTCAAGGCCTGCCGTATCGGCAACCGTGTCCCACATGCGGGCGACTCGCGTCCGTACCAGGGCACGGACCTCCTCGTCACCGCAGGCGGCAAAGCCCTGCAACTGCAACAGGAGGGTGGTGCGGTCCGCCAGCGACTCGTAGTATCGCGCCCCCATCAGCGCCAGCGCGTCGATGCCCTGGGCGCCCTCGGCGGCTTGCGACATGCCGTCGCTGAAACGATCGAAGGCGGCGCCGACCAGTTCCAGGAACAGCGCCTTCTTGGTCCTGAACATCCGGAACACGTAGGCCTGCGTGATGCCCGCCTCGCGTGCGATCGCCTCGATCGACGCACCGTGAAGTCCGTGGTTCGCGAACTCGGTCGCGGCGATCCCCAGCACCTGGGAGCGCCGTTCCGCTCCGGTCATCCGTGCAGTCACGACGATTATCTTAGTGGTTACTGACTACTAACTGATATCGTGGTGTGGTGGTTGATGACGCCTGGGCCGGCTCGGCTGACCGCTTCGCCGATGAGGCTTATGCCTCGGTGAAGGGGCACGTGCGCACCCATGTGCTGCACCAGCAGCTGCTGGAGCACTTGCCGGCGCCTCCAGCGCCTGTGCTCGACGTCGGCGGTGGCGCCGGCCATCAGTCGTTTCCGCTGGCCCGAGCCGGTTACGACGTGACGTTGCTCGACTCGTCGCAGGCGATGCTGGACAAAGCCCGGCAGCGGCTCCAGCGGCTTCCCGGCGAGGCCCGGCGACGGGTGAGGCTCGTGCGGGCCGACGGCGAGCACGCCGACGAGGCGGTGCGGGGCCGACGCTTCGCCGGAGTGTTGTGTCATGGCGTGCTCGGGTACCTGGAGCAGCCGGAGCCGTTCGTCGACCAGCTGTGCCGGTGCGCCGCGGCGGGCGGCGTCGTCTCGATCATGACGGGCAACGCCAGGGCGATGGCGGTGCGCCCGGCCCTGGAACGGCGGTGGGACGACGCGTTGGCGGCCTTCGATGCCCGGACCGAGATCGGGGTGCTGGGAATGCCGGGCCGAGCCGACACGGTGGAAGAACTCAGCGCGCTGTTGCGGGGCCGGGGCGTGGAACCACTTCGCTGGTACGGGGTATGGCTGTTCGTCGACTGGCTGGAGTTCAGTGGAGCCGAGCTGGATCCCGGCGATTCACGACAGGTCGCGGCGACGGCCGCGGTCGAACTCGAAGCCAGCCGGCGCGATCCGTACCGGCAACTCAGCCGCGTCTTTCATCTCGTGGGACGCAAAGGTCCGAGCTGACGGGACACCGGCAGTCTCATGGCCGCAGTCAGCCTGATGTCGACGGCGGCTGGTGAGGGGCGAGACTAGGTGCGGTTCGCGGCCCGCAGCACCGGTTCGATCTCCCGTGCCGCCGCCGCGCCGTAGGCGTCGCGGAGCCGGATCAGGTCGGCGTCGACGTCGAGTGCCCATTCCTGGCCCCCGTTGGTTTCCAGGACCAGCGTGGCGATCAGGCAGCCGAGCTGCGCGGCCCGTTCGAGGGTGAGCCCGCTGTCGCGGCCGGCGAGGAAGCCGGCCCGGAACCCGTCGCCGACCCCGGTCGGGTCGGTGATCCCGTGTGCCGGCACCACGTCCACGTGCAGCGCCGTGCCGTCGCGGCCCACGAGGTCGACACCGTCCGCCGCCCGGGTGGTGACCAGGAGGCCGACCTGGGCGGTGATCTCCGCGGCCGTCCAGCCGGTTTTGCGGGCCAGCAGCTCGAACTCGTATTCGTTGCAGAACAGGTAGCGGGCGCCCCGCACCAGAGCCCGGCACTGGCCGGAGTCGAGCCGGGGCAGTTGCTGCGACGGGTCCGCGGCGAAGGCGACGCCCAGTGCCCTGATCTCCTCGGTCTGCGCGATCATCGCCGCCGGATCGGTCGCACCCACCAGGACCAGGCCGATTCCGTGCCGCGCGATGATCGGCGTGAGCGCGATGTTCTTGCTCTCGGTCATGGCGCCCGGATAGAAGGACGCGAGCTGGCGCTGGTCCTGGTCGGTCGTGCAGGTGAACCGCGGGGTCCGGGCCGAGTCCACGGTCAGCACGCCGGCACAGTCCACGCCGTTGCGCTCGAGAATCGCGCGGTACTCGGCGAAATCGGGGCCGACCGCACCGACGAGCACCGGCTGCCTCCCCAGTACACCCATGCCGAAGGCGATGTTGGCCCCCACCCCGCCGCGGCGGACGACGAGGTCGTCGACCAGGAAGCTCAGGGAGAGCTTTTCCAGTGCCCCGGCCACCAGATGGTCGGTGAACCGGCCGGGGAAGGTCATCAGGTGGTCGGTGGCGATCGACCCGATGACGGCTGTTCGTCCGGCGGTCATGAATACCTCTTGTCCAGGCGGGAAACCGGATCGACGCCGCGGCACACTCCACTATGGACTGTCAGGGAGCGGGCCGCCCGCGCTCGGCTACGACTGTCGCAGTCACGAGTGGTCCTGTCATCGTCCTGGGCCCCAAGGTTCGCGGTCCTTCGTTTGTGCCAGGGCACAGTGCCGCGAACCGGAGATGGAGTAACTCCGGCCGGTGTCCGCGCGGCGGTGTTCACCGGACAGACCCTCCTTACTGATCTAGACCTTTTCCACCGGAGCGGCCAGAATGCCTGACCAGTGCCGGAGAACGTGGTCTCCGGCGCGGAGGCGAAAGCTGGTGAGATCACCGCATGATGAGAACCTTGGTTCTGGCGGCCGCCCCGCTGGTCGTGGGAGCACTGGTGGTGCCTGCCACCGCCGCGTCCGATGCCGGCGCGCCGGCCGCGGCGTCGAGCGTTCAGCCGAACCCGGACCACATCAAGACGTTGAGCGCGGTCCTGCAGACCATGACCGCGAACTATTCTTCCTTCGCGACGTCGACACCCGGCCCCCAGGACATCCTCGACTACCGCATCGGTGACCTGTGGCTCAACGGCGTCGACGGGAGCGGCACGACGATCGCGCTGCTGGAAGGCTGGGACGATCCGCAGATCGGCTCGGTCATCCACGACTTCGACCAGAAGTACGGCCTGCCCGACCCCGACATCCAGACGATCTACCCTTCCGGCGCCCTGCCGGCGCAGTGCCCGCCGGGCATGGTCGCACTGGGCAGCTACGGATCCTGTTCGGCGTGGGCCGGCGAACTGCGCCTCGACGTGGAGGCCGCGCATCTGGTCGCGCCCTACGCCAAGATCCTCATCTCGGCGACCCCGGCCGACAGCGAGATCACCGACGACGCGGCGAGCCAGGTCGCGCCACCCGAGTTCATGCGCGCCATCGAGGACATCGCGAGCAACCACCTCGCCAACGCGATCTCGATCAGCGACGGAACCGGCGAGAGCACCTACAGCTACGGCAAGGCCGAGGTCACCGCGCAGGACCCGGGTCCGCTGACCGCCGCGGCCGCCGGGATTCCGGTGCTGGTGGCCACGGGTGACTGCGGGGTGCTGCAGAACCTCGCCGTGGCCAGCTCCCAGTGCGGGAACACGACCAAGGGGCCGGACACCGCGGCGTGGGACGACTCCCCGTGGGTCACCGCGGTCGGTGGGAGCGTGCCCAACTTCAGCAGCTCCGGAACCCGGCTCGGGCCGGACCCGTTGTGGCACAGCGGGATCTACTCCGAAGGGGCCGGATATTCGGCGGTCTACGGGCAGCCCGACTACCAGCGTCGCATCGAACCGTCGGGTGGAATGCGGTCGGTGCCGGACATCACGATGGACGCCCAACGCGGCACGTCCGAGTCGGCGCCGCTGTTCGCGGGCGTGCTGGCACTGGCGGCGCAGCTCAAGGGTGGCGACGTCGGCCCGGTCGACACCGCGCTCTATTCCCTCCTCGGCCCGCAGGGCGCGCGCGGCGGGATCGCCGACGTGGTCTCCGGCAACAACTCGGTGACCTCCGGGAACACCGTCGTGGCGCCCGGGTTCAGCGCGGGTCCCGGCTTCGACGTGGCCAGCGGCTGGGGCACGATCGACGCCGCCACCTTCGTCCCGGCCCTTGTCGCGGCCAGCCGCACCGAGATCGGATACAACGCGCCGAGCCAGCAGGCGGGCCGGGCGCTGGCCGCGTTGCAGCACGGCATCCAGCTCACCAGTGGAATCGTCCAGCCGGGTGACACGACGTATCTGCTCGCGCCGGGGTTTCTGCCGCAGCACCCGGTCGAGCTCGACATCGACGGGAAGAAGATCGCGACGCTCACCGCTAACACGCTGGGCTCGGTCAGCTACCTGATCGACCCGGCCGCGCTCGCCCTGCCCGCCGGCCCGCACACGGTGACTCTGCGGAGCATGTTGCTCACCGCGTCCGCGCAATTCCGCAGTGTGTAACTGTGGCGGCGGCCACGCGCCGCTCGAATTCATTGAATTCGGTGTTTCCCCGGGTATTCCCGGGGAAACACGCGTTATGAGAATCACTTGTCGGGTTGTGTCGAGTCCGGAATAAGCAGGGTGCGCGGCGTGCGGCCGGGGTGGATGACCGGCCGCACCCGTCGCCCGGATAAGGGGTCTGAACAGGGAAAACGATCTTAATAATGGGACCACCGGGCCCCTTGGTCGGGGTGATAGATCACGGTTGTCCCGTTTCGCGATCCGCTCCGGATGGCTTGCCGGGGCGGCTTTTTGCCGTGTTTGTTCAAATTTTTTATTACAATTGTGCGTCGAAGCCGGCCGGGGGCTGGTCTTCGCCGTTCGAATGGCACACTCTCTTGCGAGATTCACGGCTGAGGACACCTTTGCCTCGCGAACGTGTGGAAACAAAAGGCGAAAGGGGTCAAATCGGATGGCGGCTCCGTTGGATATGTCGTCCACGACC
>DASSAD010000189.1:0-22720 GCA_035685725.1 Amycolatopsis sp. | reverse complement strand
CAGATCCTCCAGCGCCCGCGGCGACTCCACCCGCACCAGCAGGATGTAGGACTCGTCGCCCGCCACCGAGTAGCACGACTCGATCTCCCGGATGTGTTCCAGCCGCTGGGGATAGTCGTCGGGAGCGGCCGGGTCGTTGGGCGTCAGCGAGATCAGCGCGGTCAGCGGCAGCCCGATCAGCTCACCGTCGAGCCGCGCGTGGTACTCGCGGATCACTCCCCGCTGCTCCAGCCGCCGCACCCGCTGATGCACCGCCGAGACCGACAACCCGACCCGCTCGGCGAGATCGGTGAAGCTGCACCGGCCTTCCCCGGCCAGTTCCCGGACGATCGCGCGGTCCAGCGGTTCCAGGGGACCCGTCATGATTCGAGCACGACGAGCTCGTGGGGCCGGTTGTTCAGCGCCTCGACACCGTCTTCGGTGACCACCACGATGTCCTCGATGCGCGCGCCCCACCGGCCCGCCTGGTAGATGCCGGGCTCGACGCTGAAGGCCATTCCCGGCTCCAGCACCAGCTCGTTGCCGTCGACGATGTAGGGCTCCTCGTGCACGTCGAGCCCGATACCGTGCCCGGTGCGGTGAATGAAGTACTCGCCGAACCCGGCGTCGACGATCACCTCCCGCGCCGCGGCGTCGACCCGCTGCGCGGCGACCCCCGGACGGACCGCCTCCACCGCGGCCCGCTGCGCTCGCTGCAGGACGGCGTAGGTCTCGGCCACGTCGGCATCCCGCGGCTCGCCGACCGCGTAGGTCCTGGTCGAATCGGAGCAGTAACCCTCCGGCAGCGGACCGCCGATGTCGATCACCACGACATCACCCGGCTCGATCACCCGGTCCGACACCATGTGGTGCGGGCTGGCCCCGTTGGCACCCGACCCGACGATCACGAACTCCGCGAGCGCGTGCCCCTCCGCCACGATCGCGGCCGCGATGTCCGCGCCGACCTCGGCCTCGGTGCGGCCCGGCCGCAGCCACTCCCCCATCCGCGCGTGCACCCGGTCGATCGCGGCGCCCGCCCGCCGCAGCGCGTCGATCTCGGCGGCGTCCTTGCGCATCCGCAGCTCCCGGATGACCGGGCCGGCCAGGGTCTGCTCGGCGGCGCCGAAGACGTCCCGGAAGGGGAGCACATGCAGCGCCTCGGTGTTGTCGCTGACCGCGACCCGGCCCGGCTTGCCCAGTCGGCTCGCCGCGATCCGGTGGGGGTCTTCGCCGTCGACCCAGGTGACCACCTCGACGCCGAGATCGGCGGTCGGCACGTGCGCGTAGCCGGGCGCCTCCAGCTTCGGCACCACCAGCGCCGGGACACCCTCGCCCGCGGGCAGCACGAGCACCGTCAGCCGTTCATGCGACCCGCCCGCCACGCCGAGCAGATAGCGCAGGTCCGAACCCGGCGCGATCAGCAGCGCATCGTTTCCGGCGGTGGCCGCCGCCGCGCGGGCACGGTCGAGACGAGCGCGGAAGGTGGCGGGGTCCAGGGGCTGTGGCGATCGGCTTGACATGGCCGAATCGTAACGGTCCCGGGCCCGCCGCACGGCGGGGACGCGCGGGCCCCGGCGCCGAAATCCTGGGCGACGGCGACAAGATCGGCTCCCACGGGCGGGGCAGGGGCCGGGGCTGTCTCGGGTCCCGTTCGGGCGTGGCAGGCTGGGGCCGTGACCGTCGCCCTGCTGGACTCCGCGAGCCTGTACTTCCGCTCGTTCTACGCGCTGCCCGAGTCGATGACCGCGCCGGACGGGACACCGGTCAACGCCGTCCGCGGGTTCGCCGACACGCTCGCCCGGATCCTCACCGACCGCCGGCCGACCCGCCTGGTCGCCTGCCTCGACGCCGACTGGCGGCCGCGGTTCCGGGTCGACCTGCTGCCCAGCTACAAGGCACACCGGGTCGCCGACCCTGGCGAGAACCTCGAAGAGGTCCCGGACACCCTCACCCCGCAGGTGCCGATCATCCTCGAACTGCTCGACGCGGTCGGCCTGGCGACAGCGGAAGCCCCGGGCTACGAAGCCGACGACGTCATCGGCGCGCTCACCGCCCGGGAACGGCAGGACCCGGTCGAGATCATCACCGGCGACCGCGACCTGTTCCAGCTCGTGCGCGCCGAGCCGACCCCCGCGTCGGTGATCTATGTCGGCAAGGGCTGGGCCAAGGCCGAAGTACTCGGTCCCGGCGAGGTCGCGGAGAAATACGCCGTGCCCCGGGACAACGCCGGACCCGCCTACGCCGACATGGCCGTGCTCCGCGGCGACCCCTCCGACGGCCTGCCCGGGGTCGCCGGGATCGGGGAGAAGACGGCCGCCAAGCTCATCAGCCGGTTCGGCTCGGTCGAAGCGCTGCTCGAAGCGGCGAAAACCGCGCACCGCGACCTGCCGCTGAAGATGCGCATCAAACTCACCGGCGCCGAGGACTATCTGACCGCCGCTCCCACCGTCGTCCGGACCGCCGTCGACGCACCGGTGACCCTGTCCCGGCCGGACACCGTTCCGAACGCGCCGGCCGACCCCGGTCGCGTCGAGGAACTGGCACAGCGCTGGAATCTGGGCGGTTCGGCGCGACGCCTGCTCACGGCATTGGAAGCCCGCGGCTGATCCCCGGCCACACGCTCCCGGCCGATCCGCGCGGGAAACATCACCCGGCACGTGTGAGCTGCCGTCCGCACCACTGATTCCCGCCGACCACCGCCGTGTTTCGCCTACGGACGCACGCGAAACCGGCGGCGCCGAACTCACCCCGAGCGGGCGAGGACCTGCTCCCGTGCCCGAGGTGAGGCTGGTGGGCGAGCCGGGACTCCGGCCAGCTGACAGGAGGCGCCATGAGCGAATCCACACACCCTGGGACGTCGACCGCGGGCGGCATCCGGTCGACGCCGTCGGAACAGGGATATGGCGTGGGATCGGCCTGGGCGGGATGGATCTACTTCGCCGGCGCGATGATGATCCTGCTCGGCCTGTTCAACGCCATCGAGGGCCTGGTCGCCCTGTTCCGCCCGCACTACTACGTCGTGGGCCCGAACGGCCTACTGGTGTTCAGCCTGACCGGCTGGGGCTGGATCCACCTGATCATCGGCATCCTCGCCGTCCTGGCCGGGCTCGCCGTGTTCACCGGCGCGCTGTGGGCCCGGATCACCGGTGTCGTGCTCGCGGTCATCAACGCGATCGCCCAGCTCGCGTTCCTGTCCGCCTACCCGGTGTGGGCCGCGATCGTGATCGCCCTCGACGTGGTGGTGATCTGGGCGCTCATCGCGCACGGCTCGGAGGTCGAACGCCGCGAAACAACCTGGTGAGCCGGGGCCGTCCCCGGATGACCGAGTCGGTCATCCGGGGACGCTGCCGCGCCGCGGCGGAGCGCGCGGTCACGCGGTGACCGCGGCGCCGGCGCGACGACCCGAGAAGACACAGTCCGCGATCGACAGTCCACTCACATAGGACTCCGAGCACACGCCGACCGCGGTGCGCCCGGCGGCGTAGAGACCGGCCACGACCGACCCGTCCGCGCGCGTCACCCCGCCCGACTCCTCGTCCACCGTCAACCCGCCGAGCGTGATCATCGGGCACGGGAAGCCACGCTGTGTCCGCAATGAACAGTCGAACGCGTAGAACGGCCCGCGCTCCAACGGCTGGACATACTCGGCATCCTTGCCCAGCACATCCGGACGACCCGCCCGGGCGTCCGCGTTGTAGGCCTCGACCGTGCGGTCCAGTCCGTCCGGGTCGATCCCGGCCCGGACGGCCAGCTCGGCGATCGTCGCGGCCTTCACGTGCCCGAGACTGAACAGATACGCGGCCTGCCAACGCTGGAACCACAAGGTCTGGCCGGGCACCTGGGACCGCGCCGTGTCCAGCACGCGCTGGTCGATGATCAGATACGCCCGGGCCCCGTCCTGCCGCGCGATGTGCTCACCGATCCGCGCGCCGTAGTACACCTCGTTGCACAACCGGCCACCACCGGTGTTGACCAGCACGCCCTTGACCAGTTCGAGCGGCGGGTTGAAAAACCGCCACGCCGAAACACGGTCCATCCGCGCGCTGGCCCCGCCCACGGACTCGCCGAGCCGGATACCGCTGCCGTCGTCGGCGATCGTGCCCAGCGAAGAACCCGACCGGTAGCGCGACGCGTGCTCCGCCAGCATCCGCCGGTTGAACACGAAACCACCGGCGGCCAGGATCACGCCACGCCGCGCGCGCAGCCGTCGAGGACGGCCGTAGCGGGCCTCCAACCGCCGGATCGGACCATCCAGCAGCCGGCCCGCCGGACGGAAGTAGATGTTGAGCTTGCGGTTGGCCCGTGCCAGCCACCGGTGCAGCAGGCCGGCCGGCGAGTGCCGGGGGATCTCCCGGCACTCCACCCCGATCACGCGACCGCTGGAGTCGCTGACGAGCCCGGTCACCGCGGTCTGGCGCCGCACCCGGACACGACGGTGCCGCACCGCCCGCTCAAGCGCCTTGAACAACACCTTTCCCGACGTTCCACGACCTTTCGCGCGGTGCCCGCGCGGCGCGGGTGCCGCCACATCCCGAAACGGCGGGACCAGCTCGCTGCCGGAGTAGTAGAGGTAATAGTCGTTGGTGGGATAAGACGTCTTTCGTGGCGCCAGGCTTCCTTCGAACGGAACACCATGGGCCGCCAGCCAGTCCAGGTTCTCCACACTGGACGAACAGAAACGTTCGAGCGTGCGCGGCGAGACCGCGTCGCCCACCTCATGGCGCAGGTAGTCGAACATGGCCGCCACGCTGTCCTCGCAGCCGGCCGCCTTCTGGTGAACCGTGCCTCCGCCCGCATAGACCACGCCACCGCTGATGGCCGTGGCACCACCACCGGAGAACCGGTCCACCACGAGTACGTCCGCACCCCGGTCGGCGGCCTCGATCGCCGCGCACGCCCCCGCCCCACCGAAGCCCACGATCACCACGTCGGCCTCGGCGTCCCACCCCTCGGGCATCGATCACTCCTCACCGCCGGTCCCAGCACCGAGCCCGAATTCTAGAACGTGTTCTCGCCGCTGTCGATGATCACGACGACCCCGCGCCGCGCGCGGTGCCGCGAAGGACCAGGCAGAACAACCGGATCCGGGTGCAGGTAAATCCCGAACACCACACCAGTCGGGGACATGTTCTCGGAGATCGGCGCTCAGGACTTTCGCCTCTAGCCGCAACCACCCCGCGCGTGTGGGCTGGTCGGTGACCCCGGCCGAAAACAGCACTGGCATCGGAGCCGAGGAGGCGTCATGAGCGCTCCCACCATCGAGACGCTACGCGAACAGGTCCACGGGCAGGTCATCACCCGCGACGACGAGGGATACGAGGAAGCGCGCAAGGTCCACAACGGCATGATCGACCGCCACCCGCGCGAAGTGGTCCGCGTGGCCAACGCGGGCGACGTGATGGCGGCGGTCGATTTCGCCAGACGCAACGGCCTCGAACTGGCCATCCGGGGCGGCGCCCACGGCGTACCCGGCTTCGGCACCTGCGACGACGGCCTCGTGATCGACCTGTCGGCCATGCGCGGCGTCCACGTCGACCCCACCAACCGGACCGCGCGGGCCGAAGGCGGCGCCACCTGGTCGGACTTCAACACCGCCACCCACGCCTTCGGCCTCGCCACCACCGGCGGGATCATCTCCACCACCGGCGTCGCCGGCCTCACCCTCGGCGGCGGCATCGGCTACCTCGCCCGCAGCGCCGGATTGTCCTGCGACAACCTGATTTCCGCCGACGTCGTCACCGCCGACGGGCGCTTCCTCGTCGCGAGCGAACACGAAAACGAAGACCTGTTCTGGGCACTACGCGGCGGCGGCGGCAACTTCGGCGTCGTGGTGTCCTTCGAATTCAAACTGCACCCGGTGAGCACCATCTACGGCGGGCCGATGCTGTTCGAACTGGACGCGGCCGCGGACCTGCTGCGCTTCTACCGCGAGTTCATCGCCGACGCACCCGAAGCCTTCGGCGGGTTCCCCGGATTCCAGCTCGCCCCGCCACTGCCCTTCATCCCGGAAAACCGCGTGGGCGAACCGTTCGCGCTGTTCGTGAACTGCTGGACCGGACCACTGGAGAAGGGCGAAGAAATCATCAAAGCGGTGCGCGATGTCGCCCCCGTCGTGGCCGAGCAGATCGGCCCGATGCCCTACCCCGCGCTCAACAGCGCGTTCGATCCCCTGGTGCCCCCGGGACTGCAGCACTACTGGAAGGCGAACTTCGTCACCGAACTGACCGACGACGCCATCGCGGCACATCTGGAACACGGCCCGAAACTGCCCGCCGTCAACTCCACGATGCACATCTACCCGATCAACGGAGCCTGCCACCGGGTGGCGCCCGAGGACACCGCCTTCGCCTACCGGGACGCGAACTTCGCCACCGTCATCGCCGGCATGTGGCCCGACCCGGCCGACAACGAGTCCAGCATCAAGTGGGTCCGCGACTACTACGCGGCGACCGCGCCCCACTCCGAGGCCGGCGCCTACATCAACTTCATGGCCGCCGACGACCAGGACCGCGTCCGGACCAGCTTCAAGAACAACTACGATCGCCTGGTCGAGATCAAGAAGCGCTACGACCCGGACAACCTGTTCCACCTCAACCAGAACATCAAGCCGTAGCACGGTTTCCGGGCCGGGCGCGCGCGGGCAGCGTCACGCGGACGAACTCCCCGCTCGCGCGCCCCGCCCGGGCCAGGACCGTGCCATCGGGCGCCCAGACACCCGACCGCCCGGCCGTGTGGTCGAACCCGCCACCGGTCGGCCCGGCGAAACTCGCCATCGCCACCCACACCCGGTGATCGGCACAGACGCGGCACGCGCGCCGAGCGTGCTCCGCCTCCTCATGCGCCCCGTGCACGAGGCCGCAGGCATAGAGGTCCATACCCACCGCGGCGGTTTCCGCAGCGTGCCGCGGATCGCCGCTGTCCTTACAGATGGCCAGACCGACCCGCCAGCCGTCCACCTCCAGCACGGCAGGTTCGTCGCCCGGGACGAACCGCGACGGCTCCGCCCCACCCAGATACATCTTGCGGTAGGCGATCTCGACCCCCGCGCCGTCGACAGCCAGCATCGCGATGTGCGCTCGGTTTCCCTCCCCCGCGACCGGGGCACCCACCAGCGCCACCGACCCCGTTTCGGCGCACGCCCCGACAATCGGCGCCAGCGCAGGGTCGTCCACCGCGACCGCGGGCGCGGTCATCTCGTATCCGGTCAAGGAAAGCTCCGGAAAAACCGTCAGCCGCGCGGCCGCGGAGCGAACGGTCTCCGCATGCGCCACGGCGTTGCGCGCCACCTCGAACGAAACACACGACGGCTGAGCGACAGCGATTTCCAACGACCCTCGCAGATGACCCCGGCGAACGACTTTCAGCCATGGCAGAACTCCACACAGGGTAACCGGGCCGGCACCGAGTTCCGGTGCCGGCCCAGCGAACCCGCTGGAATCAGGCCGAGCGCTGACCGCTCGGCGCGGCCGAGGTCACGACCGCCCGTGTGCAGGTCGCCACGGCCGCGACCACGGCGATGGCGACGATCACCACGAACACCAGCATCACCTCACGCGCCGGCGCATAGCGGGTCGCGATGCCGAGCCCGACGACCGGCACGGACAAACCGATGTACGCACCGAGGAAATAACCCGAGAGCACCTCCGCGCGCGACTCCGGCGGCGCGGTCGACCCCGCCGTGGCCAGCGCGCCCCGGAAGACCAGGCCACCGCCCGCGCCCGTGATCACCCCGCCCACGAGGAACATCGCCAGACTCGCCGACCACATCCCGCCCGTCAGCAGCGCCAGACCCGGGATCAGCACGAACGGGCTCACCCGCAGCGTCAGCCGCATCCCGGCCTTCCCCAACGCGATCTGCGCCACGGCACCACTGGCAAAGGCCGCGAAAGCGACCGCTCCGGCCAACGCGTAGGAACTCTGGTGAAGCGTGCCCGCCAGGAAACTCGGGGCGAGCGAGTTGAACACCCCGTAGACCGCGAACGACGCCACACCAGCCGACGTCGCCGCGAAAAACGTACGGCGCACGTGGGACGGCACCGCGACCCGCTGCGGCCGCCAGGCCGGCGCGGGGTCCGGACGCAGCGCGGTTTCCGGCGATACCGCGACCAGCACGGCCAAGACCACCAGCACGACGGCGAAGAGAATGAACGGCAACCGCAGCGGCTGCGGGGCGTACTGCGCGAGCAGCCCGGACACCAGCGGCCCGAACCCGATGCCACCCAGATTCGCCGCCGTCGCGACGATCTGGGCGAGCCGCCCGGACCGCGGCGTCCCGTCGCCGAACTTCCCGAGATGCAGCTCACCGAGGTACGCGGTCGCGGTCGCTGTGGTCAGTCCCACGGAGATCCCGCTCACGACCCGCGCGACGAGTAGCCCCGGCAGGCTCGGCGCGAGCACGAAGATCACCGCGGCGAGCACGTTGACCAGCAACGCCGGCACGAACACCCGCTTGCGGCCGACCCAGTCCGACGCGTGGCCGCCCAGAAACAGGCTGGCGACGACGCCGACCGCGTACACCGCGTACACGACGGTCACCATGATCGTGGAGAAGTGGTCCCGGTGTTGATAAAGCACATACAACGGGGTGGGCACCGCGGAGAACCCCATGTTGACCAGAAACGCCGCAGCGGCGATCCAGAACCCGAACGAATGATGGCGACTGCGGCCCGCCGCGGGCCGCGCGCTCTCCCGGACCGATCTTGCGGAACCGGTGGCCGAACCGGCGCCTGGACCGGTGTTTATTGCCATGGGAGAAGTCCTCCTCGTCGTAACGCTTGACGGCTACGACGCTTCCACCACGCTGTTATGCTGTCCAACGAAAACTTTCAATTTCTGTAATGAACGGTGGACATTACCGTGGAGCTACGCCACCTGGAACACTTCGTGGCGGTGGCGGAGGAGCAGAGCTTCACCCGCGCGGCCTCACGCGTTCACCTCGTGCAGTCCGCACTGTCGGTGTCGATCCGCGCACTGGAACGGGAACTCGGCGCCCGCCTGTTCGACCGCACGACCCACCGCGTGGAGCTGACCGACGCGGGACAAGTCCTGCTGGTCGAAGCGCGCCGCGCGCTGGCGGCCGTCGAGGCCGCCCGGGACGCCGTCGCCGACGTGCACGGCGGCCTCCGCGGAACGGTCCGGATCGGGATCATGCATTCGCTTTCGCTGATCGATCTCGCCGCACTGCTCACCGAATACCACCGCGCCCGTCCGCTGGTGCAGCTGGTGCCCAGCGCGGTGCACGGCGGTTCCGCCGAACTCACCCGCGACGTCAGCGAAGGACGCTTGGATCTCGCCTTCGCCGCGCTCCCGACCGGATATCCGCCTGGCCTGTCGGTGCTTCCGCTGGCCTCGGAGCAGATGATGCTCGCCTGCCCACCTGATCACCCCTTCGCCCAGCGCCGCGCCATCACGCTCGAAGAGCTCGACGGTGAACGTTTCGTCGATTTCCCCGCCGGCTGGGGAACCCGGCTGAGCGTGGATCGCCTGTTCGTCGCGTCCCGGCTGCAACGCGAGATCGCGGTGGAGGTCGCCGACGTGCCCACCGTGATCGAACTCGTGCGAGCCGGTTTCGGATTCGCCTTCCTCAGCCCGTCCACCGTGCCGGAATCGCGACGACATGCCTTGCGGCGGGTCCGGCCCAGCCCGGAATTCACGGTGTCCCTGATCACCTCGAAGGCACGGCCGCACAGCGCGGCGACCCGCGCGCTCATCGACCTTGTCCTCGCGACCTTTCCGGCCGCGGGCGATACGGAAGGCTGATTCCGTTGTGCTTCTGGTGCGGTTGTTTGTCGGCCAGGCTGAGGGTTTTCGTCGACCGCCGTGACGTATAGGTCGTTATACAACGCGAAGTGACACCGGCACTGCGCGCAACTTCGCCCGCAGGCGTGCGTCCTTTCCTGCGAACAACACAAAGAGGATAAGGGGCCTGATGCGTGACAAACCGCGACTCACCCGCCGTGCCGCGTTCCTCGGCGGGATGGGAGCCACGCTGGCGGCGTGCACACCGGCGCCCACGAGCCCGCCACCGGCAGGCGGCTCTCCGGCCCCCTCCCCCGCTGCCGGAAATCCGGCCGAGCCGGACCTGGCCGCGGTGGAAGCCGGCTTCAGTGGCCGGGTCGGGGTCTACGCGGTGCACACCGGCACCGGAGCCTCGGTTCAGCACCGCGCCGATGAGCGGTTCCTGTTGTGCTCGACACACAAGGTGCTCGCGGTCTCGGCGGTCCTCCGGTCGAGTGCGCGACAGCCAGGCCTACTGGACCGGGTGATCCACTACGACCGGTCCCAGCTTCTGGAGTACGCACCGGTCACCACCCGGCACGTCTCGGACGGCATGACCGTCTCCGCGCTGTGCGCCGCGGCGCTGACCGTGAGCGACAACACCGCGGCGAACCTGCTGGTGCAGCTCGTGGGCGGTCCGGCGGCCGTCACGGCGTTCGCGCGGACGCTCGGCGACCCGGTCACCCGCCTCGATCGGACCGAACCGGACCTCAACGTCGGTGCTCCGGGTGACGAGCGGGACACCACCACGCCGGCGGCGATCGCCGCCGATCTGCGCGCCCTGACCGTGGGCGACGCACTCGACCCGGCGGGGCGGGACCTGCTCATCGGCTGGCTGAGGACCAACACCACCGGGAACCAGCTGATCCGCGCCGGGGTACCCGCGGGCTGGCAGGTCGGCGACAAGTCCGGATCCGGCGCACACGGCGAAACGAACGACATCGCGGTCGTGTGGCCACCCGGCCAGGCGCCGTTGATCATCGCGAGCTACACCGCGCCCGGCGACCCGAAGTCCACGGCCGGCCCGGCCACGGTGGCCAAGGCCGCCGCGATCGTGTGCAGGACACTGGTCCCGGCCGGTTGATCCCCGGCCTTGAGTGTCCGATATGGACACTCAAGGCCGTGCGGTATAGGTCGTTATACACCGCGATCGAGCGACGCTTTCCCCGAACTCGTCGGAAAACGGTGTGTGCGGAAAGGATTTTCACCCTTTCCGCACACACCGCGTCGAAGCGACTACCGGTTGTTCTGGCAGCCCAGGTTCTGGATCGAACCCTGCAGTCGCTGGGTGAGGAACTCGAACAGGTTAGCCGCGGCCGGATCCGGCGACGGAGCCTGCGTGAACAGGGCCTTGCCGGCCATGAGCCGCTGCTTTCCGATGGCCATCAGGTTGGTGCAGTACGCCTGCCCCGTTTCGGTGGCGACGTTCAGCGGAGGCTGATCGACACCGGCCCGGTACAGGTTCACCTTGGCCACGCTCGGTTTGCCGTCGACCTGTGCCATCGGGTCGTTCGGCGGAATGAGCGCCACCGGCGGCGCCTGGTCGGCCGCCGCCTGGAGCTCGTTGAGCGCCAGCGAAGTGGCCGGAGCGCCGTTGGCGGACAGGTCGGGCGCGGTGAAGGGCCGGCAGCCCAGCGCCGGATCCACGAAGGCGGCGAGCAAGCCGTTGTCGCTTCCGTTGGTCAGCTTGGTCGTGCCGCCCAACCCGGCGGCGGCTCCAGCCTGAGCGGTGCGGCCGTCGGCCGTGGCGACATACGTCGTGGTGACGTTGTCACTCTGGTCCTGGTCGACCAGGCCGAAGTCGCGGACCGTCGGGCACGGCAGGCCGTCCTTGCCGGTACCCAGCGGCGGGACCGTCAGCTGCTTCGCGCCGATCGCCTTGTTCGCCGCCGCGAACAACGCCGGAGCGTTGCAGTGCGCGAACTGCCCGAACAGCGAGTCGTTGAGACCGTTCACACAGTTGCCGTCGGCGAGCGAGTTACCCATGCCGCTCAAGGTGAGCGTGTCACCGTTGAACCCGAACCAGATACCGACGACGGCTCCGGCCGGCAGCGTCGGCACGACGGGATCCGCCGCGGGCTTGGTGCCGCGGTCGATCACCAGCGGGCGGTAGACCGACAGCTGTCCGGTCGCCGGATCGACGATGGTGGCCTCCACGAACGCCGACTGGTCGGCGTTCGCTTCTTTGCAGGCCCCGCCCGGCTGGGTGCCGCTGAGTACGTACGGGGTCGCAAGCCCCTGCGCGCTCAACGGGTTCGCCGGCACCCGCAGGGTGCAGTTCGGGTTGGCCTGGTTCGCCTGGTCACCCGGCTGAGGCGGCGGCGCTTCGCGCTTCTTCTGCCCTTTCGGCGCGTTCCCAGCCGGGTTCCCAGCCGCTTGGCCGGCGGCCGGGTTGGTGTCCGGGTTGGCGGCCGGGTCTCCCGTGGGCGGTGCCTTCCCGGGCGGTGTCTGCTGGGACGTCGGCGTCTGTGGAGCGCCGGCAGTCTGCCGCGCCGGGCTGGTCTTCGCCGCGGCCGCGAGCCCCCGGGTGTCCGGGGCGCCCGAAGTGGACGCTGCCGACAATGACGTGATCCCGAAGGCCAACGCCAACGGAACCATGACCACCAAAGTGGCGAACAGCGGTCGTCTCGCGGATCGGGGTACGCGATGACGAGGACGTCGTCGAGGCAAGGGATGTTCTCCTCATTCGATTGGTTTGGCAGGTTTTCACGAGCCCGCGTCGGAACGGCTGCGAACGGTAGCACAGATAACGGAATGATCACACCATTGTCGGAAAGGCCATCCGGGACGGCACGCGGGAAATCGTTCACCGCACCATTCTCGTTGTCGGACAAGGGAAAATGATCGAAATCGAGAGGGGACACTCCCGCTTTCGGCAAGATTCGTGTACGTTGCCTCTCGCCCATTAACCGAGATTGAATCGTGATCAGAGGGGTCAGCGACACCGCGAACCCCGACGAGTCGGGGAGTGATCGTGTCGATTGAGCAGTTCGCGACACTGACCATGGTGGAATCGCCGCATGACAGCGGCGTGCACCAGGTCGCCGCGCTTTCCGCGCGTTCGGCATTCGTTTTCCTGTGCCTCGGCTTGTGCTGGGGAACATTCACGAGTACAGGCTGGCTGCACCGGTTGACCGGCCGGCAGGCCACGCGCAGCAGCCATGTGGTGTTCGTCAGCCTCGCGCTCGGCTTCGCCACCCTCCACGCACTGGCCTTCCTGTTCATGCAGGACGACCGCTACCGGTTCGCCGATCTCGCGCTCCCCCTCAGAACCGGTGGCGTGACCCAGGCTCTCGGCATCCTCGGACTCGAACTGATGCTCGCCGTCGCGTTGTCCCGAGGCGCGCACCGGATGCTGCGGCACCGGCGGTGGCTGTGGCTGCACCGGCTCGGCTACCCGGCGGTCGCGCTCGCCGTGGTGCATTCCGCCGCGGGCGCGATGGCCGACGGTCACCTCGCACAACTGTGGGTGTTCGGGCTGGCCCTCAGCGTGCCCACCGCACTGGTCACCGCGCTGCGATTCCTCCCCTCGCACGTGCTGACCGGCGCCGGCCTGCTCAGGACCGAGCAGTGAGCGGCCGCTTGCGGGTCAGCGTGGACAGCCACCGCTGCCACCGGTACGGCATCTGCCAGGCCGAAGCGCCGGGCAGTTTCGAGATCACCCGCGACGGCCGCCTCGACTACGACACGCGACCGTCGCAACGCGACCGGAACCGGGTCCTCGCGGCCGCGCGGGGCTGCCCCATGCAAGCGATCCACGTGGAGTCATGATGAGCAGGTCCACCCGCAGATCCACCGAACGCCGGGACCGCATCGCCGTCGTCGGCGCCGGCCTCGCCGGGCTGCGCGCCGCCGAACGGCTGCGGGAACTCGGGTTTTCCGGTGAAGTGACCATCATCGGAGCCGAACGGCATACGCCGTACCACCGCCCCGCGCTGTCGAAGCAGTTCCTCACCGGTGACCTGTCGGCCCGCGAACTGACCCTGGCCAGCTACGTCGAACTGGAAGCGGAATGGCGGTTGGGCACCACGGTGCAACGACTCGACCCCGCTCGGCGCCTGCTCTACGTGCAGGGCGAGCCCCCGCTGCGCTACGACGGACTGGTCATCGCCACCGGTTCCCGGGCACGCGGGCTGGCGGACGCACCACACCGTGACGGGCGGGTGCACCTGCTGCGCACCCTCGACGACGCGGAAGCCATCCAGCGGGGGCTGGCGGCGGACAGCGAACCGTGTGTGATCGTCGGCGGCGGTTTCACCGCCTGTGAACTCGCCTCGACCCTGCGGGAACTCGGCCGCGACGTGGTCCTCGTGTCCCGGTCCGCGGCCCTGCTCGAAGGCTCCCTCGGCCCCACGATGGGCGCCGGAATCACCCGGCTGCACCAGGACAAGGGCGTCCGCGTCCTGCTCGGCACCGAGGTGCGCAACTGGGTTCCCGGCGACTGGGGGATCGGCGTGCACACCAGCGACGGCACGTTCACCCTCGCCGGGAACGTGATCCTCGCGGTCGGCGGCGTACCGGAGGCCGACTGGCTCCACGGCTCGGGTCTCGACTGTTCCGACGGGGTGCTCTGCGAACCGACCTGTCACGTGGCCGGCGCGGCCGACGTGGTCGCCGCCGGAGATGTCGCGCGCTGGCCCAACCACCGGTTCGACTCCACCCCACGGCGCGTCGAACACTGGCTCAACGCCGTCGAGATGGGCCGTGCCGCCGCCGAAAACCTGCTCCGCGGCCGTGCCTCGGCGGTGCCCTTCGAGCCGATGCCGCGGTTCTGGTCCGAACAGTTCGGCCTCCGCTTCCAGGCCGCCGGACTGCCCGGTCTCGGTGACCGCACGATCCGGCTCAGCGGGAACGCGTGCGCGGGCACGGGCGTGCTCGGCTACTTCGCCGGTGAGACCCTCGTCGGCTTGCTGGGGCGGGAAAGCCCGCGGACCGTGCTGCGCTGGACACAGCAGCTGACCGAGTGGACGAACCCCGCTCCGGTGCCCGCGGATCCCACCGTGCTCGAGCGCTTGCGCATGCTCCGGCACCCACGACAGGACCGTCCGACGACCGGTATGCACCGGGACATGGCAGACAGTTTCCCCTACACCGAGTCCGCCTGACCGGGGTTCGGGAGACTTTGCGAATTATTAACCAACTAGCTGGACGGTTGGCAACTTTGCAACCGCGCCCCGCTGCGCTACCATGTCCACGCGGCCGAGCGGGCCAGGACCTCGCCCGCGGGCCGTCCATCCACTCCAGACAGTGGAAAACCCTACCGGGAAACCCCGACCGGGCCCGAACAATCCGGAAGAATCCCGGAAGGACCAGCGACTCGAGGCAACCGGCACGGGCATCCGGTCGGCGCGGGCCTCCTCCTCGTGCCCGCGGCTCGCCGGAGCGGACCGCGGGCACGAAACCACCAAGGGAACAGCCGCTCAGAGCGAGCGTTCCAGGTGGCCGCTGAGCAGGCGGGTGAAACGTGCCGGGTCCGCGAGTTCACCGCCTTCGGCGAGCAGCGCCATCCCGTAGATCAGCTCGACCGTTTCCGCGAGGTCCGTGCGGTCCTCGCGCTGTCCGAAGGCCTCGTGCAAACTGGTCACCAGCGAGTGCCCCGGGTTCAGCTCCAGCGTCCGCTTGATCGACGGGAGCTCCTGGCCCATCGCGCGATACATCTTCTCCAGCGTGGGGCTCAGCTCGTGGGTGTCCCCGACGATGCACGCCGGCGAAGTGGTCAGCCGCGAGGAAAGCCGCACCTCCTTGACGTTCTCGTTCAACGAGGTCGTCATCCAGGACAGCAGGTCGGCGAAGTCCGCCTGGCGCTCCTCGGCCTCTTTCTTCTCCTCGTCCGTGCGCAGGTCCACCTCGCCCTTGGCGATCGACTGGAGCTGCTTGCCGCCGAAGTCCGGAACCGCGTCGACCCACATCTCGTCGACCGGGTCGGTGAGCACGAGAACCTCGAAACCCTTGTCCCGGAACGCTTCCAGATGGGGCGAGTTCTCGATGACGGCGCGGGACTCGCCCGTCATGTAGTAGATGTGCTCCTGCCCCTCCTTCATCCGCTCCACGTACTGCGCCAGCGTGGTCTGCTTCTGCGCGTCGTGGGTCGAGTCGAACGAGGCGATGTCGAGGATGGCGTCGCGGTTTTCGAAGTCGTCGAGCAGTCCTTCCTTGACCGCCCGACCGAACTCCTGCCAGAACGTCGCATAGGTTTCCGGCTTCTCGGTCAGCATGGTCTTGACCGTGGACAGCACCCGCTTGACCAGACGGCGCCGCATCAGCTGGATGTGCCGGTCCTGCTGCAGGATCTCGCGGGACACGTTCAGCGACAGATCCTGCGCGTCCACCACGCCCTTGACGAACCGCAGATACTCCGGCATCAGCTCCGCGCAGTCGTCCATCACGAACACGCGCTTGACGTAGAGCTGGACCCCGCGCTTGCGCTCGCGCATGAACAGGTCCAGCGGCGCCCGGGACGGGATGAACAGCAGCGCCTGGTACTCGAACGTCCCCTCCGCCTGCATGCGGATGGTCTCCAGCGGGGCGTTCCAGTCGTGGCTGATGTGCTTGTAGAACTCGGTGTACTCGTCCTCGGTGACCTCACTCGACGGGCGGGCCCACAGCGCCTTTCGCGAGTTGATGGTCTCCGGCTCGCCCGGGGCAGCCTGGTCACCGTCGTCACCGTCGTCACCGTCGTCACCGGTGGCTTCCGGAGCCATCCGCACCGGCCAGGTGAGGAAGTCCGAATACCGCTTGATGATCTCGGTGAGCTTGGCCCTGGACGTGTAGTCGTGCAGGTTCTCCTCGGCGTCGGCCAGCTTCAGGTGCAGGGTCACCGCGGTGCCCTGGGCCGCGCCCTCGACGCCTTCGATCGTGTAGGTGCTCTCGCCGCTGGACTCCCAGCGGATGCCTTCGTCCGTCCCGGCCCGCCGCGTCACCAGCGTGACCTTGTCGGCCACCATGAAGCTGGAGTAGAACCCGATGCCGAACCGGCCGATGAGATCCTCGGACGGGGACTCCTTCGCTTCCTTCAGCTTGCGCAGGAACTCCGCGGTGCCCGATTTGGCGATCGTGCCGATCAGCCCCACCACCTCGTCACGGGTCATGCCGATCCCGTTGTCCCGGATGGTGAGGGTGCGCGCCGCGGCGTCCACCTCGATCGCGACGTGCAGGTCGCTGGTGTCGGCCTGCAGCTCCTTGTCCCGGAACGCCTCCAGCCGCAGCTTGTCCAGCGCGTCGGAGGCGTTGGACACCAGTTCCCGCAGGAACGTGTCCTTGTTCGAGTAGATCGAATGGATCACCAGTTGCAGCAGCTGGCGCGCTTCGGACTGGAACTCCAGAGTCTCCGCCTGAGCGGTCACCGGTCCCCCTTTCACAGAACCCATTTTTCACCGGCGCGGAATCTTACCGAAACCACTTGGCCCCGCTGCGCGTTCGGTACCGTTCCGCCGCGGTGTCGCCATCCGCGGGGCCACTCCCCCGCTCCCGACGGGCGGCGCCGTGCACGGCGCGGCCGCGCGGGTCATGCTGGGCACATCGAGCGGACCGGGGAGCGGCCCATGACCGGGAACATCACCTACCGCCGGATTTATGCGGAAGTCTCGCCCGCCGACGGGTTGCGGGTGCTGGTCGACCGCGTCTGGCCTCGCGGGCTGCGCAAGGAGAACGCCGACGTCGACGAGTGGATGCGCGACGTCGCCCCCTCGACCGAGCTACGCCGCTGGTACGGCCATCGCCCCGAACGGTTCGCCGAGTTCCGGCGCCGGTACCGGGCCGAACTGCGGGAACCGGACCGGAACCGGGCCGCCCGGCGATTGCGCGAGATCGCCGGGCACCGCGACGTGACCCTGCTGACCGCCACGCGGGACGTGGACCACAGCCAGGCGGCGGTGCTCACCGACTGGCTGCGTGAGCAGGCCCTGAACCCCGTGGACCGCCCCGCGGCCGACTGATCGCCGACCGGTGGCGGATCGCCATGCGCGTGCTGACCTTCGGCCACGGCACCTCCGACGCCACGGAGATGACCCGCCTGTTGCACGACGCCGGGGTGCGCAAGCTCGTCGACGTCCGCACCGCGCCCGGTAGCCGCCGCAACCCCGACGTCACCCGCGACGCGATGTCCCACTGGCTCCCCGCGGCCGGAATCGGCTACCGGTGGGACCACCGCCTCGGCGGGTGGCGCAAACCGCGGCCGGACTCGCCCGACACGGCCCTGCGCAACCGTGCCTTCAGCGGATACGCCGGACATATGCGCACGCCCGAGTTCCTCGCGGCCATCGACGATCTGATCGACACCGCCGCCGAGCAACCGACGACGGTGATGTGCGCCGAGTCGGTCTGGTGGCGCTGTCACCGCAAACTGATCGCCGATTTCCTGGTCCTGGCGCGGGAAATCGAGGTCCGGCATCTCATGCACGACGGTACGCCGCGCGTCCACCGCCCCAGTCCGGAAGCGCGGCTGATCCCCGAAGCGCGTGTCCTGGTCTACGACGTCGTCCCCGATCCGTGACCGTGTCAGCTCGCTTCGGGCCACAAGCCGGTGCCGTGGGCGTCGACGATCGCACGAATTTCCTCGATCATCTCGGCTGCGGGACGGGCGTCCAGGCGGCGCCCGTCCCGCAGCCGCACCGCGACCTCCTCGCCGGCCACCTCCCGCGGGCCGAGCACGGCCTGGTAGGGCACGAGCCGGGCGGCACGGATCCGGGCACCGAGGCCGCCCCGGGCAGGCCCGGAAAGCTCCGCGCGCAACCCCACCTCGGCACAGCGGCGCACGAACTCCGCCGCCGGCGGCACCTCCGCGTCGGTGACCGGCAGGACCACCACCTGGGTCGGGGCGAGCCAGGCGGGGAAGGCACCACCGTGGACTTCGATCAGGTGCGCGACCGCACGCTCCACGCTCCCGATGATGCTGCGGTGGATCATCACCGGCCGGTGCCGCGCGCCATCGGAGCCGAGATAATGCAGGTCGAACCGCTCCGGCTGGAAGAAGTCGACCTGGACGGTGGACAGGGTCGCCTCGCGCCCGGCACCGTCGGTGAGCTGGACATCGATCTTGGGCCCGTAGAACGCGGCCTCCCCGGCGACGGCGTCATACGGCAACCCGGCCCGGTGCAACACCTCGGTCAGCAATGCCCCGGCCCGCTCCCACATCCCCGGCTCCGCGACGTACTTGCCGCCCGGTCCGGGCAGGGACAGCCGGTAGCGGGCCGGCCGGAGACCGAGCGCCCGGTACGCCCGCCGGATCAGCGCCAGCGCCGCCGAGGCCTCGTCGGCGACCTGATCGAGGGTGCAGAAGATGTGTGCGTCGTTGAGCTGGATCGCCCGCACCCGGGTGAGGCCCCCGAGCACACCGGACAGTTCGGCGCGATACATGCCACCCAGCTCGGCGATCCGCACCGGCAACTCGCGGTAGCTGTGGGCACGGGAACGGTAGATCAACGCGTGGTGCGGGCACAGACTGGGCCGCAGGACGACTTGCTCGCCGCCGAGGTCCATGGGCGGAAACATGTCCTCGGAATAATGGGACCAATGGCCGGAAATCTCGTACAGTTCCCGCTTTCCCAGCACCGGCGAATACACATGCCGATAACCGGCGCGACGCTCGACGCCGCGGATGTACTCCTCCACCGCGTGCCGCACCACGGCGCCATCGGGCAGCCAATACGGCAGGCCCGCGCCGATCAGCGGATCGGTGTCGAACAGGCCCAGCTCCCGGCCGAGCTTCCGATGATCGGATCGGGCCCGGGCGGGCTCGGGATGCTGCTGCATGATGGCTCCTCGCGGTCTTTGCGGCGAGCGACCCACGACAAAAAGCCCCGGGGCACTCGCCCCGGGGCTTGGTGAAAACAACGGTCAGCGCGCCGGGACACTCTCCGGCGTCGTCGTGCTTCCAGCGCGCTTCATGCGGCTACCGTAGCAGATCAGCTCTTCGCGGTTCGCGCGATTATCCGGGCCGTCCTGCTCGGAGCCGTAAGTGGTCCAGACCGGTGGTTCGGATGGACGATTCCGCTCGGCCGCGGGGACAGGTTCGACGGGTATCAGGGCTGAATGCTCTCCAGGCTCTCGAGAAGGCTGGGGTGCGTCGGTTGCCATCCGAGGGCATCGCGGGTGTGGGTACTGGACGCCGGCTGGTCCATCGCGAAGATCGGGCCGAACGGGCCGAAGGTCTCCTCCGACACGGACTCGACCGGCAGACCCAGCCGACGACCGACGACTGTCGCGATGTCGCGCACCGCGTCGCCCTCGTCGGCCACGGCGTGCCAGGCTGTCCCGGCCGGCGCCGATTCGAGGGCCAGCCGGAACAGGACCGCCGCGTCGAGGGCGTGTACCGCCGGCCAACGCTGGGTACCGTCGCCCGGATAGCCGGCCACTCCGGTGCGGCGCGCTCGCTCGGTCAACAGGCCGGCGAATCCGCCCCTGCCCTCGTTGTGCACCGTGCGCGGCATCCGGACCGCCGTGGCGCGCACACCGCGCGAGGCCAGTTCCAGCAGCGCATTGACGGAACGGCCTCGACCGCCCACGGGTCCGTCGGTCGGCAGCGGATCGGTCTCGGTGGAGGGGCGGCCAGGGACCCAGGGCGTACCCGAGACGGTGACGATCGGACGGTCGCTGTCGATGAGTTCGTTGCCCAGGGCGGCGATAGCGGCGCTCTCCTGGGCGACGCCTTGCGCAAGCCCGTCCCGGTCGCTGTAGTCGCGGCTGAACGCCAGGCTGATCACGCCATCGGACTGCGCGGCACCGGCGCACAGCACGCCGAGGTCCGCGAGCTCTCCTCGCAGCGGCTCGGCCCCGGCGTTTTCGAGGGTCCGCGCGGAGGCGTCCGAGCGGGCCAGCGCGAGGACGGTGTGGCCGTTGGCGAGTAGCTCGGCGACGACCGCGGAGCCGATAGTGCCGGTACCGCCGGTGACGAAGACACGCATAGGGGCTCTCCTGACGAGTGACGGGACTTCTGTCCCATCACCGTAACAGAGCGACGGGACACCTGTCGCATCACTCTGTTACAGTGCCGACATGGCTCGATGGCAACCGGGGGCGCGAGAGCGACTGGTCGTCGCGGCCGTGGACCTTTTCACCGAGCAGGGGTACGACACCACCACCGTGGCGCAGATCGCCGAGCGCGCCGGGGTCACCAAAAGCACCTTCTTCCGGCACTTCTCCGACAAACGTGAGGTCTTGGTCGCCGGGCAGGCGACACTGAGCCGACTCCTCGCCGAGGGCATCGCGCAAGCGCCGGCGAGCGCCAGCCCGCTAGAGGCGGTCGCCGCTGGTCTCGAACGCGCATCGAGCGAAATGGGGCCGGTCAATCGCGACCTCGGTCCCCGCCTGAAAGCAGCCGTGGCGGCCAGCACCGAACTTCAGGAGCGGGATGCGCTGAAGAACATCGGCCTCGCGGCCGCCATGACAGGCGCGCTCGTTGCCCGCGGCGTTCCCGATCCGACCGCGCACCTCGCGGCCGAGTTGGGGGTCCTCGCCTTCAAACGGGGCTACGCCCAGTGGTCCGAAGCCGATCGTGACGACCCAACAGGGCTCGCACACCATGCGCTGGCTGCCCTGGAGGACCTTCGCACGGCAACCAGGACCCTGGGCTGATCTCCCCCACCGATCTGGCGCGGTTGCGAGATGCCCGCGGCATGAGCATGCGGAGATCCACAGCGCGGCGCGTGAATAACCGCAGTGCTCGCCGAAATGTCATCGCCCTGACTCCTGTCCGCGAGGACACCTGACCAGCACGGTTGCCGGATCTGGTCGAGGGCCGCTCCAAACAGCGTTCAGGACGTGGCCGGCCGAACGGCCCGAGGCCTGGCGTGCGGGACTGGAGGCGGTCACGATAGGGGTTCACCGGCTTCAAGCCCGCCATCGTCGAGGAACTGCCCGACGCGACCGCCGTGATGGATCCCTTCCACGTCGTCCGGCTGGACCCTTTGGACAGGTGCCGACGTCGAGTCCAGCAAGCCGTCCACGGCCACCCCGGCCGCAAGGACGACCCGCGCCGGGCTTCACTGCGGTCGGGCCAGGCGGGCGGGAACGGTGATGAGTGTGCGTCGCAAGGCAGTGCCGCGGGTTTTGCCGAGCATGGGGCTGGCAAGCGCGCTGGCGGTGCGTGGCTGGTTGTGGGTGATCGCCGCGTAGCGCATTCGGGCAGTCGCTCCACCGCCCCGCGGCGCCGCCGGGCCGAGGGGTTCGCGTCGCATCGCCCGGAGGGGATGTGGGCCAAGCGTCGGTCAGGTCCGCGGACACGGTCTCGATCACCGCGTGGCGGCGGCGGGTGAGGTCGGCTTGCGTCGCGGGTTCGGCAGAGTTGGTGACGAACGGGTGATGCCGCCAGACCGGGCACGGTTCGTCCTGGCGGGCGGCATCTTCACGCTGCCGCGCGTGTCGGGACGTGAACTCTCGCAACAGGGTTCCGATCGTCGAGGGCGCCTACACCCGAGCGAACAGCGACGTCAGGGCATGCGGGAGTGGCGGTTGGCACGAGGTTGCCCACCGCTTTTACTGATGGCGTCGCCGGGCTGATCGTCTATCCGGCTCGGGATCGCGTTTTCCGTACGGTTGCGGCGTTTCAGGTGGTGTTGTGGTGTTCGGCGTGGTCGGCGGCGCTGGTGCGGGGTGGGGGTGATGCGAATGTCGGTGGTGTCGTGTTTTCGGGCACGTCGGATTGGTGGGGTGTGTCGGTGTGGTGGTGGTGGTGGGGGGGTGGGCCGGTGGTGTGGGCGGTGTTGCGGCGGGGGGTCTGCTCCGGGTCCAACCATTCCGGGAGGGTCCACCAGGCTTGGTTGTCGCGGATGGTGACCTGCCACCCGGCTTGGTGGATTAGCCGGTGGTGGGTGGCACACACCAGGGTGAGGTTGTCGAGGTCGGTGGTGCCGCCGCGGCTCCACCACCGCACGTGATGCACGGAGGTCCACTTGGGTGTGCGGGTGCAGCCCGGCGCGCTGCAACCGAGGTCCCGGAGTGTGAGGGCGCGTCGTTGGGCGCGGGTGGC
>DASSAD010000188.1:0-2608 GCA_035685725.1 Amycolatopsis sp. | reverse complement strand
CTGCCTGCGGCTGCGCCGCGGCCCGGATCCCGACGCGCTGCCGGACCTCCAGCCGTGGCGGGCGCTGCTCCGCGACCGGCCGCCCACGCCTCCGGACACCGCGGACGCCGCGCGGCGGCAGTCCGCCGAGGTGCAGGTCGGGCCGCTGCGTGACCGTGTCGCCGAACTGGAGCGCGAGGTCGAGAAGCTCCGCGAGAACCTGCACAACACCCGGACCACCCTGGGCAAGGCCCGGGCCGCGGAGCGCGCCGCCCGGGACGCGATCGCCCGCCTGCAGAACAGCAAGCTCGCCCGCGCCGCCCTGTGGGCCGAATCGGTGATGCGGCGCGGGACCGGCGGCTCGACCCCGATGGGCAAGGTGCTCCGGGCACTCGGAGTTGCCCTGGTGGGCGGTGGCCTCCTCGCCGGGGCCGCGGTGGTGACCGGTGAGCTCACCGACACGGGTTACATCGGGGCCGCGGTCACCGCGGTGCTCGGCCTGCTCGCCGTCCAGATGGCCTACCTGTGGCAGTCCCAGGTACGGCTCGTCCGCCGCATCGAGCGCTCGGCCCGCCGGGTCCAGGAGGGCGTCACCACGGACGAGGCGACCCTGCGCCGGCACGCCCGCCTGGAGGAGACCCTGGCCGCGCAGCAGGCACGCCTGAAGGAGATCGAGCACGACCTCGCCATCATCGCGGCATCCACGGTGGACGTCGCGCAGTCCGTCGCCCGCCTGCACACGGACGGGTTCGAACCGGACGGACCCACGGCGCGCGGGTAACGACGCGGCCTCGGTGCCACCGGTCCGGCGCCGCGTCTGTGAGACTCCGGCGCATGCGCACACGAGTCTGGACAGCAAGCGCCGTCGCGATGGGCCTGGCCCTCGCCGCCTGCGGGTCTGATGGCGACGACAAGACCGCAGAGCCCACACCCGCCCCGAGCGCGACCGCAACGCCCGTGCCCATGGGCTCGCCGTCCCCGGCGGCGAACACGAACGAGGAGGCGGCGTCTCCCTTCGTCAGCCTCGCCGCGCCGGAATCGGTGGCCGGCGGTTACAAACTGGTCTGGTCGGACGAGTTCACCGGCGCCGCGCTCGGCCCGGACTGGGTCGCGCGCAACGTGCGGGCCGCGAACCGTGCGTGTTCGCCCCCGTCCCCGGACCAGACCACGGTCAGCGACGGGAGCGCGCACCTCCAGGTCTCGCGGGACCCGTCCAAGGTGCCGAACGTGACCAAGGCGTGCCCCGACGGGCAGTTCCTGAACGCGATGATCGGCACCGACACCTCACAGAAGTTCCTCCGGGGCATCTTCGCCGCCCGCATCAAGTTCCCGGCCGTCCAGGGCGCCCACGGGTCGTTCTGGCTGCAACCCCTCCCCGAACCCGGCTACAACCCGAAGGACCCGGCGCAGGCCGGCGTCGAGATCGACGTCGCGGAGTACTTCGGCAAGGGTTTTGACCAGAGCTCACTGACGAACTTCATCCACTTCCGTCCGGTTGGCGAAAAACCTCTCCGCTCCGGGGGTTACGTCAAGAACATGGAGGAAGTGTTCGGGGACGAACTGCCCTCCGACGACTACCACGTGTACTCGGTGGAGTGGACGGCGAAGGAATACGTCTTCCGGATCGACGGCATCGAAACGTTCCGAACGTCCAAAGCTGTCTCGAATGTCCCGGAATATTTCATCCTCAGCCTGCTCAGTTCGGACTACGAGATACCGAAGATAACTGATGATGTGTTACCTCTGACAATGAGTGTGGACTGGGTGAGAGCGTGGCAAAAATGAAGACGCGGGCAGCGGCGGCAATGACCGTCCTGGGCCTGGCGTGTGGGGGATTCGCGATCAATGACGGTGCGGCGAGCGCTGCTCCGACGTCGCCGGCGGTTGGCACCACCGCCGACGGTGCGGTGCAGACCAACGCGCTGACGTTGGTCTTCAAGGACAACTTCAACGGGAGCAAGCTCAGCAGCGCCTGGCACTTCCGCAACGCCCGGGCGCCGCAGCGGAAGTGTTCGGTCCCCGACTCGCGGCTGGCGCGGGTCAACAACGGCAAGCTGTTTCTGTCGGTGCGCCGCGACGCGTCGAAGAAGCCGAACGTCACCAGCCGGTGCCCGAACGGGCAGTTCCTCAACGCGATGATCGCGACGTCGAAGACCTTCGGCTACGGCCGTTACTCGGCGCGCATCAAGTTCCACCGGCCCAAGGGCGCACACGGCTCGTTCTGGCTGCAGTCGCAGTCCACCGAGGTGGACACGATCGAGTACTTCGGCAAGCCGGGCAGCAAGGGCGGCGGTCTGCGCAGCTACGTGCACCGCCCGAGCGGTGACAACAAGTTCATCACCTCGGGTGGACCGCTCAAGGCGAGCAAGGTGCGCGCGATCATCGGCAACCACTACGCCTCCGACGCGTTCCACACCTACACCGTGGACTGGACGCCGTCCGCGTACACGTTCTCCATCGACGGCAAGGTCACGCTCCGCGTGACCGGGTCGATCTCGAAGCAGCCCGTGTTCCTCGTGCTGAGTCTGCTCACCTCGGACTACGAGATCCCGGCGCTGAAGTACGCGAATCTGCCCTTCAGCATGCAGGTCGACTGGGTGAAGGTCTGGAAGCGGTAACTCCCGACACC
>DASSAD010000187.1:0-11782 GCA_035685725.1 Amycolatopsis sp. | reverse complement strand
GCTATTCCGCGCCCAGGACCTTGAAGTCCGTGCTGACGAACATGTGGTGCGGCCAGTTGCAGCCGATGTTGTGGACCTCGTACTCGCCGTCGCTCAGCTGCACGACACGGTCGACGATGCCGCCCGGATAGGAAGCCAGTGCGGCCTCGGTCGCCTGGTTCGCCGCTGATCCGCTGACGATCGTCCCGGACCCCTCGGTGTAGTTCGTCGGGACCTGTCCGACCTGCTTCGACGGGCTCGGTGTGCCCTGCTGGAAAGCGATCACCCCGGCCGCCTTGGCGGCCGCGGAGCCGTCGCCGCCGGGCGGTTGGATGGTGATCTGCGTGGCTGTAATTGTTGTACTGTCGACCGTTCCGAGTACCAGTGCCGCTTCTCCGGTGGTAATGGAACTCGCCGAGGCCGAACCGGAACCGGTCCCGTTCTGGTAAGTCGTGGAGGAGGTCTCGTTGATGGTCACCTTCTGACCACCCACGGTCGACAGGGTGAAGCTCGACCCGGAAACGCTGCTGACCGTGCCGACTGATCCGCCCGCGGCCGGTCCGGACCTGGCGTTGGATCCTCCGCCGGTCCCCGCTCCCGGACCGCCGGGCCTGCCTTGCCCTGCCGCTGCCGAGGAAGACGTGGAAGTCGCCGATGGGGACGTGCTTGTCGTGGAGCCGGACGAGGCGGAACAGGCGGAAAGGCCGACGACGGCGCACAGCACGGCGGCGGGTGCGATCCACGCGGTTTTCTTGTTCAGCAACGATCGCGATGCCTTCTTGGCCGTGGGCGCCGCGGCCAACGAGTCCGAAGAGGACGATCGCGGAGTTGAAGACGCGCTCGCCTCGAGGGAACCTGTTGCGTCGTAGTCGTTCATAGTTGTGCTCCTCTCTGTTCTGACTTCTACACAGAGAGTGCCAGCGATTCATGTGAACCCCCTAAAGGCGACCTGTGAAGTTTCCACAGCCCCTCCCACCTCGACCGTCGCGGGATTTTCCGCGGTGACACGGCACCGTCGCCTAGACTCACCGCTCATGACTGAACTGGACGAGCAAGGGCGCACACACCTCCCCTCGCGGGCGACGAGGTCGCAACCCTCCTGGGGTTCCTGGACTATCAACGCGCAACGCTCGCGTGGAAGTGCGAAGGGCTGACCGCGGCCGGTCTGCGCGCGACGGTCGCCTCCTCGTCCATGACACTGGGCGGGCTGCTCAAGCACATGGCCTTCGTCGAGTCCTTCTGGTTCTCCCGGTGGCTGCACGGTCATGCCGGCGAATCCCCATGGGACACAGTGGACTGGACGTCCGATCCGGACTGGGAATGGCATTCGGCTACTGAGGACTCCCCCGAACAACTCTTCGCGCTGTGGCAGGACGCCGTGACCCGCTCCCGCGCGTTGACCACGGATGCGCTGACCAATGGCGGTCTGGACCAGTTTGCGCAGCGCACCTGGCCCGACGGCCGGGTGCCCAGCCTGCGGTGGATTCTGGTCCACATGATCGAGGAGTACGCGCGGCACAACGGTCATGCCGACCTGCTTCGAGAATCGGTGGATGGACACACCGGAGAGTAGCCGTGAGCTCCACGACGACGGTCGGCCGAAAAACGGTTGAAGCTATACCGGTCGCGCTTACCCTGATCGCCATGGGCCACAAGGGAATCCGGGACGGCGGGCCGCCCAGAGAGCCGTGCTTCCGCCCCGAAGACGTCGTGGGAATGCCGATCCGGCGGGCGCTCGTCGAGCTGGCGCACGAAGGGTTCATCACGGAGATCGAAGTCGCGCGCCGGGCTGCCGCCCGCGCGACTCCGCGGATGAGCAACCGGGTGCGGCTCGTCGTCGAGAACGGCGTCGTGACCAGCGTCGCCGTCGGCTAACGGTCTCCGCCGAATGGCCTACATTCCGTGCATGGCACGAATTCCCGGCGCGGTGCGAGCGGACGTCCAGGCCCTGTGGGACTTCCACCGGATCGACGACGACCCGAGTCCCGTCGACGTGGCCATCGGACTCGGCAGTCACGATCCCGGTGTCCCCGTCCACACCGCCGAGCTGTACCACCGGGGACTGTTTCCGCTGATCGTGTTCACCGGGGCCAACGCGCCCACCACGGTCGGACGGTTCCCGCGTGGCGAGGCCGTCCACTACCGCGAAATCGCCCTCGAACGCGGTGTCCCCGCCACGTCTGTCCTCGTCGAGCCACGGGCCACCCACACCGGGCAGAACATCGACTTCAGCCGGGCACTGCTGGAAGCGCACGGGATTCGGGTGCGCTCGATCCTGCTCACCTGCCGTCCGTACCAGCAACGCCGCGCCTTCGCCACGGCCCGGCGCCGGTGGCCGGAGGTCGACGTGCGGTGCTCCGCCGATCCCCGGCCGCTCGACGAGTACGTCGCCGGGATCGGGGACGCCGGCCGGGTCATCAACATGCTCGTCGGCGACACACAGCGCCTGCCGCACTACGCCGATCTCGGCGAGGCAATCGAGCAACCCGTTCCGCCGGACGTTGAAGCGGCCTGTCGACGACTCATCCGCGCGGGATACACCGCACGGCTCCTCCCTGGCCGGTGACACAAAAGTGGGGTGTGCGCCCGGATCGGACCCACACCCCACTTTGGACAGACGCTAGACCTCCAGCTCGACGCGCTCGGCCTCCACGGCCTCACGCACCTTCTCCGACGGCTGCGCGAGCGACACCGCCCAGTAGAAGATCGCGAGGCTGAACGCGATGACGACCACGAGGTCGATCCACTCCGGCAGCAGCTTGAGCTCGCCGCTGCTGCCGTACCGCCCGAGCCAGCCGATGACCTCGTTGCCCACCAGCCAGGGGACGATCCACATCGCGCTCTTCCACCCGACCGCGGGCCGGTCCGCCGGGGACTGGAAGGCGCGGGTGAGGAGGAAGATGCCGAAGCCGATCACGACCGACACCAGAATCTTCCAGGTGACGTCGAAGCCGCTCCAGTAGATGACCAGGTTCGCGGCCACGAAACCGGCCGGGGCGAGCAGGTTCGGCGCGGGCGTGCGGTAGGGCCGGGGGCGGTCCGGGTCGCGCTTGCGCAGCGCGATCAGCGCCACCGGCGCGAACGCGTACATCATGGCGGTCGCCGAGGTGATCACGCTGACCAGCGACTGCCAGCTCGGGAACGGCAGGAACGCGATCTCGCCGACGACGAACGACAGCACGATCGACCACACCGGCACGCCCCGGATGCTGAGCTTGCCCAGCGACTTCGGCAGCTGCTTGTCCCGGCCGAGCGCATAGGCCAGCCGTGCCGAGGTGCCGAGGTAGAGCAGGCCCGTGCCCGCCGGCGAAACGAACGCGTCGGCGTAGAGGATGTAGGACAGCCAGACCGCCCCGGCCACCGTCGCCAGCGTGGCGTATGGGCCGAAGGCGCCCTTCGTGATCGGGTTGGACCAGTTGTGCGCGATGCTGCTCGGGTCCAGCGCCCCGATGAACGCGATCTCCAGCAACAGGTACACGATCGTGCCGATGACCATCGCGGTGAGAATCGCCCGAGAAAGGTCACGTTGCGGGTTGCGCGCTTCACCGCCGACCTGAACGGCCTGTTCGAAACCTTGCAGCGCGAAGACCACGCCGACGGGCAGCGCGGCGAAAACGCCGTGTGCCCCCGACGGCGAGAAACCGCCGCCCGCGGTGAAGTTCGACGGGTGGAAGCGCAGGGAGAGCAGCACGACGACGGTCAACAGCGGAACCGCGGTCTTCCAGATCACGGTGGCCGAGTTGCTCTCCGAAAGCAGCTTGACGCCGACCAGGTTGATGAAGGTGAACACCACCATCAACAGACTCGCCCAGCCGAACCCGCTCGCGGTGAGCGTGTTGTCGGCGTGCAGCAGGTTCAGGTGATCCTTGATCCAGCTGATGTTGTCCAGGTACTGCAGGCTGGCTTCGACCTCGACCGGCGCGAGTGCGACGGCCTGCAGCCAGGCGACCCAGCCGCCGGCGAACCCGGCCAGCGCACCGAAGGCGATGCGCGGGAAGCGCGCCGTGCCGCCGGCCACCGGGTAGGCCGCGCCGAGCTCGGCGTGGATCAGCGCCAGCGTGGCCATGATGACCGCCGTCAGCACCCAGGACAGGACCGACGCCGGACCCGCCACCTTGGCCGCGTTCAACGCGCCGAGCAGCCATCCGGAGCCGATGATCGACCCGAGCGACACGAACATCAGGCCCCAGAAACCGATCGACCTCTGCAGCCTGGGCGAGTCCGTTTTCGTGGTCTGGACCGATGTGTCCATCAACACCCCGATTCCGAGTTGATTCCGTATTGCGCGCCGTGCACAGATCCACACATGGTGGCAAGCCCCAATCGGGTTATTGACGCGACCTTAGCGGGCCATAATGGCGAACTTCTTGCCGCTTCGGAATGATCATCGTGTTACAGATAGATCTCGCGTGGAAAATTCACCCTTATCGGATGCATCGGACATGACATTTTTCGGTTAAGTGTCACAAAAACATCATGCCGTCACCGCGCCATGTCCGATTATCGGGCTTATCGCGCCCTTTAGGGCTTATCGCGCCCTTTAAGTCATTAAGTCGACAATGCGTGAATGATCACCTTTTGCCGACCGTGCGGGGTGAGCGTGGACCGGGCCGCGACGGCTGGGGACTTGCGGGACCCGGCGCGGCCGCGCCTGGACCGAGGCCAGGCGGGAAAGTGGATCGCGCGGCGGTGACGTTCTGACGTCGCAAGCGTGCGGCCATTAGGCCGAATGCGCGCGGGATTGTGCCCGGCGCCCGGGCCGGCCACGCGACGGCGGCCGGAGATCGGCCGACGAGGTCGGGACCAGCCCGGGGGACAACGGTGCACTACCGGGTGAGGCGGGATCGGAAGGCCGGGCCGTGCGGGGCGCAAGGGCCCGCACGGGAGAGCGGCGCTGGGTCGAGCAGGCGAGGTCAGGCCGAGACCGAGTCCGGCATCAGGTGCTTCATGGCCTCTTGGAGCACGGAATTCGTGGCGGACAAGCGTTCGGTGACCTCGCGGCGGTACTCGAAGGCCTGCGTGCGATTCTGTTCCGCTTCGGCGAGTTGACGTTCCGCGTCGGCGACGAGCGTGGACGCCCGCTCTTCCGCTTCGGCGGTCTGCCTGGTCAGCCGCGCTTCGGTTTCGGAGACCTTCGCAGCCAGCGACCCCTCGGTTTCCGCGACCTTCGCGGCCAGTGACTCCTCGGTTTCGGAGACCTTCTTGGCCAGCGATTCCTCGACCTCGGCCGTCTTGGTGGCCAGCGCGTCATGCGTGGCCTTCTCGGCGGCGGCACGGCGCGCGGCCGCCTCGTTGTCGAGACGGTTCCGCTCGGCCTCGGCCTCGCCGCGCAACCGGTCGATCTCGGCGCGCGCCTCGCTCATCAGGTTTTCGTGCTCACCCTTGAGCTTCGCGGTCAGGTCCTGGTAGTGGGCCTCGAGCTCGGACCGGCGCTGGGCGAGCTCGGCCTGCCGGTCGGCAACCCATTTGTCGGTCGCCTTGCGGGTGTCGTGGTCGTATTTCTCGGCCTCGCCGCGAATCTGCGCGCATTGCTCCTCGGCACGCCCGCGAAGCTCCGCGATCTCCTCCTCGGCGAGCTGCATCATGGTGCGCACGCGTTCGGTCATGGTGGCGGCGCTGTTGGGATCCGTCGCCATCCTGGCGAGCGCGGCCTTGGTCTCGGACAGCTCGTGTTGCGCGTAGGACAGCGCCTTCGACAGCTCGGAGACCGAGGAAAGGGCCTCGTTGCGGCTGGCCGCGATGTTCCGGATCTCGGCGGCCAGCTGCGCTAGCCGCTCGTCGACCGGCGGACGGTCGTAGCCCCGGAAAACGAGGGGGAATTGGGGGGCGCCATTGGCTGGCTCCATTGACTGAATGTGGGGCTGGGCTGGTGGCATGCGGCGACCTTAGTGTGTCTACAAGTCGGTTTCCATACCGCCATTCGGCTGCTTTACGCTGCGTGAATGGGCGATCCGCTCGGTCCGCTCAGCGTACAAGATCACGGGCCCGCCGTCGAGGTGATCTCCCTCCGGTGTCGCCCTCGCCACCCTGGCCGGCGGCCGGTGACGCGGCAGCGTGGCCCTTCCGTGAACATTTCGCCGAAAATGACCCGGCGGATATCCGGAAACCACTTCACCCGGACCACGCAGGTTTTTCACGTTTTTCCCCCAATCCCGCGGGGAAGCCGTTGCCGCCGCGTCACCGGATACGGTGACCGTCGCATGTGGAGCGCGCGCCCCGATCACGGGTGAGCCGGCGGAACTTCGCGGACCACTGCCACCCCGGGCGGCCCATCACAATACCCTGCCGAAGTGGACTGGCTCCTCTACATCGCGATCCCGTTCGTCGCCGCGCTCATCGGGTACGTCACCAAGCGCGTCGCGATCGAGATGATGTTCCGGCCGATCGATTTCGTGGGCGTCGGACCGTTCCTCGGCTGGCAGGGCGTGGTCCCCCGGCACGGCGGGCGGATGGCGGCGATCGCCACCGACCTGCTCACCGCGAACCTCCTCGACCTCGACGAAATCTTCGCGCGCGTCGAACCGGACCGGATCACCCGCGAGATAGAACAGCCGCTGTTGCGTGCCATTGACGAAATCACCCGCGACGTCCTCGAGGAGTGCCACCCGGCGCTGTGGGAAGCGCTGCCGTCGGTGGTCCAGCAACTGATCATCAAGCAGTTGCAGGCGGGCTCGCCGCGCCTGGTCCGCGAACTGATGACGGATCTGCGCGAGAACCTGGACACGGTGCTCGACCTCAAGCACATGACGGTGCGGAAACTGACCCGCGACCGCGGTCTCCTCGTCCGCCTCATCCGCGAGACCTCCCGGCCGGAAATGGCCTTCATCGCCCGGTGCGGCATCTACTTCGGGTTCGTGCTCGGGCTGGTGCAGGCGCTGGTCTGGGCGCTCACGGAGAATCCGTGGGTGCTGCCGGTCTTCGGCGGCAGCATCGGACTGTTCACCGACTGGCTGGCCATCAAACTGATCTTCCTGCCGCGGGAGCCGGTCCGGCTGGCACGGTTCACCTTCCAGGGCAAGTTCCAGCGCCGGCGGGCGCAGGTGGCGCGGCAGTACGGCGAACTGGTCGCGCACGAGGTGCTGACCGTGCCGAACCTGGTGAACGCCATCCTGTGTGGTCCCCGGTCCGACCAGGTCACCGCCATGGTCCGCCGGGCGGTGGCCAGGGCCGTGGACGAGCAGGCCGGGCGGGTGGCCACGGTGACCATCGGCGCCACGCGGCTGCGCGAGATCAAACAGGCCGCGGCCACGCGGGCGCTGGAGCGGCTGCGGGAGACGCTCCGGCACGCCGAGGGTTACCTGACCGAGGCGATGGATGTCGCCAACATGGTGGAGGAGCGCATGCTCGGGCTGACGCCCCTGGAGTACGAGGGCCTGCTTCGCCCGGCGTTCCGCCAGGAGGAGTGGAAACTGATCGCGGTCGGCGGGGTGATCGGCTTCCTGGTCGGGGAACTGCAGGCCTTCCTGATGTTGCGATGACTTCGGTGACCATGAGCCGCGCTGTGAACAAGGGACTCGACGACCGGACGGGAGGACACGCCGACCGGACCGGAGGACACGCCGACCGGACCGGAGGACACGGCAACCGGACCGGAGGACACGGTGGCGGGGTGGAGAGGTCGGGGACGTGATCGCGATCGCCGGGAAAGCGGCCACGAACGACTGATCAAGGCGATACCGTGACGCCGTGGCGCAAGAATCGCAGCAGCTCCCCGTGGTGCACGAAGCGTGGCTTCCCCGGGAGCACGCGTTGCATCGCCCACGGCACGGCGGTAAGCAGCTGACCGCGTTGATCTGCGCGGTGGTGTTCTTCGCGACCCCGACCCTGATGTGGGTCTTCGGCGCGCGGCCGAGCGAGATCGAGAACCACCGGCTGGCGGGGTTCCCCAGCCTGTCCAGCGGCTGGGGGTTCTTCACCGGACTGCCCACGTGGGCGACCGACCAGCTGACCTTCCGCAGCGCGGCGATCCAGGCCGCGGACGGGATCAGCGAGACGATCTTCGGCGAGCCCGCGCCGCACGACCAGAGCGGGACGAACGATTCGGGCCCGCTGCCGGGCGGCCCGCCGCCCGGCAGCAGCGGCACGCCGGCGCCGAGCAACGGCGGTTCGGGGCCGCTGGACCAGGCCGGTTACCGGCAGGTCGTGGAGGGCAGCGACGGCTGGCTCTACTACGGCCTCGACGCCGAGGCCAAGTGCGCGCCGACCCGGCCGCTGGCCGAGACACTCGCGCGGATCAAGGAACTGCGCGACATCGTGGTCAGCTCCGGCCGGCAGTTCGTCTGGGTGGTGCCGCCCGACAAGTCGACCGTGGTGCCGCAGTATCTGCCTTCGAGCTACCCGGGCAAGGATTGCCACGACGCCGCCGAGGGACCGACCTGGGCGCAGATCGACGCGGGGGGCGCGGTGGACCTGCGGGCGGGACTCGCCGAGGCCGGCCGCCAGGTGGGGCATCCGGTCTACCCGCCGAACGACACGCACTGGACGGACGAAGGCGGGCTGGTGATGGCCGCCTCGGTGGCCAACGCGGTCCAGCCCGGGGTGACCCGGACCTGGAAGTGGAACGCGGTGGGCAGCTACACGACCACCGCCGACCTGCCGCCGCTGCTGGGCAAGCAGGGCGACAAGAACCTGGTCGTCTACAGCCTGCGCCCGGATGGCGTGACGGACCGGGCCGGAAAGATCACCGAGATCGACACGCCGGTGGTCAGCGATACCCCGCCGCTCACCGGAATGGTGAACAAGAAGACCCTCATCTACGGGGACTCGTTCACGATGGCCTCTTCCCGTTACCTCGAGGGCGCGTTCTCCAACCTGACGATGCTCGCCTTCTACACCACCAAGACGACCGAGGACCAGGCGATCCAACAGTTCGTCAACTCCGACGTGGTGGTGCTGGAGACCGTGGAGCGCAGCATTTCCGGCGGATATCTGCCCTTCTTCGACGACGCGCTGCTCAATGCGCTACGGACGCAACTCGCGGCGCATCCGGTGAAGTGACGCGCGCGGCGCGGTCGCGGCGATAGGCGACGACGCGGCAGACCAGATAGATGAGGAACGAGATCGCGGTGACGAAGGCGCTCACCGGGGCGCCGGGCGCGAGTGAGAGCACGATCCCGCCCAGCGCCGAAACCTCGGCGAAGACCACGGTGAGCAGGGTCGCCCGCCAGGGACTCGCGGTGAGCCGGGTCGCCGCCGCGGCCGGGGTGACCATCAGCGCGACCACCAGCAGGGCGCCGACGATCTGCACGCCGAGCGCGGTGGCCACGCCGACGAGCACCGCGAACACCACCGACAGCGTGCGGGCGGGCACGCCGCGGGCGGCGGCGACGTGCGGGTCGACGCTGGCGAAGAGCAGGGGCCGGTAGATCACCGCCAGAACGAGCAACACCACCACGGCGGCGACCAGCAACACGATGATGTTGGTCGTTTCGATGGACACGATCTGGCCGACCAGGATGCCGAACTTGTTGACGGTGCGGCCCGGGTAGAACCACAACAGCAGGACGCCGAGCCCCAGCCCGAAGGACAGGATCGCGCCGATCACCGAGTCACGGTCGGACTCGCGCCCGCCGAGCAGCCCCAGCAGCAGCGCGGCGATCACCGCGCCGGCGAGTGCCCCGAACTCGATGCCGACACCGACCAGCAGCGCGGCCGCCGCTCCGGTGAAGGCCAGCTCGGAGGTGCCGTGCACGGCGAAGGACATGCGGCGCATGACGATCAGCGGGCCCAGCATGCCGGCCACGAGCCCGAGCACCGCCGCGGCCAGCAGCGCGGTGAGGACGAACGGGTAGTTCAGCAGCTGCCAGGTCAGGCCGAAGTCGAAGATCTTGGTCATTTCTCACCTCGGTCGGGCGTTCTAGGACGCGACATGATGGGGTTCGTCCTCGCACAGCGCGCTCTGGGCGCCCGCAATGTGGATCTGGCCGCCGACCCGGAGCACTTCGATCTTCGTCCGGTACAGCTCGGACAGCGTCTTGGTCGTCATCACCTCGTCCGGTTCGCCGATCCGGAACCGGCCGTCGACGAGGTAGAGCACCCGGTCGACATAGGGCAGGACGGGGTTGATCTCGTGCGTCACGAACAGCACCGCGGTACCGGCGTCGCGGCGCCGCTTGTCGATCAGCGCGCTGACGTCGCGCTGGTGCGCGAGGTCGAGGGACAGCAGAGGCTCGTCACACAGCAGCACATCGGGCTCACCGACCAGCGCCTGCGCCACCCGCAGCCGCTGCTGTTCACCGCCGGAAAGCTTGCCGACCGCGGACTTCGCGTACGCCTGGGCTCCCACTGCCTCGACGACCTCGGCGACCCGGCGGCGCCGCTCCCGCAGACCGCGCAGCCCGGTGCCCCAACGGTGCCCGTCGAGCCCGAGCCCCACCAGGTCGACACCGCGCAGCGTCAGCGCCTCCTGCATCGCGCGCTGCTGCGGAACGTATCCCGGCGGGCGGCCGCTGCCGATCCGCACCGACCCCGAAGAGGGCTGCCGCAGCCCGAGCAGGACCTTGAGCAGACTGGTCTTGCCCGACCCGTTGGGTCCGAGGATCGCGACGAACTCGCCCGGCGCGACCTCGAGATCGAGCCCGGACCACAGCATGCGCGCCCCGAAGGCGAGACTCGCCTGGGAAATCTCCACCGCGGGTGTCACGAGTCGATCGCCTTCGCCAGGGAGTCGACTTCGCCCGTCATCCACGAGACGTAACCGGTCGCTCCGGAGGGCAGGGTTTCGGTGACGCCGACGACGGCGATGCCGGCGCTCTTGGCGCTGTTCACGACCTGTGTGGTCGCCGGGGTCACGGTCTGTTCGTTGTCCAGCACCGCCTTGATCTGCCGGCCCGAGATCAACTGGTTCACCGCGGCCAGCGCGGCCGGAGGCACGTCGGTCTCGTTCTCCACCGCCTGGGAAAAGTCCTTCGGCGTCACGTCGGTGAGCTTCGCCGTCTCCAGCAGGTAGTGCGGCACCGGTTCGGTCACCAGCACCTTCGCGCCGGGATGGCCGGCGCCGATCTGGCTCGCCTTGGCCGCGAGCGCGTCGACCTGCTCTTTGAAGGCGTTCGCGTTGGCGGTGAAGGTCCGCGCATCAGCGGGCTTGAGCTGCCCGAGCTGGGTGGCGACCTGATCGGCGACCTTGTCGACCGCGGAGAAGCTGTACCAGACGTGCTCGTTGTCCTCGCCGGTCGCCGCGATGTCGAAGGCGACCAGTTTGCGCGCGTTGGGCGCCTGGTCGGTGAGTTTGGTGAAGAAGTCGTCGTATCCGTCGCCGTTGGCGAGGGTGAGCTGCGCCCGCATCGTCGCGACCGCGTCCTCCGGCGTCGTCTCGTAGGAATGCGGGTCGGCGGCCGGGTCGTGGATGATCGAGGTGACCGAGACCTGGTCGCCACCTACCGCGGAGACCACGCTGCCCCAGACGTCCGTGGAAGCGACCACCGCGATCTTGCCGTCGGGCGCGGCCCCGGGGGAGTCACCACCGCCACATCCGGCCATCACGACCGCGAGCGTGGCCGTGGTGGACGCTGCGGCAAGCAGGCGAGGCACGGTGGAACGCATGGTGAACTCCTGACCAGGGAAGTCGTGCGGCAGACCGGAGCGGATGCCCGTGTCGCCGGCCGTTATTGGAAATGATTGTCGAGTTCATGTTACTCCATCGGGTGACGCTTTCCCCAGCACAGTTACGATGTGTTGAACGCAACATGACGGCGAGGCACACGACCTCGGGCTTCTGCAATTCGATCTGAACCGTTACGGTTCCCTTATGGGGCGTCCTATGCGCATGAGGCGGCAGGCGACGTTGGCCTCGCTCGCCGCGGAA
>DASSAD010000186.1:0-45362 GCA_035685725.1 Amycolatopsis sp. | reverse complement strand
GCACTGCTATTCCACGCCTGACGGATACTCAACTCGGCTCCATTGTCCCTACCGGTACGACAAGAGCGATCAGGAGGCCCGGGTTTGACCACACGCGCGCTGCCCGAGGGTCGTTACGGCTCCGCGCGCGGCAAGACACCGCCGCGCTGGCGGAGGTGGCTGTTCATCCTGATCGCGCTGGCGGTCAGCGGCTCGGCCGCGTGGATCGCCTACCTCAATCTCGGACCCGCTCCCATCTCCGCCGACCAGGTCTCGTTCCAGCTGCTGCCCGGCAACTCGATGTCGGTCACGATCAACGCGACGCGGGACGACCCGTCGCAGGCCGGCGTCTGCATCGTGCGGGTCGAGGACTCGACGGGCGCCGAAAGCGGGCGGAAGGAGGTTCTCATCCCGGCCGGGGAGAACCACAGCCTGCAGACGACGGTGATCCGCAGCATCGACCAGCCGGTCACGGCAGATGTCTTCGGCTGCTCTTACGACGTGCCATCGTATTTGTCAAGCAACTAGCGGCCAACGGGGTGAAACCGGCGCCCAGTGCCCGGTATGCGGAAAAACCGACGTCATCGGTACCGCGCTGCGTGCTATCCTGGTCTACCGGCACGGCCCAGACGGGCCGTGTTTTTCCTTTATCTCAGCCTCACCGGCTTCGGGCCGGCGAGGCCGCCGGCTTGTATACCCATGCCCGGCAGGCACGACGAGGAGATGGTGACCGTGAGCGACACCCAGGTGACCTGGCTTACCCAGGAAGCCTACGACAGGCTCAAGCACGAGCTCGACGAACTGATCGAGAATCGTCCGGTCATCGCCGCGAAGATCAATGACAGCCGGGAAGAGGGCGACCTCAAGGAGAACGGGGGCTACCACGCCGCCCGCGAGGAGCAGGGCCAGGCCGAGGCGCGCATCCGCCAGCTGCAGGAGCTGTTGCGGGCCGCGAAGGTCGGCGAAGCGCCCCCCAACGACGGCATCGCGGAGCCGGGCAAGATCCTGACGGTGCGCTACGAGGGCGACGACGAGGACGAGAAGTTCCTGCTCGCCACGCGGGAAGAGGGCGCCGAAGGCGAGCTCGACGTGTACTCCCCGGAGTCTCCCCTCGGCAAGGCTCTGCTGGGCGCCAAGGAGGGCGAGGCGCGCGAGTACGACCTGCCCAACGGCAGGACCCAGAAAGTCAAGCTCATCAAGGCGGTGCCCTACACGGGCTGAGGTGACGAACTTGTGACGGCCCGTTCCCGGTTGGTCCCGGTAACGGGTCGTTTCGGGTGATCGAAAGCCATCGGAACACGCGGGGGCGACCGCACTGCGCCGGACCTCCCCGATCACGGGGCAATCACGACGCGATCACGCCGCGGTATGGATTTCCGACGGGTTCCGCACCGATCTCCTTCTTGACCGCCCAGTGCCGCACATAGCGGACGCCACCGAAGACATGGGGACTATCCCTGCTCCCGGTCCCGCTGGGCGATCCGCTCCAGCAACGGCCGGACCCGCGGGGAAATCGGCGTCGAGAGAGCCAGCGACGTCGAGGTCCGCAGCACGTCGGGCACGCTGACCACCTCGTCGATCACCCGCTGCAGATCGTCGTGGTCGCGGGCGACCATCCGGACGAACAGGTCGCCCTGACCGGTGGTGGCGTGCACCTCGCAGACCTGCTCGATGGCCGACAGCTCTTCGATGACCGCGGCCCGCCCGCCCTGCGCGATCTCGAGCACGGCGAACGCCGTCAGGCCGTATCCCATCGCGGCCAGGTTCAGTTCGGGCGGGAAGCCACCGAGCACGCCGCTTTCGGTGAGCCGGTCCAGCCGAGCCTGCACGGTGCCTCGGGCGACGCCGAGGCGGCGCGCGCACTCCAGCACGCCGAGCCGGGGCTGGTCGGTGAGCAGAAGGAGTAACCGGGCGTCCAACGCATCCACTTTGACCAGCTCCAGGCGATCGTTCCGCGTATCTACTGGTCAGATTGTCCAGCAAAATGCTCGGCGATTGCTCATCTTGTCCGGCGTGGCGATGCTTTTCCCATGACCAACAGCCTCGATGACGTGACCTACGACCAGTTGCGACAGCTCGTCGGCCTGGTGGAGCACGACTCCTCGGCCGACCCGTTTCCGGTCCGCGCGATGGACGCCGTGGTGTTCGTCGCCGGCAACGCCACCCAGACCGCGTGGTTCTACCAGGTCGCCTTCGGGATGCGGCTGGTCGCCTACGCCGGACCGGAAACCGGCCAGCCCGGCCACAAGTCCTTCGTCCTGGAATCCGGCTCGGCCCGGTTCGTGATCAACGGCGGGGTCCGGCCCGACTCCGCGTTGCTCGATCATCACCGCCGCCACGGGGACGGGGTGACCGACCTGGCCCTGGAAGTCGGCGACGTGGACAAATGCGTGGCGCACGCCCGGGCCCAGGGCGCGACGATCCTGGAAGAGCCGCACGACGTCTCCGACGAGCACGGCACCGTCCGGCGGGCCGCGATCGCCACCTACGGCGAGACGCGGCATTCGCTGGTCGACCGGTCCCGCTACCACGGGCCGTACCTGCCCGGGTACCAGGCCCGGGAGGGCGTCCGGCGCAAGCGGCTGTTCCAGGCGGTCGACCATTGCGTCGGCAACGTCGAACTGGGCGAGATGGACCACTGGGTGAACTGGTACCACCGCGTGATGGGCTTCGTGAACATGGCGGAGTTCATCGGCGACGACATCGCCACCGAGTACTCGGCGCTGATGAGCAAGGTCGTGTCGAACGGCAACCACCGGGTCAAGTTCCCGCTCAACGAGCCGGCGGTGGCCAGGAAGAAGTCGCAGATCGACGAGTACCTGGAGTTCTACGGCAGCCCGGGCTGCCAGCACATCGCGCTGGCCACCAACGACATCGTCGGCACCGTGACGGCGATGCGCGCCGCCGGCGTCGAGTTCCTGAGCACCCCGGACTCCTACTACGACGACCCGGCGCTGCGCGCGCGGATCGGCCAGGTGCGGGTGCCGATCGAGACGTTGAAGGAGCACCGGATCCTGGTCGACCGCGACGAGGACGGGTACCTGCTGCAGATCTTCACCAAGCCGATCGGCGACCGTCCCACCGTGTTCTACGAGCTCATCGAGCGGCACGGCTCGCTGGGCTTCGGCAAGGGCAACTTCAAGGCATTGTTCGAGGCGATCGAGCGGGAGCAGGCGCTGCGCGGGAACCTGTGACGCCCGTCAGCCGAGCACCGTGAATCCGGCGCGCTGGAGCTCGGCGGTCACCTCGGCGCAGTGGTCGGGCCCCCGGGTCTCGAGGTTCAGGGCGACCTCGACCTCGCCGAGCGCCAGTGCGCCGGAGATCCGGCGATGTTCGATGTCGAGCACGTTGGCGCCGAGTTCGCTGATCCGCGACAGCACCGCGGCGAGCGATCCGGGCCGGTCCGGCACGCGCAGCCGCAACGCGAGGTATCTCCCCGCCGCGGTCATGCCGTGCCGGATGATCTGGAGCAACAACACCGGGTCGACGTTTCCGCCCGACAGCACGCCGACGATCGGCGGCCGGAACGCGCCGGGGTGTTGGAGGAGCGCGGCGACCGCGGCCGCCCCGGCCGGCTCGACGACCAGCTTGCGCCGCTCCAGACACAGCAACACCGCGCGGGACAGCGATTCCTCGGACACCGTCACGACGTCGTCGACGAGCGCTGAGACATGGGCGAAGGTGATCGCGCCGGGTTTCCCGACCGCGATCCCGTCGGCCATGGTGTGCGGATCGGCCAGCGGCACGGGCCCACCCGCGGCCAGCGACGCCGGGAACGCGGACGCGCCCTCGGCCTGCACGGCGACGATCCGGACGTCCGGTCGGAGCGCGCGCACCGCCGCGGCGATCCCCGACACCAACCCGCCGCCGCCGGTGGGCACCAGCACGGTGGCCACCTCGGGAACCTGCTCCAGCAGCTCCAGTCCGACGGTGCCCTGACCGGCGATGACGTCCTCGTGATCGAAGGGGTGAATGAACACCGCACCGGTGCGTTCGGCGAACGCGACGGCCTCGGCGAGTGTCTCGTCGAACACATCCCCGTGGAGCGTGACGTCCGCGCCGTAGCCCTGTGTCGCGGCGAGTTTGGGCAGCGGCACGCGGGTGGGCATGAACACGGTCGCCTTCGCGCCGAGCAGCGACGCCGCCAGCGCGACGCCCTGAGCGTGGTTGCCGGCGGAGGCCGCGACCACGCCGCGATTGCGTTCTTCCGAGGTCAGACCGCGAATCCGGGTGTAGGCGCCGCGGAGCTTGAACGATCCGGTGCGTTGCAGGTTTTCACACTTGAGGTGCACCGGTCCGCCGTGAACCCGCTCGAGGTCCCGCGCGTGTTCCATCGGGGTGACCCGGACCACCCCGTCCAGAAGACGGCGCGCCTCGATGATCCGATCCAGGCTCACCAGTCGCATAACACGGGATCATGCCATCCGGGTGTCGGGGTCCAGGTACCCTGGACGCGGTCGGTGAGTGGAATCAGGAGTTGGTCATGCGAAGGCGGAGCGAAGCGAACGGCGGTACGAGCCGGCGCGTCACTCGTTCAGCCGGGATCCTGCCCCTGGTCGCGGCCATCACGTCGGCGCTGGCGCTCACCGGAGCGGCCTTCTACACCGTCGACAGGGTGACCTGCGCCGAGGGCGGCCAGTACATCCGCCACGACAACCGCATCGAGCTCGTCGGCGGCTGTGTGGACGGCGCGGATCTTTCCGGCGTCCCGACCGCCCCGGCCCACACCTCGGGCCAGATCGCCGAGTACAACAACTACCGCCCCTGACGGTGCCGCCGGTCTGACGCCGGTTCGGCGCCGGCCCTCAGCCGAGGGCGGCGCGCAGGTCGGCGATCAGGTCGCGCGGGTCCTCGATGCCGACCGAGAGGCGGATCAGGTCCGCCGGGACCTGAAGCAGCGAACCGCTCGTGCTCGCGTGCGTCATCCGGCCGGGGTGCTCGATCAGCGATTCGATCCCGCCCAGTGACTCGGCCAGGACGAACAGCTTCGTCCGCGAAGCCGCCGCGAGCGCGGCCTCCTCGCCCTCGGCGTGCTGGAACGACACCATGCCGCCGAACCGGCGCAGCTGCTTGACCGCGACCTCGTGCCCGGGGTGCCCGGGCAGACCCGGGTAGTGCACCTTGGCCACCTTCGGGTGCTCGGACAACGCCCGTGCGACGAGTTCGGCGTTGTCGCAGTGCCGTTCCATCCGCACGGCGAGAGTCTTGATGCCGCGCAGGGTCAGCCAGGCGTCGAACGGACCGGGGACCGCGCCCGCGGCGTTGCGCAGGAAGAACAGTTGCTCCCGCAAGTCGTCCTCGTTGGTCAGCACGGCGCCGCCCACGACATCGGAGTGCCCGCCGAGGTACTTGGTGGTCGAGTGCACGACGACGTCGGCCCCGAGCGCGAGCGGATTCTGCAGGTACGGGGTGGCGAAGGTGTTGTCGACGACCAGCCGCGCGCCGACGCCGTGCGCCACCCCGGCCAGCGCCGCGATGTCGGCGATGCCCAGTAGCGGGTTCGACGGCGACTCGCACCAGATCAGCCTGGTCTCCGGCCGGACGGCCGCCCGCACATCCTCCACAGTGGACAGATCGGCCACGCTGTAGGTGACGCCCCAGGCCGCCAGCACCTTGTCGATCAGGCGGAAGGTGCCGCCGTAGGCGTCGTTGCCGAGCACCAGGTGATCGCCGGGCCGTAGCACCGCACGCAACAGGACGTCGGAAGCGGCCATGCCCGAGGCGAAGGCCAGCCCGTGCCGTGCGCCCTCCAGCGAGGCGAGTTGCTCCTCCAGCGCGGTGCGGGTCGGGTTCGCCGTCCGCGAATACTCGTAGTCACCCTGACGCGTGCCGCCGACCCCGTCCTGAGCGTAGGTCGACGTCTGGTAAATCGGCACGATGACCGCGCCCGTCCGCGGGTCGGGCTCCTGGCCTGCGTGGATGGCACGGGTCTCGAAACCGAGGTTGTCCATGTCCACAATCTAGGCCGTCACGCGCGACTGCTCCGTCCGAGGGTGGGCGCGACCGGGTGGCCCGTCAGGACCAACCGCTGGTCACCCATCGTGCGGTCGGCGGCAAGCTCGCCAGCACCACGGTCGTCACGGCGGGAACGCAGAGCACCGCGGCATAACCGAGCGGCAGCGTCCGGTCGGCCAGGCCGAGGAAATAGACGCCCCCCGCACCGAACACCAGAACCGCCACGTACAACACGAACGCGACGGCCGCCCCGGTGATGGTGACCGTCCGGCCGAACGGCTTCGCGAGCACCAGGCCCACCCCGCCGGTGATCAGCAAGCCGGCCACGACCAGGTGCAGCACGAAGGTCAGAAACGCGCGCCCCAGATCCCCGGTGCCGGCGACCATCACGGCACCGCCCGCTACCCCGATCAGATGGAACAACCCACCCAGCAGAGCGAGTACCGCCGCGGGAATTCCCGTGCCGCCGCCCCTAGACCGCTCCTCAGTCACGACCATGTGCTTACCAGTCCCGGGGCGAATAGCCCAGTGGGGGCCCATAGTCCGGTTCGGGTGGGCGATACCGCAGGAACCGGAACGTCGAGGGGAGCGCGGACAGTACGACCACCACCGGACCACCGAGGGCCGCGGCCACTCGCACGAAGGACGCCTCGGGCCCGAACTGGAACATCGCCGCGAAGAATTCCGCGAACCGGCCCGGATGCAGCAGGACGGGCTCCGCGACGACCGCCGCGATCGAAGCGAGACCCCCGATCAGCAGCAACACGGCGCCGGCGAGCACCCGGAAGAAGGTGACCAGGGCACCGAGGAACAGCAGCAGTCCGGCGCCCAGATACAGCCCGAACACGATCAGGAGCCGGCTGGGCGCCCCGTCGAGGCCGTACTCGATGAACTCGATGACCGGCAGGTAGCCGAGGGCTCCGGCGAGGCCGAGCCCCAGGATCCCGGCGACGACGGCCGTGCTTCCGCCGGCCTTGCGCCGGACCGTGACCGGCAACCCACTGCGTTGGACCGGTTGGCCGAACGGATTCGTCACAACGCCCCCCAACACCGAGTGCGCAGCTACCCAGACGGTGTTTCCCGCTCGTGTCGGCCGGAGCCGACCACAGAGCCGACCACGAACCGGTGAACGCCGCCTGGGTCACTGTAGCCGCAGTCAAGGAGCGAAAACCTGGTTTCCGGGCACAAAAAAAGTGCCCCGGCCGGGCGACCGGGGCACTGTTTTCAGCTCATTTCACCAGCCTTGCGGCGGCTGACCCGGTTGGCCGGGCTGACCCGGCTGCCCCGGTTGCCCGAAGGGACCGGGCTGCTGCTGCGGCGGCGGCGGGAAACCGCCCGGCTGACCGAAGACCGGCGGCTGCTGAGGCTGGCCCGGCTGCGGGAATCCACCGCTGGACGGGTTCACGCCACCGGGCTGGCCCGGCGGGACCGGCTGACCGAAGGGCCCGGACTGCGGTGCCATCCCGCCCGGCTGCCCGAAGGGAGCAGGCTGACCGAAGGGAGCGGGCTGCCCGTAGGGAGTGGGCTGACCGAAGCCGCCGGGCTGCCCAGGGAAGCCACCGCTGGGCGGAGCCCCGAAGCCACCGGGCCCGGCCGGCGAGGGGCCGCCCAGACCGATGAGCTGCGCGGTCTGCGGGAAGAAGCCCAGCGCCCCGATGGCGAGGATGACGATGCCGAGGATCAGGTCGGTCACGATCCGGCCGACGGAGAAGCTGTACTGCGCGCCGAAGATGATGGCGAACAGCAGCAGCAGGAGACCGCCCGCGGCCGCGAGGAAGTGCGCGAACTTCTGCTTCAGGACGATCAGCACGCCACCACCGGCCGCGATCACGCCGCCGAGGGTCAGCATGATGAAGTAGAAGACCGCCGCGCCCGGGATCGACGTGGTGGCCTGCGAAAGAGACTGGCGGCAGGCGTCGGCGACACTGGCCGAGTACTGGTCGCAGACCGAGGTGTCCGGGCCGCTGCTGGCCTGCGCCCACAGCGTGATGGTGAGGATCGCGCCGAGCAGGCCCAGCACGATCAGCGCACCGGCGGCAATCCAGCCGAACAGCTGCGCATTGCCGCCCGCCGGACCGGCGGGAGGGCCGTAGCCCGGGGGCGGACCATAACCGGGAGGCGGGGCGCCGAAGGGCTGCTGACCCGGCGCGCCGAAGGCCGCCTGGGGCTGCTGACCGAACTGGCCCGGCTGCTGCGCCGGGGGAAAACCAGGGGGCTGCTGACCGAACGCGGGGGGCTGCTGCGCTCCGAAAGCCGCCGGGTTGTCCGCCGCGCTGGGCGGCGGCGCGTACGGGATCGCGGGCGGCTGCATCCCGGGCGACACCAGCTGGGTCGACTCCGCGGTGGCGGAGATCGCACCGCCGCCCTGCTCGGGCGCCTGGCCCGGCTGGACGACCTGGGTCGGCTCGGGGGTGTCGCCGAAGCCACCGGCGGCGGGCGGGACCTGACCGGGCTGAACCACCTGGGTCGGCTCCGACGAAGCGAACGGGGTGTCCTGTTGCGGTTGGGGGCCACTCGGCGGGTCCTGGGATGGTTGCTGACCCCCACCCCAGGACTGGTTGGGCGGCTGCGGAGCGCTCATGTGGGTCTTGAACCCCCTTGAAGAGACATCGGTCTACTGGCGGCACACGCTATCGGATACCGTACGCCCGCGCTCGTAACGGCCTGGGGTTTTCCGACGATGCGGCCGGAGTTTCAGCTGCGCCTGCCGGCAAGGAAGCCGAGCAGGTCGTGCCGGGTTATCACACCGGCCGGCTTACCGTCAATGAGGACCAGCGCCCCGTCCGCCCCGGACAACGCTTTCAACGCCGAACTCACCGGCTCGCTCCCCCCGATCGTCGGCAGCGGCGGGGACATGTGCCGGTCCAGCCGGTCGGCCAGCGCGGCCTTCCCGGTGAACAGGGCATCCAGCAGATCGCGCTCGTTGACCGCGCCCACCACCTCGCCTGCCATCACCGGGGGCTCGGCGCTGACCACCGGCATCTGGCTCACACCGAACTCCGAAAGGATGGACACCGCCTCGGCGACCGTCTCGTTCGGATGCGTGTGCACGAGATCCGGCAGCGCGCCGGTCTTCGCCTTCAGCACGTCGCCGACGGTCGCGCCCGAGGAGTCCGGCGGCAGGAAGCCGTAGGAGGACATCCACTGGTCGTTGAACACCTTGCCCAGGTAACCGCGGCCACCGTCGGGCAGCAGGACCACGACCACGTCGTCCGGGCCCAGCCGCTCGGCCAGTCGCAGCGTCGCCGCGACGGCCATGCCGCAGGATCCGCCGACCAGCAGCCCTTCCTCCAGCGCCAGGCGCCGTGTGATGGAGAAGGACTCGGCGTCGGAGACCGCGATGATCTCGTCGGCGACCGAGGAATCGTAGGTCTCCGGCCAGAAGTCCTCGCCGACACCCTCGACCAGGTACGGGCGACCGGTGCCACCCGAGTAGACCGAGCCCTGCGGGTCCGCGCCGATGACCTTGACCCGTCCTTCGGAGACTTCCTTGAGGTACTTCCCGGTCCCGGAGATGGTGCCGCCGGTGCCGACACCGGCCACGAAGTGGGTGATCCGCCCGTCGGTCTGGCGCCACAGTTCGGGGCCGGTCGAGTGGTAGTGGCTGGCCGGGTTCTCCGGGTTGGCGTACTGGTTCGGCTTCCAGCCGCCCTCGACCTCCCGGACCAGGCGGTCGGACACCGAGTAGTAGGAGTCAGGGTGATCCGGCGGCACGGCGGTCGGGCAGACGACCACGCGGGCGCCGTAGGCCTTGAGCACGTTGCGCTTGTCCTCGCTGACCTTGTCCGGGCAGACGAACACGCAGCGATACCCCTTCCGCTGCGCGACCATGGCCAGGCCGACGCCGGTGTTTCCCGAGGTCGGCTCGACGATCGTGCCGCCGGGGCGCAGTTGCCCGGACGCCTCGGCCGCCTCCACCATGCGCAGCGCGATGCGGTCCTTCACGCTGCCCCCGGGGTTGACGTATTCGACCTTGGCGAGCACCAGCGGCGACAGCCCGCGGGTGAGCGAGTTGAGCTTCACCAGCGGGGTGTTGCCCACGAGATCGACGACGTGCTCGACGTAATCCACCTGCTCAGGGTAAACGGCGCGGAAGGATCATCGGCGCCCCGTCGAGTGGCCCGGCGGACGCGCGCGGAATGTGCCCCTGAACCGGCGCCGAAAAACTACACTGCACCTAAGCGGTTGCTTAGCCGCCGTAGGTTTTCCCCACGCACTGCCGATCACCGCGAAGGAGCATCCACCATGCCCGAAGCCGTCATCGTGTCCGCCGCCCGGTCGCCGATCGGGCGAGCCAACAAGGGATCGCTGGTGAGCATCCGCCCGGACGACCTCGCGGCCCAGCTGGTGCGGGCCGCGCTGGACAAGGTCGGAGACCTCGATCCCACGCGGATCGACGACCTGATGCTCGGCTGCGGCCTGCCCGGCGGCGAGTCCGGGTTCAACCTGGGCCGGGTGGTGGCGGTGCGCCTCGGCTACGACCACCTGCCCGGCTGCACGATCACCCGCTACTGCTCCTCCAGCCTGCAGACCACCCGGATGGCGCTGCACGCGATCAAGGCCGGCGAGGGCGACGTGTTCATCTCCGCCGGGGTCGAGACCGTTTCGCGGTTCTCCCGCGGCAGCTCGGATTCGTGGCCCGACACGCACAATCCGGTCTTCGCCGAGGCCGAGGCCCGCACCGCCCGCCGCGCCGCGGAAGGGGGCGAGAGCTGGACCGACCCGCGCACCGAGGGCGAGGTCCCGGACATCTACATCGCGATGGGCCAGACCGCGGAGAACCTCGCGCGGCTGAAGAACGTCTCCCGGGAAGAGATGGACGAGTTCGGGGTTCGTTCGCAGAACCTGGCGGAAAAGGCGATCGCGGATGGCTTCTGGGCCAAGGAGATCACGCCGGTGACGCTGCCCGACGGGACGGTGGTCAGCACGGACGACGGGCCCCGTCCCGGCGTGACCATCGAGGCGGTGTCCCAGCTCAAGCCGGTGTTCCGGCCGGACGGGCGGGTCACCGCCGGCAACTGCTGTCCGCTCAACGACGGCGCGGCCGCCCTGGTCGTCATGTCCGACACCAAGGCGAACGAACTCGGCCTGACCCCGCTGGCGCGGATCGTGTCCAGCGGCGTTTCCGGGCTGTCGCCGGAGATCATGGGCTACGGGCCGGTGGAGGCCTCGCGGCAGGCGCTCGGGCGCGCCGGTCTGTCCATTTCGGACATCGATCTGGTGGAGATCAACGAGGCGTTCGCCGCGCAGGTCATCCCCTCCTACCGGGACCTCGGCATCGAGCTGGACCGGCTCAACGTCAACGGCGGCGCGATCGCGGTCGGGCACCCGTTCGGCATGACCGGCGCCCGGATGACCACCACACTGATCAACTCGCTGCAGCACCACGACAAGCAGTTCGGGCTGGCGACGATGTGCGTCGGCGGCGGCCAGGGCATGGCCCTGATCTTGGAGCGCCTCAGCTGACGAACCGGCCCGGCCCGCTTCGGCGCGGGCCGGGCCGTTCGCCCGTCAGGTCGAGGTCTGCTTGAGCGCCTGGTAGCAGTAGGTGCTCTTCGGCTGGGGATAGGTCACGTACAGGGTCGCGTCCGTGCCGTCGCAGGCCGACTGGTCGGCGACACCCGCCACGATCTTGACGACCTTGACCTCGGCGGTCGGGTCGGCGCAGTCGACGCGCTGGTAGCCCTTGGTCGTGTCGCTGCCGAAGTTCGCCAGGCAGTCCCCGTCCTTGTCGTTGGGGATCAGGCAGAGCTTGTAGGCGCCGCTGCCGCTGACGGAGTACTCGTCGTAGCTGTTGTCCGGACATTGCGCGTCACTGCTGTCCAGCTTCACGGCAACCTTGACGTTCGCCGACGGGTCGGTGCAGGCGACCTTCGCCGGCTCGCTGCCTTCGGTGAACTCCTTGACGTTCAGGCAGTCACCGACGGCGGCGGTGTCGGGAGACGAGGTTCGCGCGATCAGTCCCGCCACGACCAGTCCGATGACGAGGACCGCGCCCACGATCGGGACGACGACCCACTTCTTGGACCTGCCCGCCGGCCGGCCGGGCGGCGGGCCGTAGGGCTGTCCGGGCGGCAGGCTGAAGACACCGGGCTGTCCGGGCGGTGGCCCGTACGGAGGCCGGCCCGGCACCGGCGTTCCGGGCACGGGCGGCCGCGCGCCGGGCGGGACGGGCTGGCCCATGGGCGGGACGCCGTAGGGCTGGCCCGACTGCGGGGGAACGCTCACGCGAACCTCACAAGTGTGAAATGCGGATCTGGAATAGCGAGCATCAAACACTGTGTGATCACGACCGCCGCGCGCACCCCACCGAAAGGGTGAAAAAAGTACAGAGGACACCCGGATAGTTACCGAGTGTCCTCTGCTCTGCCGTGTGAAGCTTGGCGAACCTAGTCGTTCTGGAGATAGGACAGCAGCCGCAGGACCTCCAGATACAGCCAGACCAGCGTGGTCATCAGGCCGAACGCGGCGAACCAGGCCCACTTCGCGGGCATGCCCTCGCGGATCATCCGGTCCGCCATGTCGAAGTCGAGCAGGAAGTTGAAGGCCGCGATGCCGATCACCACGAGGCTGAAGATGATCGCGAGCGCACCGCCGCTGCGCAGGCCCATGTCCACGCCGAACAGGCCGAGCGCCAGGTTCAGGAACATCAGGATGACCGCGCCCGCGGTCGCGCCGATGATCCACTTGGTCAGCCGCGGGGTCACCTTGACCGCACCGGTGCGGTAGACCACCAGCATCGCGACGAAGACCCCGGCCGTGCCGAGGATGGCCTGCAGCGCGATGCCCGGGTAGATCATCTCGAACAGACCGGTGAGGGCACCGAGGAAAACGCCTTCGGCAGCGGAGTAGACCAGTGTCAGCGGACCGCTGGGCTTCCGCCGGAAGATCATCACCAGCGAGAGCACCAGCCCGACCAGCATCGCGACGACCAGCACACCGACGACCGAGCCCATCGCGCGGGCCTCGGCCTGCCCGATCGCCCAGATCGCCGCGAGGACACCGGCGACCAGCGCGGTGCCGAGGGCGAGACCGGTCTTGATGACGACGTCGTCCACGGTCATCGGCCGGTCGCCGGCACCCGAGGGTGCCTGCGGCATGCCATAACCCGGCCCGCCACCCAGTGGCTGGTTGAAACCTACGTTGGGTCCGTACTGGCCATAGCCCGACCTGCCCAAGGGCAGGTTGCGGAAGGCGGGGTTGCTTGTGGAACGCACGTGATCCTCCTGGATCTCCTGGCACCTGCATCCGGTCTAACGGCGCTGACCGTAGACCAGTTCCCGAGAAGTAAAGGCGACTTTACCCAGAGGCGGCAAGATTCGTGATCCGGGCGATTGCCGCTCACCCGCCTTCGGGACGGTCACCGTGGGTGCCCAGCCGGTCACCTCGACCTTAGCGAGGGATCTCCGCGTGCCCAACGCTCGTGGCGCGGATCACCGAGCGCACGCGCGCCTCGGCGGCGTTCGCGCCGGGTGCCGTCACGGTGGTCTCGACCGCTGGTCCGGCGCACCCGCCGTCCAGGCTCCGACCGACGTCGACACCCAACTCGTGGTTTCCCTTGACGGAGAACGGAGAACGAAAAGGTGGTCGCGGACCCGGCATGACGGTCGCCACCAGGCGCGGCAAGATAGGACGCATGGCCGGCTACCTCGTCACAGGCGCGACCGGATTGATCGGGCGCCAGTTCACCCAACTCCTGCTCGCCGGCGAGGACGCCGAACGCGTGTATCTGCTCGTTCGCGAGTCCTCCCGGGAGCGGCTCGCGGACCTGGTGAGTGGCTGGCCCAATCCCGGCCGGGTCACCCTGGTGTCCGGCGATCTGTCGGCCGAACGCCTCGGCGTCGGCGACGAGGTCCGGGAAGAACTGCGCGGCCGGGTCGACCACATCGTGCACCTGGCCGCGCTCTACGACATCACCGCGGACGACGAGAGCAGCATCCGGGCGAACGTCGAGGGCACCCGGAACGTGCTGGAGCTGGCCGCGGATCTGCGGGCCGGCTGTCTCCACCACGTGTCCTCCGTCGCCGTGGCCGGTGATCACGAGGGCGTGTTCACGGAGGACATGTTCGACGTCGGCCAGCGGCTGCCCACCGCGTACCACCGCACGAAGTTCGAGGCCGAGCGTCTGGTGCGGGAACAGCACGAGGTGCCCTGGCGCGTGTACCGGCCGGCGGTGGTCGTCGGGAATTCCCGGACCGGGGAAACCGACAAGATCGACGGCCCGTACTACCTGTTGACCGCGATCGACAAGCTCAAAGGTCTGCCCGACGTGCCGTTGGTCGGACCCGATCTCGGCGCCACCAACATCGTGCCGGTCGACTACGTCGCCGCTGCGCTGCGCGAACTCGTCGCCAAGCCCGGACTGGACGGCAACACCTTCCATCTGGTGAGCCCCGAGCCGCAGTCGGTCGTGTCGGCTTACAACGCCTTCGCCTCGGCGGCCGGCGCGCCGACCATCGACGTCCAGCTCGATCGCCGGCTCTCCGGTGGAATCGTGAAACTCCTCAAGCTCTCCGAGCACCTGCCCGGCGTCACGATCGTCCGCGACGCTTTCCTGGCGCGGCTGGGCATTCCGCCGGAGCTGCTGGAGAACCTGACGTTCCCGTCGGTGTTCGCCTCGGCCGCGACCCGCAAGGTGCTCGCCGGCAGCGGCATCGAAGTGCCGCGGCTGGAGGACTACGCCGACACGCTCTGGCGGTACTGGCGCGAGCACCTCGACCCGTTCCGGGCCCGCACGCATGGTCTGCGAGGGCAGCTGGACGGGCGCCGCGTGATCATCACGGGCGCGTCGTCGGGGATCGGGCGGGCGACCGCGCTCAAGGTGGCCGCCGAGGGCGGGATTCCGCTGCTCGTCGCGCGCCGGCAGGCCGAACTCGAAGAGGTCCGGGAGGAGATCATCGCCGCCGGCGGCTCCGCCTCGGTGTATCCGCTGGACCTGACCGACGGTGAAGCGGTCGGCAAAACGGTCCGGCAGATGCTCGACGAGCACGGCCGCATCGACATGGTCGTGAACAACGCCGGACGCTCCATCCGCCGGTCGATCAAGCTGTCCTTCGACCGGTTCCACGACTACGAGCGCGCCATGGCGATCAACTACTTCGGCGCGGTGCGGCTGATCCTCGCCGTGCTTCCGCACATGTCGGAACGGAAGTTCGGGCACATCGTGAATGTGTCGTCGATCGGTGTGCAGGGCATCGCGCCGCGGTTTTCGGCGTATGTCGCCTCGAAAGCGGCGCTCGACTATTTCAGCAAGATCGCCGCGACCGAGACGCACGGCGACGGCATCACCTTCACCACGATCCACATGCCGTTGGTGCGCACGCCGATGATCCGGCCGACCAAGATCTACGACGCGTTCCCCACGAAATCTCCGAACCAGGCGGCCGACATGGTGCTGCGCGCGCTGAAGGAACGGCCGAAGCACATCGGGACCCCGGAGGGCTACCTGATGCAGGCCGCCTACACGTTCCTGCCGGGACTGGTGGACGCGATCGCCTATGAGGGATACCGGATCTTCCCCGACTCCATGGCCGCCGGCGGCACCGGGGAGCTCAAGCTCGGCAAGGGCGACCGGCACCTGTCCAAGGCCGCCACTCGCCTGATCCGGCTCACCCGCGGCTTCCACTGGTGACACCGGTGGAAGCCCCGCGGTAGCAGCCGGACGGTAAGGACCGTGGGTGGTAAGAACCCGGGTAAGAACTTTGTGAGGCCGACCCCCACAAGCGGCCGAGCGCGGGTACCGTTTTCGGCATGCTTCCCGAGCGAGACCCGGCGATGGAGAGATCCCTGCTTCCGTTGAAGCGCGAGTACAACCAGGCATGGCACGGCTTCGACCGTGGCCAGGTACTCCAGTACCTCGATCATGTCGAGATGTGCCTCCGGCGGATGCTGGCCGACCGCGACACCGCGGCGGCCCAGATCGCTCAGCTGGTCCGGGAACTGGAAAGCGCGCGGGCGGAAACAGCGCAGCTGCGGAACCGGGTCGAGGAACTGAAGAAGCCGCCGGAGCGGCTGGAGGACCTCGACGAGCGCATGCAACGCTCGGTCGATCTCGCGAACGCCCGCGCCGAAGAAGTGACGGCCCGCGCGAAGGTGGCGGCCGAGGAACACTGGGTGGCGACCACCGAGCTGTCCACCACCTTGCGCGGGCGATACCAGAAACTGCTCGGCGAGCTGGAATCGCATGCCCAGGCGCTGCAAACCGAACACGAGCACGCGTTGAAGGCGACGAAGGCGGAGGTGCTGAAGCTGACCTCCGAAGCGGCGCGGCGGCGCACCCAGCTCGACATCGAGGCCGAGCGCAAGCGGCGGACCATGCAGCACGAGTTCGAGCAGTCGATGTCCGCGCAGAAGACGGCGTTGGAAAAGCAGGTCGCCGACCAGCAGACGGCGAGCAAGAACCAGGCCGAGCGACGCATCGCCGAGGCCACCGCCGAGGCGACCCGGCTCATCGACGACGCCCGGTCGAAAGCGACGAAGCTCCTCTCGGACGCCACCTCCGCCGCGGAACGCCGCGAAAGCGAGGCCAACCGAAAGGTGGAACGGCTCAACGCGCTCAGCGAGCAGGCGTTCGCGCGGGTCCGCCAGGCCACGGAAGTGCTGTCCCGCCACCAGTCGGCGCTGGAACCGCTCCCTGCCGAGTCCAAGGTCGCGATGTCCCCCGTCCCGGTCCCGGCCGCACCGGCGGGTGCGACCGCGCCCGCGCAACCACCGACGCCGGTCACCCCGGCGGCGCCGAAACCGCCGGCCCAGGCGACGAAGTCGGTCAACCCCGCCGCGACACCGGCCAAACTGCCGCCCACTCCCACGAAGATCATCGCGCCGGTCCAGGCCCCGGCGGGGTCCGGCCCCGCACCGAAACCGCCGCTGCCGGTGGCGAAGTCGGTCAATCCCGCGAAGGTACCGGCCGCGGAGAAGCCCGCGGTTCCCGTGGATCAGGCGACGCGGCCGGTCCTGCCGGTGGCCAAACCCTGACCCGGTTTCAGGGCAAGCGGGGCCATGGATTGAGGCGTTCGAGCTGGGCGGCGAGCGCGAGGAGACGGGACTCGCCGCCCGGGGTGGTGACCAGCTGCACGCCGAGCGGCAGCCCGCTGGGGTGGCGGCCGGCCGGCACCGAGATCGCGGGGAACCCCGCCAAGTTCCACAATCCGGCGAACGGCGCCAGGAGAATCGACGGAATCGCGTTGGCCAGTGCGGAACGTTCGTGCCAGCGCGCGGCCTTCGGCGGCAACGCCGCCAGGGCCGGTGTCATCAGGACGTCGTAGCCGGCAAAGAATTCCTCCGCCCTGGCCACCCAGCGCCGTTGGGTGCCGGGCCGGATCAGGCCCGCCGCGCGCAGCGCCCGGCCGAGCCGCACATGCGCACGGGTCCGCGGCTGCAGCATGGTCTGGTCCAGTCCGTCCGCCTGCTCGGACGGCCCGGCGAACCACCGTCCCAGTATCCCCAGCGCCGCCTCGGCGCCGTAGCGCGGAGTCGCCCGCTCGACCCGGTGCCCCGCGCCGGCGAGAAGCTGCGCGGTGTGGTCGACGGGATCCCGCAGCGCCTTCGGCACCGGCCCGTGAGTGAGCGGCGGAACGGTCGACACCGCGACCCGCAGCGTGCCGGGTTCGCCGAGTTCGGCCAGTGCAGGCTGATCGGCCAGCACCGAAAGCATCAGCGCGGCGTCGGCGACCGTGGTGGCGAGACTGCCGTGCGCGGACATGCCGTACCACCCGCTCTCGGCCAGTTTGTCCGCCCCCGCCTTGATACCGACGAGACCGCACATGGCCGAGGGCAGCCGGACCGAGCCGAGCCCGTCCGTGCCGTGGGCCACCGGCACGAGCCCGGCGGCGACCGCGGCGGCGCTCCCGCCCGACGAGCCGCCCGCGGTATACGCGGGCTGCCACGGATTCCGCGCGATTCCCTCGGGGGTGTCGCTCATCGGCCAGATGCACAGCTCCGGCACCCGGGTCAGCCCGACGATCACCGCTCCCGCGGCACGCAGCCGCCGCACGATCTCGTCGTCGGCGGGCGCGGGGTCGGCGGGAAACGCCCGTGAGCCCCAGCCCGCGTGCTCCCCCCTGATCTCGACGACGTCCTTCACCGCGACCGGCACCCCGGCGAGCGGCAGTTCGGCCAGATCCGCGCGGCCGGCGACCGTAGCCGCCTCGGCCAGTGCCTGCTCGGCCCGCACCTTCCGGAACGCGCCCACCGCCTCCTCGGCCGCGGCTATCGCGGCCAGGGCATCTTCGACGACCCGAACCGGATCCAGTTTCCCGGCGCGGACCTCCCGCGCGATTTCCACCGCTGTCGCCACCACGAGCAGACCATACCGCCGGGGGACCGGCGCGGCACCGGATTCCCGCGCGGCCCCCCGGCGCCGGTCAGGATTCGGTGACGGCCGGGAGGCTCGACGAGGCGGCGGTGCCGAACCGGATTCCCTTGGCCTCCTTGCCGATCAGGACCAGGACGGTGACCGCGATCAGCACCGGGATGATCGTCGCCGCCAGCGCGAACGGGTAACCGTGGCGGGACGCAAGCGCTTCCTGGATCGGCAGGTTGAACGCGGCGAGGCAGTTGCCGAGCTGGTAGGTGACGCCCGGATAGAAACCGCGGATGGAGTCCGGGGACATCTCGGTCAGGTGCGCCGGGATGACGCCCCAGGCGCCCTGCACCATCACCTGCATCAGGAAGGAACCCAGGCACAGCAACGCCGCCGTCTTCGAGAACGCGAACAGCGGCACGATGGGCAGCCCCAGCACGGCGCAGAACGCGATCGTGTAGCGGCGCCCGAACCGCTCGGACAGCGAACCGAAGACCAGGCCGCCGATGATCGCGCCGACGTTGTAGAGCACCGCGATCCAGCTCGCCGCCACCGCGGACAGCCCCGCGCCACCGTCGGTGGTGGCCTTGAGGAAGGTCGGATACACGTCCTGCGTGCCGTGGCTCATCCAGTTGAACGCGGTCATCACCAGCACCAGATAGACGAACCGCCGGATGATCTTCGGGTCGAGCAGGATGTCCTTGACCGAGGTACTGGTGACGCGCAGCCGCTCCCGGGCGCCTTCCCAGACCTCGGATTCCTTGACCCTGGCCCGGATGATGAGGCTGATCAGCGCGGGAATGATGCTCAACGCGAACAACCAGCGCCAGGACAGCCCCGCCCAGTTCAGCACCAGCAGCGAAGCCAGCGAGGCGAGCAGGTAACCGAAGGAGTAGCCCTCCTGCAGGATCCCGGAGAACAGCCCGCGCCGCTCGACCGGGATCTTCTCCATCGCCAACGCGGCGCCGAGACCCCATTCCCCGCCCATGCCGATGCCGTAGAGCAGACGCAGGATCACCAGCACCGTGAAATTCGGCGCGAAAGCGCAGAGGAATCCGACGATCGAGTAGAACGCGACGTCGACCATCAGCGGAATGCGCCGCCCGACCCGGTCCGCCCACAACCCGAACAGCAATGCGCCGACCGGCCGCATGATGAGCGTGGCGGTGGTGATGAACGCGACCTCGGTGTTGGCCATGTGGAAGCTCTTGGCGATATCGGCGTAGACGAAGACGACGATGAAATAGTCGAAAGCATCCATGGTCCAGCCGAGAACCGCGGCGATGAAGGAGTTTCGCTGGTCGGAGGTGAGGCGCCGACGCCCCGCTGACAGCTCTGCCATGCGCTGACCCTATTCTGGCGACCACCCGATAGTCCACACACGAACACCCAACCGGCGCAGTACTCGTCACGGAAAGCGCAGCCTGATCGGCATATTCCGGACGTTCGGAACGGAAACTTTCGGCGCCGGATGTCGATTGTTTCCGCTTTGCCCGGACCGGCCGCCGGCGCCCGGTGACGAAGCGTGACGCCGATCACCCCGACGGCCCGCGTCTCGATCGTCTATTTTGGACTGTCTACTGTGGTCCGGATTCGGTCGCGGGGAACTCGGCACGGACACCGAGCAGCCGGACCGGACGGTCGTCGTCGAAGCGGGACAGCACCGCCAGTGCCGCGCGCTCGATCTCGGCGGGGTCGCTGGTCGGCGCCGGCAGCGTGACGCTGCGAGTGTGGGTGATGAAGGGCGCGAACCGCACCTTCACGCCGACCCTGGCGGCCGGCCGCCCCTCGGCGCGCACGTCCTGGGCGACCCTCCTGGCCAGCTCCGCGATCCGCCCGGCGATCTCCGCCCGGTCGGTGAGGTCGTGCTGGAAGGTGATCTCCCGGCCGCGCGAGCGCGGCACGTACGGGGTGGCCGTGACCTCGGCGTCGCCGACACCGAGGGCGAGCAGCCGGTACCACGGCCCCATGGTGGGTCCGAACCGTTCGGCCAGGGCGGCGGAATCGGCGGCGGCCAGCTCCCGCACCGTGGTCACCCCGGCCTCCACCAGCTTCCTGGTGGTCTTGCGGCCGATCCCCCACAGGGCGTCCGGCGGCCGGTCGGCCATCACCTCGACCCAGTTCTCCCGGGTCAGCCGGTACACCCCGGCCGGTTTGGCGAAGCCGGTGGCGAGCTTGGCGCGCAGCTTGTTGTCGCCGATGCCGACCGAGCTGGACAGTCCCGTTTCCTCGGCGATCGCCCGCCGCACCCGTGCGGCCAGCGCCTCCGGGTCGGCGATGCGGGCACCCAGGAACGCCTCGTCCCACCCGAGCACCTCGACCACGACCGGCAGGTCACGCAGCGTCGCCATGACTCGCTCGGAAACCTCCTCGTACGCGGGCGGATCGGAGGGCAGGAACACCGCTTCCGGGCACCGTTTCGCCGCGGTGCGCAACGGCATCCCGGACTGGATGCCGAACTCGCGCGCCTCGTAGGAGGCGGTGGCCACCACGGCCCGCTGCGTCGGGTCACCCGCCCCGCCGACGACGAGCGGCCGGCCGCGCAGCTCGGGGTGGCGGGCCAGCTCGACCGCGGCGATGAACTGGTCCAGGTCGACGTGCAGGACCCAGTCCGTTTCGGACACGGGACCAGTATGGACACCTCACGTGCTCGTTCGCCAGCACCGGAACGGCCGCTCAGACGTTCTTCACCGCGCCGTCCGCACGGAGGTATTCGACGAGGTTGCCGGGCGAATAACCGGAGACCTCCTCGTGTCGCTTGAAGGCTGTCGACGCCAGGCACTGCAGCGGATCGGCGTTGTCGAGCCGACGCACATACGGGCGGAGCAGCCCATACGGGAACGTCATCGAATCGTGCAGCTCGCCGAACGGGTCGGCTTCGTCGGCTTGGGGGTCCAGCGCGAGGCCGGCCTCGCGCGCCCGCTCCACCATCCACGCCATGGTGATGGCGGCCAGCTGCCGTTCCGGGTAGCCACCGCCGACATCGGAATGCACCCCGGCGAACCACATCTGCTCGACCCGCTGGCCATCGGCGAGCGGGTGTTTCCGCCAGACCGCGGGCCGGAACGGGCCGCGCCGTTCGTCGATCGCCAGCGCCTGGAAGGCCGACTCGACGCTCCGGCTCAGCGCGGTGTCGTGGAACCGGAACCGGCGGTTGAACAGGTTCACCAGCCCGATCCCGCGCAACGGGATGCCCAGCGCCCCGACGGTGTCCCAGACGCCGATGAACCTGATCTTCGTCTCGTGCGAGTGCGTTGCCCGGAACCGGGTGGCCTGTGCCTGGGTCGGATGGGTCTGGTCCCGGCGGTCCCGGTAGAGCGCATACGCCTCGTCCACCCGGTCGGCGAATTCGGGACGCAGGATTCCGCAGTTCCTGATGAAGCCGACCGTGCTGCGGGCGGTGTAGGCGCCTCGGCTGAAACCGAAGAAGTACAGCTCGTCCCCGGGCGTGAAGTTCTGCACGAGGTAGCGGTAGGTGTCGCGAACGCACTGGGACAGGCCGTACCCGAAGACACCGCCGAGGAACCGGTCCCATCCGTTGGTGCCCACCCCCCGGTGATAGAACATTCGCTGTTCTTGCCCGGCGGCGTCGGTGGGCAGGACGGCCTTCGCCATCCGGGTCACGTTCGTCGGTGCCTTCTGGTCGGGCGTGCTCCAAGTGCCGTCGCAACAGACCACGATCTTTTTGGGCATCGCCCTCCCCCGTCCCCGGTCACCTGCGACGCGCTGACGCTACCGCAAACCGAGGAGGGTCGAAGGCACGGAAGGGCATGGAAAAGGACACGGATTCCGCACGATTTTGGAAACGTTTTCCAGCTGGACTGGACCTCGGCGCGAGTGACCATGGCTGGTTGACCGGGAGCTTCCATGATCGAGTATCTTCTGGCGTCACCCGGACGTGAGGACCTGATCATCGATGTCAGCACGAGAAACCGTTCGTCTTCCGGCGGAGCATTCGCCGGTACGCCAAGCGCTGCTCGTCTCCCTCGCCGTGGTGATCGTCGCCGGTGGGCTGTGGTGCCTGGCCTTCTTCGCGGCGCCCGCGATCATGCCCGCGCTCGGCGCGGTCTGCGCGGTGTCACTGTGCTTGGCGATGGGCTTCGCCGTCTACCACGCCAGCCGGGTGCGCCACGCCGTCGACCGCAACCGCGCGGCGGAATCGGAACTCACCCGGCTCGGCAACGAGACACTGCCCTCGGTGGTGCGCAAACTACGCGAAGGCACACCGGCCGAGATCGCGCTCACGCAGGTGTCGCAGCCGCCCACGGAAATCCACCGGAACATCCTGCGGACGATGGCCGTCGAGATCGGCGCCGGTGAACGGCAGCGGGCGGCCGCCATGGCCGCCTGCGCGAACGCGGCCGGGCGGGTCCAGGCGATGGCCACCAGCATGCTCGCGGACCTGCGGGACATGGAGGACCGGCATTCCGAAGACGTCCTCGGCGACCTGCTGGAACTCGACCACCGCACCGCTCAGGTCGGCCGGCTGGCGGACAGCATCGCGGTACTGGCCGGCGCCCGTTCGGGTCGCCGCTGGACCAAACCCATCGTGATGGAAAGCATTCTCCGTGGCGCGATGGGCCGGATCAGCGCATACCAGCGGATTCACGTGCATTCGACGAGCAGCGCCGCGATCGCCGGCTATGCCGCGGAAGACGTCATGCACGTGCTCGCGGAGCTGATGGACAACGGGACGAAGTTCTCCGCTCCCTCGGAAGAAGTGCACGTCTACGTGGAGGAACTGCACAACGGCTTGGTGGTCACGACCGAAGACGCCGGCCTCGGCATGAAGTCGCAGGCGCTGGAGCGGGCGAAGACGGCCGTCTCCGCGTCCGAGCCGCTCGATCTGGCCAAGCTGTCCGGTACCCGGCTGGGACTCGCGGTCGTCGGTAGCCTGGCGCGCAAGCACCGGCTGGAGGTGTTCTTCCGCCCGTCCTCGCGCGGTGGGACGGGCGTGGTGGTCCGGATCCCGAACCAGCTGCTCGCGCAGGATCGTGTGGACCCGGTGCCGGAGACCCCACGGCCCGCTCCGAAGGCCGTCGCACTCGCCGGTGTGACCGCGCGGGCCGAGAGCGCCCGCGCGACCGACGCTTCCAGCGACACCGAGACCGAGACCGTCACGGAGACCGCGACCGCGGTCCTCGACGGCCAACGGCTGCCCAAACGGCGCCGCGGCCAGACCTTGTCGGCCACCCAACCGCCCGCGGGCATACCCAAACCCCGTCCGACTCGGCCACGCACCGACTCCGGCACCCGGTTCGGCGCCTTCCGGCACGCGAACCGGTCCAAGCCCATTTCCGAAACCGATACAGGAGACGAGTCCTGATGAGCACCGCCACCCCGAGCCTCGAATGGTTGCTGGAGAACCTGGTGAGCAGCACACCAGGCGCCCAGCACGCCCTCGTGCTGTCACGAGACGGGCTCAAGCTCTGCCACACGAGCGGGCTGACGGTGGACAAGGCCGACCAGCTCTCCGCGATCGCGGCCGGCGTGCAAGCGCTTTCTCACAGCGCGTCCATCGAATTCGGGGACGGCAGCGGCGGGGTCCGCCAGTCCATGACGGAGTTCCACGGGGGCCTGCTGTTCATCGTCGAAGCCGGGGACGGCGCCCATCTCGCGGTGCTCGCCGACGACGACTCCGATGTCGGCCTGATCGGCCACAACATGGACGAGCTGATCGAACAGATCGGCGAGTTCCTGGTCGCCGCGCCCCGCGATGCCCAGCTGACATGATTCGCCGCGCGTTCGACGACGAAGACCCGGACCGGCTCTACACCGTCACGGGCGGGCGAAGCCGGGTCCGGGGAAACCACCTGGACCTGGTCACGCTCATCGTGAGCGAGGCCGAACCCACCCCGGGCATGCAGTCCGAATACGCCAGGATCCTGCGGATGTGCCACCGCCCGGTGTCGATCGTGGAGATCTCCGCCGAGCTCCGCCTGCCGGTGAGCATCGTGCGCATCCTGGTGTCCGATCTCCTCGGCAAGAGCCTGGTCTCCGCGCGCAACCCGTCGACCGGTCGCGCCCGTGCCCAGCTGCCCGATGCCGCTTTCCTGAAGAAGGTACTCGTTGGACTCCACAATCTCTGAGCGGACAGACACGCCGTTACCGGGCACCGCGACCGACGCGGTGAAGATCGTCGTGGTCGGCGGCTTCGGTGTCGGCAAGACGACGATGGTTTCCTCGGTCAGCGAGATCCGCCCGCTGTCCACCGAGGAAACCATGACGCAGGCCGGGGTCGGCATCGACGACAACGGCGCCGTGTCGGAAAAGACCACGACCACGGTCGCGTTCGACTTCGGCCGGATCACCCTGAACGAGGAACTCGTGCTTTACCTGTTCGGCGCGCCCGGGCAGGAACGGTTCTGGTTCCTGTGGGACCAGCTGTTCGCCGGCGCGCTGGGCGCGGTCGTGCTGGTGGACACCCGGCGCGTGGCCGACTCCTGGTACGCGATCGACCGCCTCGAACACCACGGGGCACCGTTCATCGTGGCACTCAACAACTTCCCCGGGCCCCAGCACAGCCTCGACGCGGTGCGGGACGCCCTCAGCCTGTCCAGCCACGTTCCCCTCATCGAATGCGACGCGCGCGAACGGCAGTCGTCCAAAGAAGTGCTGCTGACACTGGTCAGCCACCTCCATTCCCTGTCCACCGCACAGGAGAAGGCGTAATGACCGATCTTCAGCACGCCGACGCGGTGCCGCTGTACGGACAGCAGTACCTGAAGGATCCGGCCGCGCTCTACGACGAGATCAGGCGGACGCACGGTCCGGTCGCCCCCGTCCTGCTGCCGGGCGACATCCCCGCCTGGCTGGTCTGCGGCTACCGCGAGGTCCACCAGGTCGCCAGCGACTCGCAACTGTTCGCCCGGGACACCCGGCGCTGGAACGCCTGGGACCAGATCCCACCGGACTGGCCGGGAATCGGGTTCGTCGCCTACAACCGCTCGGTGATGTTCACCGAGGAGGACGAGCACCTGCGCCGGAGCGGGGCCATCACCGACGCACTGAACGAGGTGGACCAGTTCGCGCTGCGAGCCCAGTGCGAACGGCACGCGGACCGGCTGATCGACAAGTTCGCCGGAGCCGGCGAAGCCGACCTGATGGAGCAGTACGCCTCGCCGATCCCGCTGCTGCTCTCGGCCGAACTCTATGGCCTGGCCGAGGCCGACACGCCGGACCTGGTGCGCGACATCACGCTCGCGGTGAACGCCGATCCCGATTCGGCGAACGCGCACAAACGCGTGGTCGCCACCATGGAGCGGCTCCTCACGGAGAAGCGGCAGACTCCCGGGCCGGACATCCCCTCCCGGCTGCTGCTGCACCCGGCGGGGCTGTCCGACGAGGAGATCGTGCTCGATCTCGGGGTGATCATCGCCGCCGCGCACCAACCGACGGCCTACTGGATCGGGAACACGATCCGCCTGATGCTCACCGACGACCGGTTCGCCGCGAACCTGGCGGGTGGCCGGGCCAGCGTCGGGCAGGCGCTCAACGAGGTGCTGTGGCAGGACACGCCCACCCAGAACTTCATCGGACGGTTCGCCACGCGCGACACCCAGCTGGGCGGCCAGCGCATCAGGACCGGTGACCTGCTGGTGCTCGGGCTCGCCGCGGCGAACGCCGATCCGCTGGTGCACCCCGACGGCGGCGTCATCGGCAACCACGCCCAGATGTCCTTCGGCCACGGGGAACACGGGTGCCCGTGGCCGGCGCCGGAGCTGGCCGAGGTGATCGCCAAGACCGCCGTCGAGGTGCTCCTCGACCGGCTCCCGGACCTGGGACTGGCGGGGCCGGCGGACGAGTTGGAATGGCAGCAGTCCCTGTGGATGCGCGGACTGGTCAACCTGCCCGTCTCGTTCACGCCGACCTATGTGACCGCTACCGGGGGGTGAACCGCACCGGCAACGAGTCCGGTCCACGGGTGAACACACCCTGCTCCGCCGGCGCGACCCCGTCCCGCAAGGTGAGGTCGGGCATCGCGTCGAGCAACTGGTTGGTCCCCACCTCGACCTCTGCCTTGGACAGCAACGCGCCGACGCAGAAATGGCGCCCGAGCGAGAACGAAAGGTGCTGCGCGGCGGCCGAGAAGGCGGTGTCCGCGGGCAGGTCGTCCCGGAAGATGTCGAACGAGTCGGGATCGGTGAACCGCTCGGGGTCCCGGTTGGCCGCGGCGAGCAGGCAGACCACGGTGCTGCCCGCCGGGACCACGCCCCCGCTCAGCTCGATGTCCTCCGCCATCTCCCGCATGATCATGTGCACCGGCGGGGTGTACCGGAGGGTCTCCACGAAGGCCCGCTCCACGAGGCTGCGGTCTTCCCGGACGGCGGCGAGCTGCTCGGGATTTTCCAGCAGATTCTTGAAAATGCTGGCGACGGCCTTGTCCGTGGTCTCCCCGCCGGCGGCGAGCAGCAGGCTGACGAACGACTTGATGTCCCGGTCGCTCATCTGAGTGCCCTCGACCTCCGCGGCGCACAGCGTCGACAACAGGTCGTCACCGAGGTTTTCGCGCCGGTGCCGGATGATGGGGATCATGTACTCGGCGAGTTCCTCGCTGGTGCGCACGCCCGCTTCGGTGACGGCGGGGTCCTGGCTCAGGTTGCCGAGGAAGGCGATGATCGCGCTGTACCAGCGCTGGAACCGCTGATGGTCGCTTTTGTCCAGACCGAGCATGTCGACGATCACATTGATCGGGAAATGGCGCGCGAAATCCGACACCAGGTCCGCGCTGCCGGTTTCCCGGAACTTGTCGATCAGCTCCCGCGCATTGCGCTCGATGACCGACATGAACTTCTGTTGCAGTTCGGAACCGCGGAAGGCCGGCGCCACCAGTGCCCGGCGCACGGAATGCTCACGCCCGCTCATCTGGACGATGGTCCGGCCACCGTGTGCGGGTTCGAGCTGCCAGGCGTAGTTGTTCGTGGTGAACGCGGGGTCCTTGCAGGCACGTGCCACGTCGTCATAGCGCGAAACGATGTATTTCTGCATCCCCTCGTGCCAGATCAGCGGGGCGGTGTCCCGCATCACTCGATACGCAGCGTAGGGATTTTGGGCGAATTCGGGAGAAAGGATGTCCGGCGCTTCGTGGGCAATGGTCATTGACGCTCCCTCGGCAAGCTGTGGATAGCGTGTGCGAGGTTAGCGATCTTCAGCCACCCAGCTCACCAGTCGACGCGGAAGTTCGGGCGGAGGGGCTAACCCGCTGGTCCGCTCGGACGCTCGGGTCGAGGGGGTCGCCGCGCGATGCCGGGCGTTCCGGGCGTTCCCGGGTGGACGGTCTCCGCCTCCCGGCCGGTTGCGCCACCGGATCGCCTGGTCGCCTAGAGTGTTCCGCGATGCGGCTGGGAGGACGAACGGTGCGGGGGCTCACCTGGTGGGATGGCCGGGTCAGCTTGTTCACCCTTGACGTCGTCGTCGCGGCGTTCATCGTCCTGTTCAACCTGGCCGGCAAAGACCCCGTGGCCGACCGGATCCCCGGCCACGCGGCGCTGGCGGTCGTGGCCGGGGTGGCACTGCTGCTGCGGCGCCGCTTTCCCTTCGCGGTAGTGCTCGTGACGGCCGCGGGCGCGATGGTCACCTCGGCGCTGACCGTGATGGTGGCGAGCTACTCGATCGCGGCCCGGCGCGGCGTGAGTCTCCTGACCGTGATCGCGGCCGCGGTGGCGGGTGCGGCCGAAATAACCGTGGAGATCGTCCGTGGCTATACCAGCCTGGCCGTCGCGGCCGGCACGGTCGGCCTCTTCGTGGTCGTGCCGGGGCTCGCCGGGTTGTGGATGTTCCAGCGCGCCGCTCTGCTCGCCGTCCTGCGTGAACGAGCGGACGAGGCGGAGCGCACCCGTACCCTGCTCGCGGATCAGGCGGTTTCGGCCGAACGCCGCCGCATCGCGCGCGAGATGCACGACTCGGTCGGACACTGGGTGACCGCGATCGCCCTGCAGGCGGGCGCGTTGTCCGTGAACGCGCCGGACGAGCGCACCGGGCAGTTCGCCGAGACGATCCGGTCGTCGAGCGCGGCCGCGCTGGACGAACTCCGGGGCATCCTGCGGGTGCTGCGCGACGACGCCCGGGAAGGCGACGAGCCACCGTGGCGAGCCGGAAAAGGCCTGCACGCCTCGCTCGAGGAACTGGTCAAGGACGTGGTCGCGACGGGCGCGCGGATCGACCTCGACCTCACGGACCCGTTGCCGGAAACCTCCGACCAGGTCGAACGCGCGGTGTACCGGGTCGTCCAGGAATCCCTGACCAACGCGGGGAAACACGCGCCCCGCGCCGCGGTACGGGTCGCCGTCACGACCACCGACGCCGATCTCCTGGTCGAGGTGACCAACCCGCTCACGGCCACCGCATCCACGGTGCGCGGGTCCGGCTACGGGCTGATCGGGATGCGGGAACGGGTCGAACTCGCCGGCGGAGATCTCCGGACCGAACGCTCGGGCGGCGGGTTCCGCGTCGCCGCCAGGTTCGGGTTGAACCACACCGCGGCCGGGAGCACCCGATGACTCCCAGGCATCGGGTGTCCCGCAAATCACCGGAGGCTCTCGTGAACGACACTGGCGAAGCCCCGTTCATGAGAGCCGACCGGGTGCGGGTGTCCCGCAGATCACCGGAGGCATCGTGACTGTGAAGGTCGTGCTGCTCGAGGACGAGGAGATCGTCCGGAGCGGTATCCGCATGATTCTCGAATCCGCGGCGGACATCGAGGTCGTCGGTGAGGGGACCGACGGTGGGCAGGCCATCGAGCTGATCGACCGGTTCCGGCCCGATGTGGTGCTCACCGACATCCAGATGCCCCACGTCGACGGCATCGAAGTGGCCAGGATGCTCGCGGCGCGGGAGCCCGCGCCCGCGGTGGTCGTCCTGACCACTTTCGATGCCGACGAATACGTCTACGCCGCGCTGCGACACGGGGCTGCCGGATTCCTGCTCAAGGACACCCCGCCGCGGGATCTCGTCGCCGCGGTGCGGGTGGCCGCGCGCGGGGAGGCCATGATCTCACCGAGGATCACCAAGCGGCTGCTCACGGGTTTCGCGGCCGGCGCGGCATCCGCGCAGGCCAGGGCGCGGCTGGACGCGCTGACCCCGCGCGAACGCGAGGTCGCGGTGGAGATCGGGCGCGGACTGAGCAACGCGGAGATCGCGAAGGCCCTGTTCCTCAGCGAATCGACGGTCAAGGTCCACATCGGACGGATCAAGTCCAAGGTGGACGCCGCGAACCGGACCCAGGTCGCCATCCTCGTGCACGACGCCGGTCTGCTCTGAGCCCCGCGGCTCAGCTCTGCGCTCGGGCGCTCGCCCGCCGCCCGACGATGAACCACAGCAGCGGGCCGAGGAACGGCGCGCAGAACGCGAAGACGATCCAGACCACCTTCATCCCGCCGGTCTGCTGGCTGCCGAGGATGCTGATCAGCGCCACGACGAAGAAAACGAGCGGGAACAGGACGATCAGCATGATCGCGCCGCCACCGGCGAAACCCAGGACGTGCTGGGTGGTGCCAAGGGCCTCGGTCATCATCGGATGATTTCCTTTCGGGTAACGGGCAAGTCGACCGTAGTCGCGGACTCGCCTCGGGAATCTACAATGGACAGTTGGGAAACCACGCCGGACAGGCCGCGGTGGTGGGACGGCCGCCGCGCGAACACCAGGCAGGCGATCAGCAGCAGGCCCGCCCCGAGGTTCGCCACGGGCACGACCCGGCCGGCCCCGAAGAGCAGCCAGTAGCCGAACCCGCCGGCCAGCAGCGCCGGGACGATCCGCCTCCCGGACCGGGTGCCGTCCGCCCGGATCCGCCGCAGCCGCACGGCACGCTGGCCGAGCGTGGCGCCGTCGCCGCCGAACGACGGAACAGCGAGCAACAGCAGCGCGGGTAACCACGCGCCCAGCACGCAGTTGGCGAAGGGACTCAACGCCTGTCCGGCCGGCTGCCCGCCGAGGTACCGCTCGACCAGACTCCCCGCGGCCGTGCAGAACCCGCCCAGCAGGAAGACGGAAACGAAGTCGACCAGCATTCCCAGCAAGCGGCGCCGGGTGGTCACCGGATGAGCGACGTCAGCCGGACCGGTGTGTCGGGCCAGCCGAGAAACCACCGGGACGAACAGCAGCCCGAACGCCGAACCCAGGGTGTTGGCCAGCAGGTCGTCGACGTCGAACAATCGGTAGGGACACGGGAACAGGAACCAGTTTCCGGTGAGCTGCGTGCATTCGATGAAGAGAGACACGCCGAACCCGCCCAGCACCGCAGCGATCTTGCCCCGGCGGAAGTAGTGGCCGAGGTAGGCACCGAGCGGGACGAACAGCGCCACGTTGAACACGACCTGCTGCACCGCCGGGTTCGCCACGAAGCCGGTGACGCCCGCCGACTGCTGCTGGCTCGCGATGTCGCTGAGGAAGCGCAACAGATCCAGCTGCGGCCGGGTCGCCGCCACGTGTGCCGCACACCAGGCCGCGTCGAGCTCCGGCACCGGCAGCAGCGTGTAAGCGACCAGCGCCAGCCCGTAGACCACAAAGGCGAACGCGAGCAGCGCCGGCCCGAGACCGACTTCGCCGCGCCTGCGGTAACTGCCGAACACGAACGGCACGAACAGGAGGAAGGCGAGCAACACGCCACCCGCCACCGCGATCACGCCCGGCAGCACCCTGATCAAAGACAACTCGGTTCGCCCTATCCGTCCCCGGCAGCGCGGGGCGGCCGTCCGCCCGTGGCACTCACTGTCCGTGTCGATCATTCTGCTGAACCGGCCGGCGGACCGCATCGCCCCAGCGGTCCGCTCCGGGTAAGCAGAAAGTCGTAGTTTCGACGGATGAAACGCGGATGTCGCGGTTGCCCGATGTTCAAGTGGTTCGTCGACGGAACGGCAAAACCGCCGACAGGAACCACCGTCACCGGAAGCGAGCGCGCAGGGCGGGCACCGCGAACGCACCCAGGAAATGATCATCAACGCCCGCGGACAGAGTCCGCTCGGGCTGATTCAGCTGAGCCGCACACCCTCGGTGCCATCGGAGCGATTGGCGATCCGGCCCGCGGCCAGGCATCGTCGTGAACTCAGCAACTCCGACAGGGTGGTTGGGCTCGCCTGTCAGCGTCATGTGGCGTGCAGAAATCCGACTCTTCCGGACTGAGCCGATGATCCATCGACAGGTGGTGCCCCAGACGGGACTCGAACCCGCACTTGATCGATTTTAAGTCGACTGCCTCTGCCGATTGGGCTACTGGGGCACCGTTCAGCCTACTGTGGTGCCCCGTCGCCCGGGAGCTCAGGACCGGGAGGCCCTGGCGAACTCTTCCTTCGGGTTGTTGATCTGCCCCAGCGAGACGACCTCGCGCCGGAACAGGCCGCCGAGCATCCAGTCGAGCAGGATGCGGACCTTGCGGTTGAACGTCGGCATCGCCTTGAGGTGATAGCCGCGGTGGAACAGCCAGGCCGGGAAGCCCTTGATCTTCAGGTTCACCGCGTCGGCGACGCCCTTGTGCAGGCCGAGCCCGGCCACCGCACCGAGGTTCTTGTGGTAGTAGTCCTTCGCCTGCCCATGACGCAGCACCCGGATGATGTTCTTGGCGAGCACCCGGGCCTGGCGCACGGCGTGCTGCGCGTTCGGCGGGCAGGTCGCGGTCGGGTCCTGTTCGGTGCGGGAAAGGTCGGGCACCGCGGCGTTGTCGCCGGCGGTCCACACGTCGGGATGGCCGACCACCTGCAGCGAGGCGGTGGCTTCGAGACGGCCGCGCTTGTCCACCGGCAGATCCGAGTTGACCAGCACCGGGTTGGCCTTCACGCCCGCGGTCCAGATGATCGTGTCGCTGTCGAACTCGGTGCCGTCGGAAAGCACGACGTGCCCGTGCTCGAACGACTTCGCGGCGGTCGACAGGTAAACCTCGATGCCGCGCTTTTCCAACTGCTCCACGGTCCACACGCCGAGCGTCTCCCGGACCTCGGGCAGGATCCGGGGGGCCGCCTCGACGAGAACCCAGCGGATGTCGTCCGGTTCGATGTTCTCGTAGTACCGGGTGGCGAACCGGGTCATGTCCTCGAGTTCGGCCAGCGCCTCGATACCGGCGAACCCGCCGCCGACGACCGTGAAGGTGAGCAAGCGCTTGCGCAGCTCGGGATCCAGTGTGCTGGAGGCCTCGTCCAGCTTCGTCAGCACGTGGTTGCGCAGGTAGATGGCCTCGCCGATGGTCTTGATCGCGATGCCGTGCTCCGCGAGGCCGGGAATCGGCAGAAGTCGCGCGACCGCGCCGAGCGCGACCACGAGGACGTCGTAGTGCAGCTGCTCGATGTGGCCGTCGGCGGCTTCGACGGTGACGGCCTTGTCCTCGTGCTCGATCTTGGTGACGCGCGCGGTGAGCACGTGACAACGCTTGAGCACCCGCCGCAGGGGGACCACGACGTGCCGCGGCTCGATCGCGCCGGCCGCCGCCTCGGGCAGGAACGGCGCGTAGGTCATGTGCGGCTGGGGATCGACGACGGTCACCGAGGCTTCGTTGGCGCGGAGCATCTTTTGGAGTCCCAGCGCCGTATAGAGCCCGACGTACCCACCGCCCAGAATCAAGATCCGGGTCGGTTCCGACTTCGCTGCGGCCATGAACACATCTTCCCACTCGCCCACTACCGATGCTCGTACACCCCGACCAGGTGTGACCGGCATCGCCGTCGCTGCGCAAAACGATTCAGAAGACCATGATCGGGTGGCGCCTGTACGCGTTCGACCGGCGGCTGTGCGTGTTCACGGCGGGAGATCGGATCGCGACCCGAACCGGGATTTCACAGCCGGGACGTCAGCCCGGTGAATCCGCCTGTTCACCGGTTCCGCGCGGTGACACAGGTCTCGTAGGCTTCCAGCAGATCCTGCAGCAGGAATGCCGTCGACCTAGCGGTTTCCTCCCGGTCCGCGAAAACGGCCGTCGCGTCCGCGGCGAGGGTCGCCACCGGTCCGCCGGGGTCGTCACCGTGCGCACGGATCGCGGCGAGCGCCTGGCGGGTCACCTCTCCGGCCACCTCGTGCTCCGCCAGCAGCCGCAGCCGTGCGGCGACGGCCGGCATGTCGATCACGCGGAGGAGCCGTAGCACATCGAGCCCGTCCTTGGGTTTCTGCCGTGCCGGGGTCGCCCGCCGCTCCTCGATCTTGATCAGTTTGGCCACCAGCAACGCGGCCGGCCCCGCCACCCGGACCAGCAGCCCCCGGCTCTCGTCCCCGAAGGCGGAAAGCTCATGCTCCTCGTTGTCCACAATCGCCGGTTCGAGGCCGAGCGTCCGCCTGGCCACGCGGTTGCCGTGCATCGGCAGCCGCGCGCCGCGCCGCCCACCGGCACCGCTGAGCGCCTCCGGAACCATCAGGTCGATCGCGACCGATCCGCGGCCGTGCCAGGTCCCCGGGTTGCGCCCGGGCGTGAACCCCGCCCGACCGAGGGCTTCTTCGATCAGCGGCGCATCGGCGAGCCGGCCGGGCGAGAGGGCGATGTCGGCGTCCGTCGTCGTCGGCGCGACGGTGAGATCGGCGTCACCGGTGTGCAGGTACACGGCCTGGGCACCGACCAGGACGATGGCATCCAGATGAGCTTCCAACGCGTTCACGCTCGCTTCGCCGCCATCGGCGAGAGCGAGTTCCCCCTTCCCGACCACGACGAAAGCCCCTGCGCCGCGAACCTCGACGCGCGATCATTCTCGGCACCGATGTCCTGTCCGAACTCACCCGCGCGGATCCCGAACCCTCGGTCGTGGCGTGGCTGGATCGCTCGGCCGCCCCATCGTGACCGCCGACGCTCGGATCGCCGCGATCTGCCGTTCCCGTCAAATACCCCTGGCCACCCGCGCCATCAAGGATTTCGAGGACACCGGGATCGAACTCGTGAATCCCTGGACGGCATAGCCGGGGCCAGGCCGCCGAGGAAGGTGTGTTCACCGGCGCCGGCCTGCTGGTGATCACTCAGCAAGTGCGCGGACCCAACGGGTCTCGGTCGCGTCCCGGATGCGGGCGGCGATGGCAGAGACATCATCCAAGTCGCCCGTGGCGACGGCGACGATGAAGTCGTATGCCTCGTCGTTGGAGAGGGTCAGCCGCCGTCCGTTCACGCCGAGGAAGGCGATCGCCGCAGCGAGAGCAAGCCGCTTGTTTCCGTCGACAAGAGCATGGTTGCGAGCAATAGAGTGCAGCAATGCCGCCGTCTTTGCTTCAAGATTGGGGTACGCATCGCCACCGAAGACCGATGCGCGCGGCCGCGCTACCGCCGCCTCCAACAAGCCGTAGTCTCGAACCTCGACCTTGCCGTCCAACGTTCGCTCAGCGACGTGGACCAGCTCGTCCAGCGTCAGATGAATCACTGACCGAGCCGCTCCAGCGCCTCGGAGTAACGCGGCAGCTCCTCGTCAAGAACCTGGTCGAGCAGGTCCGCCCTACTGTGGTTATCCACGTACTCCCGGACGGCCTGCCGGACAACATCCTGCATCGAGCGGTGTTCGTATTCGGCGCGACGGCGCAGCGCCTCGGCTTCGCCATCTGAAAGGCGCAGGGTCATCGGCATGCCAATATGGTATCACAGATGATACCTCTGCTTGTCGTGTCAATCCCGCCGATTCCAGGGCTCCGTCCAGCGCAAGCCGCAGCGCCGTGCCAGCCGAGACCCCCACGCTTGCCGTGGACAATCTCGTTGATGCGACGTGGGGAACCTCGATCGCGACGGCAAGACGGTGCCGAGTCACATCGAGCGGCTCGAGGGAGCCCGTGCCTGACCGCGATGTCAGGAAACGAGTTCCACCCTGCAATAGCTCGTTGCCGCACGCGCAAGGCGCCCGTCCGACGTCACCAGCGGGATAGCGCGCGCCTCCGCCAGCGCCACATATGCGGCGTCGTAGCCACTGATACCGGCGCGAAGCTGCCACATGCGAGGTAGTAGTTCATCCAGAGAGACATGATCCACCCCGAGCAGCTGAAGACGATCAACGGCTCGGACCGCCTGGTCTTCCTTGATCTTGCTGCCCAGCGTGAGACCACGGACAACCGAGAAGACCTCGGCCTTCCAGTGCTCGGGTACCGCCCACTCGGTATCTCGCCCCAAGACAGCTCTGGCCCGGCGTCCCCGTTCATCCGCGTAGAGCAACATGTTGGCCAACACCGAAGCGTCGACCACGATCACGCTGCGCCACCCGTCCCGTGAAGATGTGAATTGCTACCCGCAGCAGCCGGCCGTGCCTGTTCCAGAAGCTCAGCGGCATCCGGCGCATCGGCACCGGCTCCACCGCCTTCGTCAAGATCACGTTCGATCTCGGACAGAAGTTGCCGATTACGACTGAACGCCGCCTGCCGCTTCAGAACGCCCAGAAGGAACGACTGCAGGGACTGCCCGCGCTCTCGCGCGTCTCGCCCCAGAGCCTCTTTGACATCCTCCGGCACATCCCGAATTGTCAAGACGGTCATGACTGCATGATGCAGTCATATTGCCTTCAATATCAAGTCAACCGACTCGGTGATCACAGGCCCGCGGTATCCTTCGCCCTGGACAGGACTTCACGCAACATGGCCGGCGTGAGCAGTGAACGGAAGACATTCTGCTGCGAAACGTGGTAGCAGCCGAAAAGGCGCAGGTCACCCAGGGTCACCTCGACGCCGTGCCCGAACCGCGGTGCCGGCTTCGGTACCGGCACGACCTCGGCCAGCACCGGCAGCAACGCCTGCCAGCCGAAGGCACCGAGCACCACCACGGCGCGCAGGGTGGGCCGTAGCAACTCCAGTTCCCGGACCAGCCAAGGGCGGCACGCGTCGCGTTCGGCCGGGGTCGGCTTGTTGGCCGGCGGGGCGCAGTGCACCGGTGCGGTGATGCGGGTGCCGATCAGTTCGAGGCCGTCGCCGATTCGCGTCGATCGTGGCTGCGAAGCGAGACCCACGTCGTAGAGCGCCTGGAAGAGGAAGTCGCCGGATCGGTCGCCGGTGAACATGCGGCCCGTGCGGTTCCCGCCGTGCGCCGCCGGGGCCAGCCCGACGATCGCCAGCGCCGCGTCGTCCGGACCGAAGCCCGGGACCGGGCGCCCCCAGTAGGTCTCGTCCGCGTAGGCGGCGCGCTTGGTCGCCGCGACCTCTTCCCGCCAGGCGACCAACCGCGGGCACCGGCGGCAGTCCGAGACCGCGGCGTCGAGCGCGGCCATCGTCGTTCTGCTCACCGGATCAGACTAGGTTGGACACCATGCCCGAAACCACCGACGAGGAGACCACCGCGACTCCCGCCGACGAAAAGCCCGTCGAACCGACCGACGACCTGGTCACCACCCAGCACACGCTGACCGTGAAACGCCGGAAGCTGCCTTACACCGCCCGCGCGGGGCGGATGGTGCTGCGCAAGGAGATCGTCACCGACGGCAAGTTCGACGGTCATCTGGCCAAGGCGGAGGTCTTCCTGACCTCCTACACCCTCGACGACGCCGATCCGGGCTCGCGGCCGGTGACCTTCGCGTTCAACGGTGGGCCGGGCTCGGCGAGCGTGTGGCTGCATCTGGGCGTGCTCGGCCCGCGCCGGATCATCTCCGGGGACGTCGACTCCCCGGAGCCGCCGCCCTACCGCCTGGCGGACAACCCGGAATCCCTGCTCGCGCACAGCGATCTGGTCTTCATCGACCCGGTGTCCACCGGCTATTCGCGTCCGGCCGCGGGCGAGCAGCCCAAGGACTACTACGGATTCACCCAGGACCTCGAGTCCGTCGGGGAGGTCATCCGGCTGTGGACGTCCCGCAACGAGCGCTGGATGTCGCCGAAGTTCCTGGCGGGCGAGTCCTACGGCACGCTCCGCGCGGCCGCGCTCGCCGAGCACCTGCAGGACCGGCACGGGTTCTATCTCAACGGGATCATGTTGATCTCCAGCGTGCTGGACATGGGCACGATCCGCTTCACCGAGGGCAACGACCTGCCGTACTCGCTGTACCTGCCGACCTACGCGGCGATCGCGCACTACCACGGCAGGCACGGCGACCGGCCGCTCGACGACGTGCTGGCCGACGCCGAGGAGTTCGCGTCGCGCGACCTGCCGTGGGCGCTCAGCCGCGGAGCCCGGCTGTCCCCCGCCGAGCGCACCGGGATGGTGCAGACCCTCGCATCGCTCACCGGACTCGAAGAGTCCTATGTGGACAGGGTGAACCTGCGCATCGAGCACGCGCGGTTCTTCACCGAGTTGTTGCGTGACCGCGGGCTGGTCACCGGGCGGATGGACGGCCGGTTCACCACCTGGGAACCCGACGGCGGGCGCGAACACATGCGCGACGACGCGTCGATCTCCCGGATCATCGGCGCGTATTCGGCTGGACTGAACCACTACGTCCGCACCGAACTCGGCTACGAGAACGACCTGCCGTACGAGCTGCTGTCCATGGAGGTCAACCGGGCCTGGTCCTACGCCGACTTCGAGGGACGCGCGGTGTCCGCGGTGGAGTCGCTCAGCTCGGCGATGCGCGCTAACCCGCACCTGAAGGTGCACGTGGCACTCGGCCACTACGACGGCGCGACGCCCTACTTCGCGGCCGAGCACGTACTGGCGCGGCTGGCGATCCCCGAGGAACTGCGCGAGAACATCGAATCCGCCTACTACCCGGCCGGCCACATGATGTACGTCCACGAGCCGTCGCGGATCCAGCAGTCGAAGGACCTGGCGAACTTCATCACCACCAGCAGCAACAGGTGACAAAGCTGATCCAGCCGGGAATCCGGCATGGGACGAACGTGGGACCGAAGGGTCAGCGACCCGAGAGGTGCCCAGCACCTTCGTCGGCTGGCACCGCGAGTCGTCGCTGACCGGCATGCCGGGCGGCACTGCGCCGCCCGGCGTGCCGGTCCTCGCCGCACCGGAGTCTCGTTCTCGGGGACCGTCTCGGTGAAGGCCGCCGCCGATCGGTTTCGAAGCGGGGGAACACGTCGAAGCCGCCAAGATCGCCGAGACGGTCGACCCCGAGCAGCAACAGGGAGACAAGGCAAGTAAGCGCCGCCGGGTGATCCGCATTCCCCGGCGGCGCTTTTCGTTACTCAGCCGAGAAAGGACCGGCCCTGGGTAATGGCGGCATAGCCGTCGACCACACCGTGGCCGTAGAAGCCGTTGAAGTCCGGTGTTCCCGCGCAGGTCGCGGTGAAAGAGGCGTCGCGGCCTTCGTTGAGGTAGTCGACGGTTCGCGGCACGGGGCAGGCGATCTTCGCGGCCGTTCCCTCCAGCACGCGCTGCACCGCGTCCGGGCTCATGCCGAACCCGCCCCGCCCCGGTTTCCCGTACTGGGAAACGATCAGCGCGGCGACGCCGGTGGCGTGTGGTGTGGCCATCGACGTGCCCTGCAGGTACTGGTAATAGCCGACTCGTCCGTCCGTGGCGGTCGCCTTCTGGACGCCGAGGGCGACACCGTTGTCCGTGATGTTCCCGGCCGCGTCGATGGTGCCGTCGGCGAGGGCGACGTTACGCGGGTAGGCGGAGAGGATCATGTTCTCGTTGGTGCGGTACCGGTCCGTGCCGAAGCCGTCCCGGAAGTATCCGCCCGGCGCGGCCACCGAGATCTGCTCGGTGCCGTAGTTGGAGAAGTCCGCCTTCCTACCCGACGGCCCGAACGCGGCGACGCCGATCGTGTGCGGGCCTTCGACCGGCAGCGAAAGGCAGTCGGCGTTGTCGACCGTGCGGCCGTAGGTCGAGTTGGCCGGGTAGTCGGGGCTGGTGGTGTCGGGCTGCGGCGCGCCGAGGTCGGTGTGTTCGTTGCCCAGGGCGACCACGGAGGTCACGCCCTTTCGGTAGGCGTAGTTCAATGCCCGGGTGAGTGCTTCGACGATGGTGCGCTGCGCCGCCTGCTGTGCCGGCGAATCCGCGGGGTTGTGCCCGCAGTTGTACAGCCACGGGTCCACGTAAAAGGACATGTTCACCACGTCCAGACCAGCGTCACCGGCATAGGTCAACGCATCGACGACCGGCTCCAGGAAGAAGAACCCCGAGTCCTGCCCGGCCCGGACGTTGACGAGGGTCACGTCCGGCGCGACGCCGGAGATGCCGAAACCGTTGGCCGCGGCCGCGATCGTGCCCGCGACGTGGGTGCCGTGACCGTTGTCGTCGTGGTCGGCCGGGTCGACGCAGCCCCGGTACTCACACGGCCCGTCCACGACGGCGCCGGTCTCGTCGGCGGGGATGTCCCTGGTGAAGTTGCGCGAGTCGGCGTAGTCGAAGTTCGGCGCGATGTCGGGATGCGTGCCGTCGATGCCGGTGTCGATCACGCCGACCTTGACGCGTTTGTCGCCCGGCTGCACGGTGCGCGCGATGTCCGAGCGGACGGAAGTGAGACCCCACAGCCGCCCGTCCAGCGGGTCCATCCCGGCCGGCGCCGGTTTCGCCGCCGCGGGAACGGGGTGGGCCTGCGCGTGCGCCTCTTTCTCCACAGCATCGGACTCGGCAGCGGGCTCGGCACTGGGCTCGGCGCCGGGCTTCGCGACCGGGTTGTCGCGTGGCACCTGCCCGATGCTGGTCGCCTTCGCGACGCCGAAAACGGCACCGCTCGCACCGACCCGCGTCGCGAAACCGCTTGCCGGGGCGCTGACGGTGATCAGCCCCACCGCGTCGTTGCTGCGCAGCACGGTGCCGCCGGAATCTCGCACGGCCCGTTCCGCCGTGGCGACGTCGAAGCCCGGGGCGGTCAGCACGTTGTACTCAGTGGCCGGACCGGACAGCGCCGGCTCGGCGCCGGCGAGCGGCGCGGTGACCGCCGCGATCAACGGCACCGTGAGCGCGGCGACGAACAACCTGGTGCTTCTCAAGGAAGTTCCTCCTCCCACAACGGTGAGGGGAACCTATCCGGAAACCGGACGAAACGGCGCAAAAACCAGACTAAAGTCAGTGATCACATTCCGGACACTGCGCCTTAGGGGAATCAGCTGAGCGACAGGGCGATCCCGTCGAGGATGTCGTGTTCGCTGACCACCAGGTCGGCGGGCCCGCCGCGCTCGGCGAGCTGCTCGGACAGCAGCCGCACGATCAGCGCGCCCCCGCCGATCACGTCCACCCGGCCCGGATGGATCGCCGGCCGGGCCGCGCGGGTCGCGTGGTCGGCGGCCAGCAGCTCGTCGGCCACCCGGTGAATGTCCGCGGTGGACAGCCGGGACAGGTGGGTGCGCTCGGGGTCGTACTCGGTGAGTCCCTGGGCCACCGCGGAAAGCGTGGTGACCGTACCGGCGACGCCGATCCACGTCCTGGCCTTGGTCACGTCGACCACCTCGAAGGCCTCGGCGAGCGCACCGGTGACGAACTCGCGCGCGGCGGCGATCTCGGCGGCCGTGGGCGGATTGGACCTCAGCGCGCGTTCGGTGACGCGCACGCAGCCGACATCCACCGAGCGCGCGGAGGTCACCGAGGCCCGCCGGCCGTCCCAGTCGCCGAGGACCAGTTCGGTCGATCCGCCGCCGACGTCGACGACGAGGAACGGGCCGTCGTCGGGGTCCTGCTCACCGACCGCGCCGGTGAAGGAGAGCCGTGCTTCCTCGTCGCCGCTGATGACCTCGGCTTCGACACCGAGAACCTCCCTGGTCATCGCGAAGAACTCGGCTCGGTTGCTCGCGTCGCGGGTGGCGGAGGTGGCGACCATGCGCACGCGTTCGACGCCCTTGCGCCGGGCGGCGATGGTGTAGTCGACCAGCGCGGCACGGGTGCGCTCGAGTGCCTCCGGCGCCAGCCGGCCGGTCGCGTCCACTCCCTGACCGAGACGCACCACCCGCATTTCGCGGTGCAGGTCACGCAGGTCGACGGTGCCGTCATGGCGGACCGTCAGTTCGGCGACGAGCAGGCGAAGGGAATTCGTTCCACAGTCGATCGCGGCAACTCGGGGCATGACTCCCACCCTACGAGGTCGGTACGGAATCCGACGTCGTGGTGGGAGTTCCGCCGGAAGGAGGTGGAGGAGGGGGCGGCGGCGCGCACGGCGGCAACGTGGGGGAGGTCGGCGTGCTGGTCGGGGAAGGCGACTCAGGGCTGGTGGGCGGCTGAGAAGTCGATGGCGGCGGGCTCGTACTGAGGCACGTCGGCGTGGTCGTTGTCGTCGAGGGCGGGACCGTGGAGGTGCTCGGCAACGGCGGCAGCGAGCGCGGCGGCGTGCTGCTCCCGCTCGACGGCGGAGGCTGCGAGACGGACGAGGTCACCGGCGGCGGCGCGGGGGTGCTCGGCACCGCGGACGAGGGCACCGAGGCGGGCGGCGGAAGGGCCGGCGCGCTCGGCGCCCCGATCGGCACCGTGCTGTCCGGCAGTGGCAGCACACCGTTGCGATAGGCGTCGGCCCAGGCCAGCACGATCGCGACGTAGGTGTCGGAGTTGTTGTAGCGGTAGATCGCGGCGCGCTCCTGATCCGGATTCGCCAGATCACCGCCGCCGGCGCACAGGAAGCGGCCGGTCGCAACCGTCTCGTCGTAGATGTTGTTCGGGTCGGCGATACCGTCGCCGTTGCCGTCGGAGGCGTAGGCCCGCCAGGTGGACGGGATGAACTGGGTCGGGCCGACCGCGCGGTCCCATACCGTGTCGAGGTCGTAGAAACCGTGATCGGTGTCCGGGATCGCGGCGAACCCGCCCACCCCGTCGAGTTCCGGCCCCAGAATCGGTTCGAGTGTCTTGCCGTTCTTGTCCACGTAGCCGCCGCGGGCGTGGTTGGACTCGATGCGGCCGATGCTGGCGATCAGTGCCCAGTCGATGTGACAGTTCGGCTGTTCCTGGGCCAGGATGGCGGCCGCGTTCCGGTAGGCCTTCAGCGCGGTGCCGGGAATGCCGAGCAGACCGCCGGGCAGGACGTAGGCGGCGGGAAGTTCGCTGGCGGTCAGCGGCAGGTCCGCGGGCAGTGTCGCCTGCGGCAGCGTTCCATCGACGCTGACGTGCACCGCCTTGGGATTGAAACCCTGTACGAGGCCGATGTTGCGCGAATGCTGCGTGCTGACCTGTTCGACCCAGTTCTGCGCACCGCCGCTCGCCGCGACGGCGGGCACCACCGCAAGGATCCCGCCGATCACCGCGAGAAAGGTCCTGTGGTGCAGGCCGATCCTGCGGATCTTGCGCCGGGCGATCCGCACTCTCGTCAGCCGCACGCCCGAACCTCCCCTCAGTGCCCGCCGCGACGATCCTCACCCGGCAGTCGTTAAGTACGCGTTGGCTGCCCCCACTTTGCCCGGACCGTCACACCGGGCCAAGCGCTCTGCCGCGATCGGAACGGACGTGTCAGCGGGCACAGTCTCCGGAAGGCCAGTCGGGACGCAGCAGTTCGAGGGTCTCGTCGCCGAAGGGATTGACGCCGGGGCCGCAGGCGAGGGTGTGCGCGAGATGGACGTGCAGGCATTTGACGCGGCCGGGCATGCCCCCGGCGGTGACCTGATGGCCCAGCGGTTCGATGGCGTCGCGCTGGGCGAGATAGGACTCGTGTGCGCGCAGGTACGCGGCGGCGAGGTCGGCATCGGTGGTCAGCCGCTCGGTCATCTCCCGCATGATCCCCGACGCCTCGAGCCTGCCGACCAGCGACGCGAGCCGTGGGCAGGTCAGGTAGTAGAGCGTCGGGAACGGCGTGCCGTTCTCCAGTCGCGGACTGGTCTGGACCACTGCTGGATGCCCGGCCGGGCACCGGGCCGCGATCGCACGCAGTGCCCTGGGCGGCCGGCCGAGCTGGGTCGCGATCATCTCCCGGTCCGCGTCGGACACCGGCTCGAACACGGGCGATTCCGTCCTACTCACAACGCCAAGGCTAGAGGGTGTTCCCGCATGCCGCGGACGGGACTCAGCCGCCGAGGCTGGACCACAACTGCTGGTACCACGCGGTGTTCCCGGGCCCGGTCCGCTGCTGCGCCGCCTGCTGCTGACCCTGTGGGGTGTCCTCGGGCAACTGGACCAGATAGGGCGTCTCACCGGGCATCACGTACCGCAGCCGTCGTCGTGCCTCGGCTTCGACCTCGGCCGGGTCGGCCAGCGCGGCCTGGCGGGACTGCAACCCGGCGACGTCGGCCCGCAGCTCCGTCTGACGCTGCTCCTGCACCTTGATCTCGGCGCGCTGGCTGAGATAGGTGCGCAGCGGTACGGCCAGCGTGAACGCCAGGGCACACAACACGATCGCGAGCACGGCGGCCCGTCGAGTGGTCGTCATGCCCAGCACACGCGCCGCGCCGGCGGCCTGCTTGACGCTCAGCCCCCGGCGCAGCCGTGCCCTGATCGTTTCCGTGCGGGTGTCGCGCCGGCCCCGCTGAGGATGGCGTGCGGCCACCCCGTCGGCGCGGCGGACCCGCGAACTCCCTGTGGGGCGCCCGCGGTTGCCGCGCTCCCGCCCTCGTTGGGTCACCCGGCCACCGTCGGTGCTTCCGCCGGTGTTCCGCCGTCCCACCACGGGAGGTGCGCGCGCACCAGAGCCATCAGTTCTCCGGGCTGAACCGCGGGAACGCCAGGTCGCCCGCGTACCGGGCCGCTTCGCCGAGGGTCTCCTCGATGCGCAGCAGCTGGTTGTACTTCGCGACCCGCTCGCTGCGCGCCGGTGCGCCGGTCTTGATCTGGCCGACGCCGGTGGCGACCGCGAGGTCGGCGATCGTGGTGTCCTCGGTCTCCCCGGAACGGTGGCTCATCATGCTCTTGTACCCGTAGGAGGTGGCCAGCGTGATGGCGTCGAGGGTTTCCGAAAGCGTGCCGATCTGGTTGACCTTGACCAGCAGCGCGTTGGCCGCGCCCCGCTCGATGCCCTGCTCCAGCCGGTCCGGGTTGGTCACGAACAGGTCGTCGCCGACCAGCTGCACCCGCTCGCCGAGTGCCGTCGTCAACGAGACCCAGCCGTCCCAGTCGTCCTCGGACAGCGGATCCTCGATCGAGACCAGCGGGTAGGAGTCGAGCAGTTCGCCGTAGTAGGCGGACATCTGCTCGGCGCTGCGCTTCGTGCCTTCGAAGGTGTAGGAGCCGTCGGCGAAGAACTCGGTCGCCGCCACGTCCAGCGCGAGCGCCACGTCGCGGCCCGGGGTGTACCCGGCCTTCTCGATGGCGGTGGTGATGAGGTCCAGTGCCTCGCGGTTGCTGGGCAGGTTCGGCGCGAACCCGCCCTCGTCGCCGAGGCCGGTGGCCAGGCCGCGGCCCTTGAGCACCGACTTCAGCGAGTGGTAGACCTCGACACCCCAGCGCAGCGCCTCGCGGAAGGACTCGGCGCCGATCGGCGCGATCATGAATTCCTGGATGTCCACGTCGGTGTCGGCGTGCGCGCCACCGTTGAGGATGTTCAGCATGGGCACCGGCAGCACGTGCGCGTTCGGCCCGCCGAGGTAGCGGAACAGCTCCAGCTCGGCCGACTCGGCCGCCGCCTTCGCCACCGCCAGCGACACGCCGAGCAGGGCGTTGGCGCCCAGCCGGGACTTGTCCGGGGTGCCGTCCAGATCGACCAGCTTCTGGTCGACGACCCGCTGTTCGACCGCTTCCACGCCGGTCAGCTCGGGCCCGATCTCGTCGAGCACCGCGGCGACCGCGCGCTCCACACCCTTGCCGCCGTAGCGCGAGGCGTCGCCGTCACGCAGTTCGACGGCCTCGTGCTCGCCGGTCGACGCCCCGGAGGGGACGGCGGCCCGTGCCAGCGTGCCGTCGTCAAGGGCGACCTCTACCTCAACGGTCGGGTTGCCGCGCGAGTCCAGAATCTCGCGGGCGCCTACCTGCTCGATGACCGCCACGCTTCGCTCCCTCATCGATAGTCCCAGCGACGTCGGCACCAGACTAACGGCAGCCGATGATCACCCGTTGGAGGCGCGACCTCGGAAACGGACCGTGGCGGTCAGGTCGCCGACGGGGACGACGACGGGGCGGCCGTGGGCGACTCGGGAGTGGCCTGGGGAGCGGACGCGGCCGGCGGGAACGGATCGGCGCGGATCTCCTGCCAGCCGGGCGGCAGCTCCGCTTCGTCGGAGATGTGTTCCCAGAACGTCCAACTGTTGCCGCCGAGGTCGAGGACCGTGAAAACCCGGGCGCCGTAAGGCTGATCCTGGGGTGCGGTCACTTCGCCGGTGCCACCCATGGCCAGGCTCACCCGCTCGTACTGGGCGTCGACGTCGTCCACGTAGAGGATGTTGAGCTGGCCCACCGGACGGTCGACTCCCTTGGCCTCCCAGTAGTCCGCGCCCACACCGGCGAGCTGGATGTCGATCTCACCCGCCGTG
>DASSAD010000185.1:0-3241 GCA_035685725.1 Amycolatopsis sp. | reverse complement strand
TCCTGTCCGGTCCCTGCGTGAGGCAGGCGAAACGGCTGGTTCGGACCGCGAGTTGCCGGTAGGCGACGGTGCGGTGATTGCCGCGTGTTGCCGTCGGTCGCGGCGCCGGTGCGGTTCGGTTCCGGTGACTGTCGCGTTTCCGTCTTCGGCTTCACCGGCGGGAGCAGCGAACTCGGCGACGGGACGGGGGGACACGGCGACGGGACGGGGGGACACAGCGACCGCAGCAGGGGACACGGCGACCGCAGCAGGGGACACGGCGACCGGAAGGGAGAGTACGGCGGCCGGAAGGGGGGACACGGGTTCTTGGGGGGTACGGGGGTTAGGGGGTGAGGGCGGCGATGAGGAGGCCGGTGCGGGGTTTTGGGGTGACGTAGGTGCTTTTGCGTGGCATCAGGCGGTTCTGGGCGTGGACGGCGATGACGTCGGACATGGGCACCGGGGCCACTTCGAGGACGGCGTCGACGTCCGGTCCCGGCGGGTGTCCGGCCGGGACCGGACGCACGTGCGGGCCCTCCGGGTCGATGCCCAGCGCGGCGGCGATGAGCAGGCGCTCGACGATGGCGTGGTCGATGCGCGGCAGCGGTTCGCCCGGTTCCGGCGCGGGGAGATCGATCACCAGCCGAGTGCGGCCGGCGAGTACCCGGACCACACCGGGGGAGCGCGGAGCCTGGCCGCTCGGATCTTGGCGATGGCCGTTCGAGTCCGGTGGATGGCTGCTGGGGCTCTGGCGACGGCCGTGCGGGTCTTGGCGATGGTCGTGCCGGCTCTGGCGATGGTCGCTCGGGTCCGGTGGGCGGCTGCTTGGGTTCTGCTGGTCGCCGTTAGCGTCCCGTCGGCGGCTGCTGGGGTTCTGGTGGTGGTCGCTCGGGTCCGGTGGGCGGCTGCTGGGGTTCCGTTGGTGGTCGTCCGGGTTCTCACGGTCGTGCGGGTCCGGTGGATGGGGAGCGGAGTCGTGCCGGACGCGCAGTCCCGCCCGGCGCCAGGCGGCTTCCAGGTCCGCCGCGGACAGGCCGGTGCCGGTCAGTTCCCGGTGGAACGCGCCCACCCGCAGGTCGGGTCCGGCCGTGACCAGGGCCAGCAGGTTCGACCCGGCCCGCGCCGAGGCGGCCACCCGGTGGTTGCCGTCGGCGACCATCAGCGGCCCGGCACGCAGCACGGAGAGCAGCCGGTCCTGGTCGGGGCCGGGGCCCACGAGCCACAGCCGGTGGATCCGCCCGGCCGGGTCGACGGTTCGCACGGCCGGCGGTGTGCGCACCGCGCGCGAAACCGCGTCGGTCAGGCGTGCGCCGTCCGTGACCGGAATCAGCATCGCGGCGCTGGTGGCGTGCCCGAGACCGGCGAGCATGGTCGCGCGTTCGGCCACGACGGCCGGGTAGACCTGTTCACTGTGCCGGACCCGGGATATCTCGTTCGGGTCAACGAGGCACAGCACGCCCAGCGCCGCGCCGTCCGGTCCGTCCACCAGGTACGGCGCGACGACATCGGTGACCGGCCGGTACGACGTGGCCAGCAACCGGTCCAGCTCCCGCCGGGCCGCGGGCAGCACATCGGTCACCGACAGTCCATCGGCGCGGGCGCGTGGTGTGCGGTGGGGATGTTGTACTGCGAGCAGTGAGTCGCCCCGGTGCCGGGCGAGCGCCGCGATCACATCGCCGGCGTCGGCGAACTCGTCGACGTCGGGCCCGGGCACCGCACCGTCGACGAGCCATCCCTGGCCGATCGCCGTGATCCACTGGGTCATGTCTCGATACTGAAAGATCGTGGGGAAACCGCAACATCCCCGGGCCAGCTGTGATCGAAGCGCCATGAAGAGGCCACTCATCCGGCCGGTACCCGACCGGACACCGAACGTGAATCTCGTTCGGTAGGCTTGCGATCATGCCGAACGACGAGCACGACCCGCGGCTCGACACCCGACCCCCGCGCGGGTCCACGACCGGCTCAACCGTGCCATCGACCGCGAGTTCGCGGGGTGGGGCTTCGACGAGTCGTTGCGTGTGGTCCGACCGCTGAACCGGCGCTGGCTCCGGGACCCGCGGTGGCTCGTCATCGAACGGGGATTCGCCGGTGACATCGGCTCAGGCACGTGCACGAGGTCGTCCGACAGCCGGGGGCGCCGCTAGTGCGCAAGCGGGTGGACGGCTGCGCGTATATGCGCCGATAGTCACTGCTGAGTGTTTCCGCCGGGAATCCGGGCACCGTGCGAAAACGTTTCCCGGTGCCGACCTGCGCTCGTCAATCATCCGTCGCGCGCGCAGTCGGTAACGCGCCGTGGAACGTGCGACGTGAAAGCGAGTTTCAATCAGTCCGTTGTCGACTGTCGTTGGCGGATAACGGTGTACCGCCTGCTCGCGGTGGAAAACCACGGAAAGTCATTTCCGCTGGTCTGTCGCCCGTGGCCGGGTGAAGTGTGCCCGTTTCGTCTCGGTCAACACTCCTGCGTCGAACCAATCCATTGTAGACGATGGTCGACTCGGTCCGAGTGGGCCATTGCACGTGCCCTTTTTGCCGTAGTCGCAGGCATACGCACCGTCAGGTAAATACTGAAGATGGGCCATTCGGACGTAGATACTGCTCCGAATATGGTGTTGAGTTGGACCACTTGCTCGTGATCACTTCTTGATTGGAGTTTTTCTTGTCTGCTCCCGCGATCGCCCCTGCCCCTGGCGGTCTACCGGTATTGGGACATGCCCTGCAGCTGCGCAACGACCCGCTCGGTTTCTTCCGGTCGTTGCGGGACCTCGGTGACATCGTGGAGATCAAGCTCGGAACGCAGCGGACCTTCGTGGTCACTTCGGCCAATTTGGTCCGCGAGATGCTCGTTGTCAAGCCGCGAGAGTTCGACAAGGGTGCTCAGTTCGAGGAGGTGCGGGCCGTGCTCGGCAACGGCCTCGCCAACTCCGACGGTGAGACCCACAGAAGGCACCGGCTGATGATGCAGCCGGCGTTCCGGCGCGACCGGATCGCCGAGTACGCGAAGCTGATGCACGAGGAAATCGTCAACGCGACGAAGGACTGGCAGGACGGCCAGGAACTCGACCTCCGCAAGAACATGACCGCGCTCACCCTCGCGGTGACCTGCCGGGCGTTGATGTCGTCCAAGTCCGCCGACGAACTCGTCGGCGCGCTGCAGGACGGGCTTCCGTTCGTGCTGGACGTGATGTACAAGCGGCTGGTCAACCCGCTGGTCAAGGCGGCTTCGAAGCTGCCGACCGGTACGAACCGCCAGTTCACCGAA
>DASSAD010000184.1:0-4285 GCA_035685725.1 Amycolatopsis sp. | reverse complement strand
CCGTTCATGAGTGGCGCGTTGCCGCCGGTCGAGCGTGATCACGAGGTCGAGGCGACCCTGGCCGCGGACGAAGCGGACCCGATGAGCGGGCGCGTCGTTTCGGCGCCGGAAAGCACAGAAGGCACGGCCGGTGCCGAGAGTGTTGACGCGCTCGTGTTGCCACCGGTCTGGGAATATCACCGCTCCGTGCCCGCTGTGGCTGCGGAGGTGGTCAAGACGGAAACGGGGGTGGATTCCCCCGTCGACCGGCGGGACGTCTCGGACGTGGTGGAGGCCCACCGGAATCGCTTGGAGGAAAAGTTGGCGGCGATCCTGCCGCCGTATGACGGGACGGCGGCGGACTGCGTGGTGCGGCTGGACGCGGTGCGGCGCGGTCTGTTCGGTGGTTCGGTGGTGGCTCGGGACGATTTCGCGGTGGGCTCACGCCGGCCCGAGGACGAGTTGACGGCGGCGGTGGGGGGCGACTGGCGTCCGGTCGACGGTTCGCTGGCGGACGTCGTGCGGCAGGTGGAGGAGTTGGGCCACGGCGCGATGGCGTTCGTGCTGACGAGACCGCCCGGCCGGACCGGCCATGGTTTCGCGGTGCGGAACGAAGGCGGGATACCGCTGTGGCTGGAGACTCAGGCACGGCCGGGGTCTCGGGTACGCGAGGTCGGGCAGGACCTGCTGGTGGACGCTCGCGTGATCGTGGTGGACGCGACCGGTCGAGCGGTACCGTTGGCCGCCGGGTCGCGGGCGGCGAACACGACGGACGCTCTTCTCCCGCCGTCCGCGCAGCGGCGGTACGGCGCGAGAGGAGCCGAACGCACTCACGACGATGTGAGTGGGCGGGGTCGTACCGGCGATCCGGAGCCGGCAGATCCATCACGGGCCTCGGGCGGTTTCCAGACGCGACGGGTGTCCTCACGTCGTACTGGCGGCCGGAAACCGTCAGGCGAACCCAGCCGGCCCGGCGATGGCGGGTTGACCTTTTTCCCCGCGTTGCCGGATTCTTCTGGTCCGCGCACCACAGGGCATCCGGGCCGCGACGACCTCGGGCGGGGCCAGGCGTCTTCCCCGCACCCGCTGCCGATCAGGGAGAAGCACTCGGGGCGCGATGCACTGACGCGGCCGGTTTCGCGTGGCAGCGGGCAGAACGCCGGCTCGGGGTTCTCACGTGACGATCTCGGGCGTGGCCAACGGTCGGCCGCGGCATCCCATCAGCCGGAGCCGAATCCGTCGAGGTCGTCCTCCGGGTATGGCTCGGCCGAGGAACTGCGGGCGGACCTGGAACGCGAGATCAAGCGAGCCCATCCGTCCGGTGCGGTCCCCGACGGCGGAGCGCTCGGGCCGGATTACTTCGGGCTGCGCGACCTGCCGGCTCCCCCGGACTTCGTGCGGGGGCACAACCATCGCGATCTGGCGTCGTGGCAGGTCGTGGAGCTGTTCGAGCGGCTGGACCTGACCCGGGCCGGGGCGCCGTCGCGGGACGAAATGGACCCGAAAAAATGGCCCTACCGCCCGGAACGGGAATTGCGACCCGGGAAGAAGTGGTCGGAACGGTACTGGGCCAACAAGTTGCCTCCGATCACCACGCCGTTGACGCTGCCGAGAGCGATGTCCTCGATCTGGACGGGCGGGCCACACGTCGACGACGGCTTCATGACAAACCTGGAAAAGCGGGCGGAGGTGGCGCACCGCGAAGGGTGGTCCGTGGTGCTGTTGACCGATGTCCCGCGCATCGAGTTCGAGGCGGCGACCCTCCGAAATCGCCCGGCGGGCGTGAGCCAGGGCCATTTCCAAGAGGTAGCGCGGGTACGGTCGCGGTTGCGCGAGGATCATCTCCGCGCGGTGCGGCGCCTGTGGAAACGCGCGCGGGACAACGGGATCTGGCTCGTCAACATCTGGGAAGTGCGCCACCGCGAGAATCCGATGCGGCTGCATGACGCGTTCGTCACCGAGCTGAACAAACAGATACGACCCGGCTACGCGTCGACCAGCGATATTCTCCGATGGGAGAACGCGGTGGCCTTCGGCCTCCCCTACGCGGATCCCGACGACATCGTCCACACCTTCAAGTATCTGCAGGACGTCCTGGACTCCGAAGACGGCTACGCGATCCAAAAGACCAACCGCGGCATCGCGAACTCGGTGATTGTAGTGCCCAAAGGACATCCGATCGCGCCGGTGGCCCTGGAAGTCATCAACGGGAACTATCGGCTGCGCCAGAAGGAGCTGGCACCGCACATGTCCGAGGAGATGGAGGACCTGTGGAAGATCTTCGAACTCGACACCGATCCCTCGCGGATCGTGCGGCGTTACTCCACGACCATGCGCTCCGGACCGGAATTGTTGGACAAGGTGGCGATGGCTGTGGGCTACGACTACCTGTCGGATTTCCCTGGGGCGAAGGGAATCGAGATGGGGGGCGCGGCCAGCTGGCTCAGGAAGCCGCCGACCGGCACGGGACGGATCTCCTCGTCCGATTGGAGGGGCACCCTGGAGTTCGCCAAGCGGTTCTTCGCGACCATGGTGCGCGGGCGCCACAACGTCCGTGGCGACCTGAACCTCGTCGAACTGTCGAAGGCCCTGGAAAAGCACGACGATCCCGACCTGATCTGGAACGCGACGCTGTCGGTGTTCGCCTCGCGGCCGGAGTTGGGTGGCCGGATTCGGAGCGCGACGACCAGTCGTTTCGAGAACGGTGGCTGGCATGACGTCGAACTGCCGGCGGAGGCGACACGGCTGTTGCGCTACACCGGCGAGTCGATCATCACGGAGAACGGCGACGAGCGGCAGGCCGTCACGATGCTATCGCCGGCCGAAGTGTCTCGCGCCCTCATCGCCGAGCAGGCATCCCGGCGACGTGATCGAGACGCCTGACGTCTTGGCGGAGCCGCGCTTGTTCGGGTTGGACTGGATGATCGCGGAGCGTCCCCGACATCGTTGAGCCACCCTGGACCGGGCCAGGCGGAGGCTCGCGGCGTCGGGCCGCATTCTGGTGGGAAGGCGAGGCGAGGGCACCGAGCCGCCAGAGCCGACATGCGTTGAGGTGGCCACGCACACCAGCGCGGCCACCTCGGCTCGTTGTCGTGGCACGGCCCGGCATCGGCAGACGATGTTCGCCGATGGTCGGACGGGAACGGCCCGTGACGCGGCCGCTATGGGGTTCTCAGGCCTCGATCCAGTCATGGGAATTCGCGAGATTCATCAGCGATTCCCGGATATTCAGGATCTGTTCGCTGTTCAGCGGCGGCGTGGCGGTGAGCAGAACCTCGGTGACCTCGGCGCGAAACTCCTGGGCCGACAGCACGTCGCAGAGCACGTCGCAGAGCGCGTCGTCGGTCGAGGCCGTCTCCGGCACAGGCTGTGCTTGTGCCGCTACGGGCGTTTGAAGGGGTCGTTCGATCAGCCGGATATGTGACGCCTTGGGACCGCGGTCGCTCTGCGCGGTGGTGAATTCCACCAGCGTGCCGACGCTGATCCGATTGCTGTCGAACTCGAAATCGTTGACATGGATGAAAACGTCCTCGCCCCCATGGACGGGCGAAGCGAACCCGTAACCGCGAAACTCGTCGTACCGAACGACCTTGCCTGTCGTCATCACCGCAACCTCATCTAACCTGATCCACGCCTTGCGCGCGACGACCGAAACCATGACCGACGAAAGCTCTGTCCGCGCCGGCGACGCATCGGGGGTTTCGTTACCGGCCCCCCGCCATGGCCGGTCGATCAACCGTGTCCTCACCAAATTGGTAGGCACCATCCCCAGCGGATGGCGTCTGCCATTTTCGGCGACCGGAGCACCGCGTGTGCGAGTGGGGCACCGTGCGTAGGTAGTCCGCGGGAAAACACCCACGAAGGTTTGGGGGACATGGTTCTCGCGAGCCCGCACATGGTGGTGCCGTTCGATGTTCTGCCCAAACCGCGTGTCCGGGAAGAGCGCCGAGCATGGACAACGGTGGGAAAAGACCGCTACCCGGGCTCCGGGATTGTCATCCAAGTATTCCACGAGCGCGGACGGTGCGATCGATGGGTAGGTGACCTTGCCAGATGGCGGTGCTGTGCAGGAGACGAAGGTGTAGGTCTCCGGCCCGGCCCGATCCTCTGGTGAAGGGAATCCCCCAAGCCCGGGCACTGAGTCGCGGCATTCGTCAGGCACGGGGGTTGTCGCGTCTAACTTCAGTCGTCCACGGAACGTAGTGGAGAGGAGACTGCCATGGAAAAAGTTTGGGACAAAGTTGTACGAGTACGGTTGGCTCGTTCCCCGCCTGAGCTCGCACCGGAGCGGTCCTGATGTCACGGC
>DASSAD010000183.1:0-9995 GCA_035685725.1 Amycolatopsis sp. | reverse complement strand
GTACAGCAACGCCTTCACGCCGATCCGGCCCACCCGCCGGACGTTGTCCATCGACGCGATCCCCGTCGTGACCACGCAGAAGATGACCGGCGAGACGATCATCGTGATGAGCGCGATGAACCAGTCGCTCAGCGGCTTCATCGCGGCCCCGAAACCGGGGAACGCCAGGCCCACCGCGATACCCAGCACCGCGCCGATCAGTACTTGAACCCACAGTTCCCGGAAGAACCTCCCGGCCGGACGACGGCCGTCCACCGAAACCCGCGACATGCTCGATCTCCCTTACACAGCATTGTGAAGACGGACAGGATCAGGCTGCTTCCCCGGCACACCCGGCTCGCGCGGCCGTGCTGCTCGGACAGCCGCCGCTCCCGGCCGTCCGAGCAGCACGGAGCCAGGCGTCCCGCGCGCTCACCGTGCGCGGGACGCCCGCGATCAGTCGTGCAGTTCGCGCAACACCTTGTAGAAGGCGGCCTTGCCCTCGAAACCGATGCCCGGGGTCTCGGTGAGGCCCACCTGGCTGTCCCGCACCACGGCGTCGTCGGCGAATCCGCCGGTCGGCTGGAACTCGCCCGGGTAGGACTCGTTGCCACCGAGTTTGAGCGCGGCGGCGATGTGCAGCGAGAACTGGTGACCGCCGTGCGGCACGCAGCGCCGCGACGACCAGCCGTGCTGGCGCAGCATGTCCTGGACGCGCAGGTACTCGACCAGGCCGTAGCTCAGCGCCGGGTCGACCTGGATGTAGTCGCGGTCGGGACGCAGTCCTCCGTAGCGCACCAGGTTCCGGGCGTCCTGCAGGGAAAACAGGTTCTCGCCGGTGGCCAGGGGACCCCGGTAGTGCTCGGCCAGCGTCGCGTTCAGCGCGTAGTCGAGCGGGTCACCGACCTCCTCGTACCAGAACAGGCCATAGGGCTCGATCGCCTCGCCGTAGGCGAGCGCGGTCTTCAGGTCGAACTTCCCGTTGACGTCGACCGCCAGACGGGATCCGTCGCCGCCGAGGACCTCCAGCACTGCCTCGATGCGCTCCACGTCCTCCCTCAGCGACGCGCCGCCGATCTTCATCTTGACCACGCGGTAGCCGAGGTCGAGGAATCCCCGCATCTCGTCCTGGAGTTCGCGCAGGCCCTTGCCCGGCGCGTAGTACCCGCCGGCCGCGTAGACGAACACCGAATCGTCCGGTTTCCCGTCGCCGTAGCGGTCGGACAGCCAGCGGTAGAGCGGCTGTCCGGCGATCTTGGCGGCGAGGTCGAACAGGGCCATGTCCAGCACACCCACCGCGACCGAGCGTTCACCGTGACCGCCCGGCTTCTCGTTGCGCATCAGGAATTCCCAGGCCTTGGCCGGGTCGAAGTTGGCGCCGTCGTCGGTGACCAGGTCCTCGTCGGGTGCGGCCAGCAGCCGCGGGATCATGCGGCGGCGCAGGATCTCACCCGCGCTGTAGCGGCCGTTGGAGTTGAACCCGTACCCGACCAGCGGTTTCCCGTCGCGGATGACGTCGCTGACCACGGCCACGATCGAGCAGTCCATCGCGCTGAAGTCGATCCAGGCGTTGCGGATCGACGAGCTGATGGGGACGGTGCCTTCGTGGACGGAAACGATCTTCATCGAGCCACCTCATCATAACTTATAAGATATGGCGGCGATGATAGATTCCGGGCGGAGCAGAGCACAAGAGGGGTGAAAGTGAGCGGGCCGAACGTCTTCCTCACCAAAAGCGACGCGGCCTACGCCGAGGTCCGCCGGCGGATCCTGTCCGGCGAGCTGGCGCCGGGCTCGGTACTGGCCCAGTACGAGCTGGCCCAGTCGCTGGCCATGAGCATCACCCCGCTCCGGGAGGCGCTGCGGCGACTCAAGGGCGAAGGCCTGATCGAACTCGACGTGCACCGGGACGCGCGCGTCGCACCGCTACACGCGTCCGAGGCCCGCGAACTGTTCGAGATCCGGATGGCACTCGACCCGCTCGCCGCCGAACTGGCGGCCCAGCGGCGCACCGACACCGACATCGCGGCCCTGCGCGAGGCCGCCGGCCGGCTCCTGCCGGTGACGCGGAAGTGGGGCGAAGAAGCGCTCGTCGCGCACCACACCTTCCACCGCGCGCTGTACCGCGCGTCCCACAATGAAAACCTCATCGCGATGCTCGACAGCCTGTGGGACAAATCGGACCGCTACCGCCGGATGGGCCTCGAACTGCCGCCCGGCGAGGAACCCCGACTGCGCGACCACACCGACCACGAAAAAATGATGACACTCGTCATCGACGGCGACTCCGACGCGGTCGGCCACCTCATGCGCGACCACATCCGGCTCAGCCTCACCGCCGCCGCCATCGACGCCCTGGCCCCACCCCCCTAACCCGTGTCCCCCCTTCCGGCCGCCGAGTCCCCTCTTCCCGTCGCTGTGTCCCCTGCTCCTGTCGGTGAGTCCCCTCTTCCAGGGGCTGTGTCCCCTGCTCCTGTCGGTGAGTCCCCTCTTCCGGTCGCTGTGTCCCCTGCTCCTGTCGGTGAGTCCCCTCTTCCGGGGGCCGAGTTCTCCGTTTCCGGCGGCTGAGGTCAGGCGGCACGGGTCACGGCGGCCGCGGTCACTCGGCATTTTCGCGATCACCGTGGTCACAGATCTGCCACTGACCAGCGGACGCACGCGGCGGCCGCAAGCCTGGCCCGGTGGCCTGATGTATCCGCGACTCGGAGACCGGAAGCGAGAACTCGGCGACCGGAACAGGGGACACGGCGGGGTCAGCGGGGGCGGTAGCGGGCTTTGATGTGGAATCGTTCGCCCTGGGGGCCGAGGATGCTCAGGTACTCGACCGGTTCCCCGTCGGCGTTGCCGAACCAGTGCGGCAGGTGTGTGTCGAATTCGGCGACCTCGCCCGGCACGAGCACAAGATCCTGCTCGCCGAGTACCAGCCGCAGTCGCCCATTGAGCACATACAGCCAGTGGTAACCCTCGTGCGAACGGAGATCTGGTTCGCAGCCGAGCCGCCCCGCCGGAAGGATCTGCTTGTACACCTGGAGCCCGCCGGGCTTGCGGGTCAACGGGATCACCGTCATTCCGTGGCGGGTGACCGGCCTGGGGTAGAGGCGCGGGTCACCGGTCGGCGGCGCGTCGACGAGTTCGTCCAGCGGCACCTGGTAAGCCTTCGCCAGGGGCAACAGCAGTTCCAGACTCGGCTTGCGGTGACCGGACTCCAGCCGCGACAGCGTGCTGACCGGGATACCCGTGGTGGCCGACAGCGCGGCCAGTGTCGCGCCGTGTCGCCGGCGCAGCGCACGCAGCCGTGGGCCGACCGCGCCGAGCACGGCCTCGAAGTCGTCTGCCATGGCGACTATTGCAGTTTTGGCAAACAGATTTGTCAACCAGCCCGCCGATGACGCATGGTCGGACGTGGAGGTGGTCACGATGACCCGACCAGGACGGGCCGGCCTGCCCTACGACGTGATCGTCATCGGCGGTGGTGCGGCGGGGCTCAACGCGGCGCTCATGCTCGGCCGCGCACGGCGTTCGGTGCTGGTGCTGGACGACGGGCACCCACGCAACGCGCCGGCCGCGCACACCCACGGATTCCTCTCCCGCGACGGCTCGCCGCCCGGTGAATTCCGGCAAGCGGCCCGGAGGGAGGTGACCGGCTACGGCGGAAAGATCATCGACGCCCGCGTCACGGCGGCGTCCCGGAGATCACGCGGCTTCGCTGTCGAACTCGACGATGGCCGGACCATGCGCTCCCGCCGGCTGCTCGTGGCCACCGGGATCACCGACGAGCTTCCGGGCGTCCCGGGGATCACGGCGCGCTGGGGCCGGGATGTGCTGCACTGCCCGTACTGCCACGGCTGGGAGGTCCGCGACCAGCCGATCGGCGTCCTGGGCCCGGCGGACTCGCACCGGGTGTTGCTGCTCCGCCAATGGACCGACAAGCTCACCCTGCTCACGCACACGGGACCTGAACCGACCGCCGATGACGCAGCGCGCTTCACGGCGCGGGACATCCGTGTCGTGCGCGGCGAAGTGTCCACATTGGACGTCGTGGACGATCGTCTCACCGGGGTCCGCCTGCGCTCCGGCACGAAAGTCCCGCTGCGCGCGCTGGTGGTGGCGCCGCGTTCGGTGCCGCGCGCGGGCGCGCTCGCCACGCTCGGGGTCACCCCGGTCCCCCACCCCACCGGCCACGGCGAGTACATCGCCGCGGACGCGGCCGGCCGCACACCGGCGCCAGGTGTGTGGGTCGCGGGCAATCTCGCGGACCCTTCCGCGAACCTCCTCGCCGCCGCGGCTTCCGGCGCCACCGCCGCGGTCGCGATCAACGCCGACCTCGTCCAGGAGGACACCGATCACGCGCTGGAAGATCCCTTCTCTCCCACCGTCGAAGCCGCGCTCTGTGAAGACCTACTGGGCGAGCGCCGGCACGGCCTCTGATCGACCGTCGAAGCGAAACCCGGGAAACACCGGGGAAACGCACGCCAAAAACAACCGAAACGCTGGGAAAATCCCCGCGAAACCGCGCACAGTGAGGAAACACGACGATGGACCAAGAATACTGGGACGAGCGGTACTCCGGCCACGAACGCATGTGGAGCGGGGCACCGAACGGGGCGCTCGTCGCGGAGGTGACCGCCCTGCCACCCGGGCGGGCGCTCGACCTCGGCTGCGGCGAGGGCGCGGACGCGCTCTGGCTGGCCGGCCACGGCTGGCAGGTCGACGCGGTCGACATCTCACAGGTCGCGCTCGACCGCGCGATCGCCCACGCCGCCACGCTCGACGAGTCCACTTCGGACCGCGTGGCGTGGAGCCGCGCCGACCTGACCATCACATCACCGGCATCGGGCGCGTACGACCTGGTCTCGGCGCAGTACTTCCCACTCCCCCGCCAGCCGGATCACGCGGCACTGCGTGGGCTGCTCGCGGCGGTGGCTCCCGGTGGCACCCTGCTCGTGACCGGCCACGACCTCAGCCACCGGCCGCCGGGCCACGACCACCCGTTCGACCCGGATTCGTTCTACCAGCAGCGGGAAATCGCCGGCCTGTTGGACGACGCCTGGACCGTCCTGGTCGACGAGACCCGTCCGCGGACCACACCCGCCGCCTCCGACCACACCCACGACACGGTTCTCCGGGCACGCCGCCGCGATTGACAAAGCCGATGAGCGCCCGAAACGGGTACCGAAGGGGATCATTTCACCGAAAGAAGGCATCCGGTACAAGATTCACATTTCCGGACACCGCCAATGAGCGGAAAGGCTGAAGTCGTGGAATTCTATCAGCACCCCGGTACCGGCGCGGTGGCTCGGGACACATTATGCCGCCCGCGCCGGAATGGCTAAGGTGTCGACCATGCGCTTTGGACTTTTCGTGCCCCAGGGCTGGCGCCTGGACCTCACCGGAATCGACCCCCGCGAGCAGTGGAACACCATGCTCGGCATCGCCCGCCTCGCCGAGGAGGGCCCGTTCGAGTCGATCTGGGTCTACGACCACTTCCACACCCGGCCGATCCCCACCGATGAAGACATGCACGAGGCGTGGGCCCTCATGGCCGCGTTCGCCTCTTCCACCAGCCGGGTGCGCCTCGGCCAGATGTGCACCTGCATGAGCTACCGCAACCCGGCCTACCTCGCGAAGTTCGCCGCCACCACCGATGTGATCTCCGGCGGCCGGGTCGAGATGGGCATCGGCGGCGGCTGGTACGAGCACGAGTGGCTGGCCTACGGCTACGGCTTCCCCTCGGCCGGCGAGCGGCTCGGTCGGCTGGACGAGGGCGTGCAGATCATGCGGCAGATGTGGACCGAGGGCAAGGGCAAACTCGACGGCAAGTACTACCAGGTCGACGGCGCCATCTCGCGGCCCCTGCCGCTGCAGGAAGGCGGGATCCCGCTGTGGATCGCCGGTGGCGGTGAGAAGAAGACGCTGCGGATCGCCGCCCAGTACGCGAGCTACACCAACTTCGCCGGTGACGTCGAGGGCTTCAAGCACAAGTCGGAGGTGCTGGCCGCGCACTGCAAGGACGTCGGCACGGACTTCGACGCGATCGTGCGCTCGTCCAACTACAACGTCGTCATCGGTGAGACCGAAAAGGACGTTCAGGACCGCCTGGCGTGGGTCCGTTCGCACTACGCGCCGCACCTGCCCGCCGACGTGCTGGAGGACACCGCGACGATGTTCGCGAACGGGCCGCTGGTCGGCACCCCCGAACAGATCGTCGAGCGACTCACCGAGATGCGCGGCGTGGGGATGACCTACCCGATCCTCTACTTCGCCGAGGCCGCCTATGACCGTTCGGGCATCGAGCTTTTCGCCCGCGAGGTGATTCCGGCCCTGGCCGGCTAGTTCCCGGCGAATCCGCACCACTCGGACCCCGGCGCCCTCGCCTGCAGGGCGCCGGGGTTCGTGCTGTCACCGTGACGACCGCCGACCGGAGCTGTCTTCGTGACGCGGAGCGCCTACAGTTTCTGGAATGAGCGCCACACGGCGCGGTGACGTCGACTGTGACGTCCTGATCGTGGGAGCGGGACCGGCCGGCTCGGGCTTGGCCGCCGCGTTGTGCCGGGCACGTCCTGGGCTCGACGTCGTGGTCGCCGACCGGGCGGCCTTTCCCCGGGACAAGCCGTGCGGCGACGGCATCAGCCCCCGGGCCGCCCTGCTGCTGCACGAGATGGGCGCCGGTGCGGTAGTCGCGGGTTACCCGCCCAACGACGGGTGCTGCATCGTCGGGCCCGACCGCACAATGATGCGCAGTCAAGGGATTCCCAGTCGCCACGGCGGCCTGATCGCCGGATACACGATTCCCCGCACCGTGCTCGACCATCGCCTGTTGGAGCACGCCGTGTGTGCGGGTGCCCGGTTCTGGCCGGACACGCGGTTCGTCGAAACCGCCCTGGATGACGCGGCCCGGTCCACCACGCTGCGAAACGGTTCGGAATCGGTCCTGGTCCGTTCGCGGCTCCTGGTCGGCTGCGACGGCGCCTACAGCGGTGTGCGCCGGGCCCTCGGCGTCACCAAACCGCCGCGGTCGGCGACCGCGGTCGCGGCGCGCGCCTACCTCGAATGGTCCACCCCGGACGCCGCACTCCGGCCGCTCCGGTTCGTCTTCCGGCCACGGCTGCTGCCCGCCTACGGGTGGCTGTTCCCGATCTCCGCGACCACCGCGAACATCGGTGTCGGACTGTCCATGGCCGGCGGCCCGGAGCTTCGCGGGGCCGTGCGCGATTTCCTCGCCGAATTGGTCGCGGGCGACAGCACTTTCGATGTGCCACCCCGGGCGCTGCGGGGGCACCTGCTGCCTCACGCCGCGGACCGGCCGCCATTGGCCCTGGATCGTGCTGCGCTGGTGGGTGACGCCGCGTCGATGATCAATCCGGTGAGCGGTGAAGGGATCTACTACGCGCTGTGCGCGGGGCTCATGCTGACCGAGCACATCGCCGCCGTCGATCTGGCCGACGGTGCCGCACTCGGCCGCGCGCTGAGCGCCTATCAGCGAGCGTTCCGGTCCCGATTCGCGAAGCATTACCGGAGTGCTCGCATCGCGCGGCGGGTGGCGAGCAGCGAACGTCTTTGCGTCGCGTCGATCCGGGCCGCCGCGGCGAACGAGCGGTCCACCCGCGACGCGGCGAGTCTGCTGTTCGGGGACGGCTCGACGGGACTGGCCGATGCCGCGCGACTGATCATGTCCGCGACGCGCAACGCGATCCGGTAGCCGATCCAGTTTGGATTATCCGGTTTGGATAATCTACTGTGGACGGTCGGACTACTCCCCGCGGTGTGCTGCGAGCCAGGCGGCCGCGCGCCGGGGAGATGCCCGCGAAAGCCAGGCGTCCTCGATCACCTCTTGCAGCTCCCGCAGGGTCAGCTCGCCGATCCGGCTCGCCCGCACCAGCACCGACGGATGACCGTCGAAGTGCGAAGTGGTGAAGAACGGGGAGGTCCGGTCGTCGACCAAGGCCTGCTTGTCCCATTCGTCCGGGACCCAGAGCACGATCACGTCGGGGTAACGCTCACCGGTCTCGGGATCGACGGCATCCGGGCGCGGCGTCCGGAAGAACACGAACGACTTGCCGCCGACCTGGTAAACGGGGTTGCCTCGCGGCCCGTGCCCGACCGTGACGTGGGGCATACCCAAGGCGATTTCCCGCACGTCTTCGACCCGGGCCCGGCGCGGCTTTTCCGCCATGACAGCAGGATAACCCCGCGCGGCTGACGCGGTTCCCCGCCGCAGCCCGGCCATTGGCCGAAAACGGACGCGGCTTTTGCGCCATTTGCCGGCAAGAATCGCCGCGCTCGGACCGCGGTGTGGCAGGCCCCTTCTCCCCCGGCCCGGACTGCCCATAGTGTGCTCATCCATGGCAGTGGATTCTCAAGCGGATGTTGAAACCTCCACGATTTCCGTCCAGGGGCTCAACGCCTACCTGGCCCGGCCCTCCGGCGGCTCCCCCGGCGCCATGCTGCTGCTACCGATGATCACCGGGATCAGCGCGCAGGTCCGCGAGTTCGCCGACGACCTTGCCCGCGCCGGGGTCACCGCGCTGTCGTGGGATCCCTGGCGCGGACGGCCCAGCGGTGACGAAACGCCCTTCGGCGAGTTGGCCCAGTGGATGTCCGAGCTGGACGACGAAGCGTGCCTGGACGAAATGCGGCAGCTACTCGATCACCTGTTCGATGAGCTCGGCTGTCGCCAGGCCGGCACGATCGGCTGGTGCATGGGCGGCCGCTTCGCGCTGCTGCTCGGAGGACGGGACACCCGGCTGGCCAACGTCGTCGCCTACCATCCCACGGTTCCGGGCACGCCGGCGCCCAACCACACGATCGACGCCGTCGGCGCCACCGCGGCCATCCAGGCCCCGGCCATGATGCTCTACCCGGGCGCCGATCACCTCGTGCCCCGGGAAAGCTTCGAGCGCCTCCAGGCCGCGCTGCAGTCCCGCGTGGCCGGCCCGAGTCTGATCCACATCTACCCGGACGCCGAACACGGCTTCAGCGCCGCCGCCCGGCACACCAACCCGATCAACAAGGCCGCGTTCGACGTCTCGTGGCCGCAGGTCGTCGCGTTCGTACGCGCGACCACGCTGACGTAACGCCTGCCCGTGCTGTCCATGGCCGGTTCACCCGCCCGGTGAACCGGCCACCGAGGTCAGGACGGTGTCACGACGGCGTCCACCTCGACGGCCACTTCGTCGGCGACCTTGAGGGCGCCGAAGAACGCCGAGTACGGCTTGATACCCCACCGGCTCTGCACGATCGCGGTGCGAGCCCACAGCCGGCCGTCGTCGGTCACGGTGGCGTGCACGGAGACCGGGTTCGTCACACCCGTGATGGTCAGTTCACCGTTCACCACAAGGCTTTCCGGTGTGCCGGCGACCTGGTTCGAGCGGAAGGTGATCTTCGGGTGCCGGTCGGCGTGCAGGATCTTCTCCCGCGCTGTCCGCTCGATGTCCGCGCGGTCCGAGTTCGTCAGCGGCTTCACGCCGCCGCTGCCGGACCGCACCGCGAACGACCCCACGTCGACCTCGACCAGGACCGTCGACCGTGCCGGGTCTTCCGCGTCGACGGTGACCGTGCCGGTCCAGGCGGTCATCTCGATGGTGAGGTCGTGACCAGCCCGCGCACCCAGCCCGGTGCGGCTCGTCCGCACCAGCAGCCGATCCTCGCCCCCACCGATCCGGTAACTGCCCGTACCCAGCGACATGTCCTCAGACTACGACGATCGCGGCGGGGACGAAGGGCGGCGGTTCACCGGAAACAGGTGAAAGCCCGGATCCCGGCCCGAGCGTCGGCGCCCAGCCACCCCGCCTCCCCAGGCACCCCACCTCCCCAGGAATCCCACCGCCCCACGAGACCCCACCGCCCCAACGAGAGAACACCCCGACCGCAACGGAGGACACAACAACCGGAAGGGAGGACTCGGTGACCGGAGGGGGGACACAACAAACAGGAACCGGGGACACGGGAACAGGACGGGAGGACACGACCGGAAAGCCTCGCGTGTCCCCCCGTCCCAACGCCGTGTCCCCTCCTCC
>DASSAD010000182.1:0-15981 GCA_035685725.1 Amycolatopsis sp. | reverse complement strand
GCGGTCGCGGGCCGCGCCGAGGTCTTCGGCGGTGATCGTGATCCGGTTGGCGCGGACCGCGTTGATCGCGCCCTCGTTGACCAGGTTGGCCAGATCGGCGCCGGAGAACCCGGGCGTGCCGCGCGCCAGCACGTCGAGATCAACGTCGGGGGCGAGGCGTTTTCCGTGGGCGTGCACGGCCAGGATCGCCGCGCGCTCGCCCTGGTTGGGCAGCGGAATGGTGACCTGGCGGTCGAACCGGCCGGGTCGCAGCAGCGCCGCGTCGAGTGCTTCGGGCCGGTTCGTCGCCGCCAGCACGACGATCCCGCTGCTCTGGTCGAAGCCGTCCATTTCGGACAGCAGCTGGTTCAGGGTCTGCTCGCGCTCGTCGTGGCCGCCGATCCCGCCGATGCCGCGGCGGCTGCCGACCGCGTCGATCTCGTCGATGAAGATGATCGACGGCGCGCGGTCGCGGGCATCGTTGAACAGGTCGCGGACCCGGGAGGCGCCGACGCCCACGAACATCTCCACGAACGCGGATCCGGTGACCGACAGGAACGGCACGCTGGCTTCGCCCGCGACGGCGCGCGCGAGCAGGGTCTTGCCGGTGCCCGGCGGGCCCACCATGACCACCCCGCGGGGTCCCTTCGCGCCCGCCGCGGCGTAGCGGGCGGGGTTGCGCAGGAAGTCGACGATCTCGCTGACCTCCTGCTTCACGCCCTGGTATCCGGCGATGTCGACGAACCGGGTGGTCGGGCGCTCCGCCTCGATGATCTTGGCCTTGGACCGGCCGAACCCGCCGATCCCGCCGGCGAGCTGGCCCTGCGCGCGCCGCCCCGCCCAGATGAAGAACGCGACGAGCAGCAGCAGTGGCGCGAACGAGAGCAGCGTGGGCAGCCACGACATGCTCTGGGCCCGGGTGCCGGTGATCGGAACGTTCTTCGCCTGCAGCTTCTGCGCAAGCTCCGGGCTGCCCAGCGCGGTGGGGAGCTGGCTGGTGAACGAGGTGCCGTTGGCGAGCTTGCCCTTCACCGCGCCCTGGTCGTTGATCTCGACGGAGGCGACCTGGCCGGCGTCGACCCGCGTCACCAGGTCGGTATAGGACAGCGACGGCGTCTTCTGTGCCGGGGAAAGCAGGCTGGGCAGGAACAGCAGCGCCAGCACCGCGACCAGAGCGATCGGCACGACCCACCGTGCGCGGCGGGGTTCGGGTGGTTCCCCCTGGGGCGACGGGTCCGGTGGTGGACCTGACTTCGCCGTGCGCGACATCGCGGTTCCTTCCCGGTCGGCTACCACCAGGAAACCGCGCCGGGACCCCGGACGGTGAGCGGCGAAAGTCCTCTTCCCTGGTGCCCGAAGGCCCTCCGCCACGGCCCGCTTCCGCTCATAGCGTCGGAGGAGCACCGGTCCCGGGCGGGAAGCAGGCGAAGGTAGTCATGGACACGCCACTGACGGTCGGCGCGGTGATGACCAGGAAACCGTTCCGGGTGTCGCCGGAAACCGAGTTCACGGACATCGCGGCGCTGCTGACCAGCGAGAAGATCAGCGCGGTGCCCGTGGTCGAGGGCGATGTGCCGATCGGCGTGGTGTCGGAGGAAGACCTGTTGTGCGCCCAGGACGGCGCCCTGTCCCCGGGTGCCCTGTCCTCCGGCGTCCGGCTGCTGGTCGGCGGGCGGCGCGCGCGCCGTGAGCACCGCAAGGCCCGCGCCCACCGCGCTCGGGAACTGATGACCGCGCCGGCGCCCACCGTGGACATTTCCACGACGGTTTCCCGGGCGGCGCACGAGTTGGCCGCCCGCGGGCTACGGCGGTTCTTCGTGGTGCAGGAGGGGCAACTGGCCGGGGTGGTGTCCCGCGGAGATCTGCTCGACGTGTTCCTGCGCCCCGATTGCGATGTCCGCCACGAGATCGAGAGCGAGGTGTTCGGACGGGTCCTGCGTGCCGAACCCACGACGTTCACGGTGACGGTGGATCGCGGGGTGGTGACGGTGCTCGGCCGGCTCGAACGCCGGAGCGCGGTCAGCTCGGTGGGCCGGCTGATTCCGCTCGTGTCCGGCGTCGTCGGCGTCCACAACCGGCTCGACTACGTGTGGGACGACGAGGCAACGTGACGGCCTGTGACGGCCTGTTCGGCGTGCCCCACGGGTTTCAGTGAAAGCGAAGACACATGTACGCACGCGACATCATGACCCGGCCGGCGATCCGGGTCGCCCCGAGTACACCGGTGCGGGAGGCGACGGCCCTGCTGATCCAGCACGCCTTCGCCGCGCTGCCGGTGGTCAACGCCGACGAAGAGGTGGTCGGGATCTTCACCGAGGCGGACGCGCTGAGCTGTGTCGCGGCGGACCCGCCCGATTTCGCCTGTCTCGTGGAGAAGGTGATGACCACCCCGGTCGAGGTCGTCTCGCTGGACACCGATGTCGCGCGGATAGCGCGATACATGCTGGCCGACCGGTTGCGCTGTGTCCCGGTGGTCGACGAAGGCGCCCTGGTCGGTGTCATCAGCCGGCGGGACCTGCTGCGTCCCCTGGTTCGCCACGACGACGCGGTCTCGGCGCATTTGAAGGGACTGCTGGTTGATTACACCGGGCACCGTGACCAGTGGCAGGTGGAGGTCGTCGGCGGGGTGGCCACGATCACCGGCGAGTTCGCCGACGAGGCCGAGCGCCGGGTGGTCAGCGCGCTGGCCAACACCGTCCCCGGGGTGAACCGCATCGAGTTGAGACACGTGGTGAGGAGTCCGTGATGAGCTATCCGGTTGTGGTGCAGGCGTCACGGGAACCCCTGTCGCGCTGGTTGTGGCTGGTGAAATGGTTACTCGCGATTCCGCACTATTTTCTGCTGGCGTTCTTGTGGCTCGCGTTCGTGGTGCTGACCATCGTGGCGTTCTTCGCGATCCTGGTCACCGGCCGCTATCCCCGGGGGATCTTCGACTTCAACGTGGGCGTAATGCGGTGGAGCTGGCGGGTGCACTACTACAGCTACGCCGCGCTGGCCACGGATCGCTACCCGCCGTTCAGTCTCGCCGACGTGCCGGATTATCCGGCCCGGCTGGAGATCGAGTATCCGGAGCGGCTTTCGCGCGGCCTGGTACTGGTGAAGTGGTGGCTGCTGGCGATTCCGCAGTACATCGTGGTCGGGGTGTTCGTCGGCGGGGGAAGCTGGTACGCCGGGCGCTCCGGTGACACCAGCTTCAACTGGGCGGCCGGCGGCCTGGTCGGCCTGCTCGTGGTGATCGCCGCGATCGTGCTCTTGTTCACCGGCAGCTATCCGAAACCGATCTACGACTTCGTGCTGGGCATGGACCGCTGGGTGATCCGGGTCGGCGCCTACGCGGCGCTGATGACCGACCGCTATCCGCCGTTCCGGCTGGACATGGGCGGCCAGGACCCGGTGGGCCCGGTGCCGCCCGAACCGGTCGGGCCGGCCGGACCCGGGGCGGCGCAGGAGTGGACCGGCGGCCGGATCGCGTCGGTGATCGTGGGCTCGGTGCTGGCGCTGGGGTCGATCGGGCTGATCACCGGCGGTGCGACGGCGCTGTGGGCCGACGGGTCGACCCGCGATCAGTCCGGGTACGTCTCCGCTTCCCATGCTTTCGCGACCACCGGTTACGCGCTGACCAGCGGTCAGGTCCAGCTGTCCGGGACTCCGACGGACTGGGCCCCGGTCTCCGGTTTCGTCGGGGATGTGCGTCTGCAGGCCACGAACCTCCCGTCGTCCGTTCCGGTGTTCATGGGGATCGCGCCGAGTGACGCGGTGGCCGGGTATCTGGCGAACGTGCATTACGAGACCGTCGACAACTTCGGTGCGGGCACCGTGGACGCGCACGCCGGGGCCGTGCAGCCGGTGCTGCCACAGGCGGCGGGTATCTGGGCCGCGCAGGTGAGCGGGACCGGAACGCAGACCCTGAACTGGCGGGTGACCGGCGGGAACTGGACCGTGGTCGTGATGAACGCCGACGGCACCCGCGCGCTGAACGTGCTGGTCACTCCGGCCGCGACGTTCCCCCAGCTGTTCTGGGTCGGACTCGGTTCGCTCCTCGGCGGCATCGTGGTGCTCGCCGGTGGGGTGGCACTGATCGCGGTGCCGGTGTACCGGGCGTCCCGGCCAGCCCGATGATCTCGGCCCGAGCAAAAGGTTGGACCGTAACGGAAGAAGGCGAAAACGATGCGAGCCGTCGTGGTTTACGAATCGATGTTCGGCAACACCGAGCGGGTCGCCAGGGCGATCGCCGACGGACTCGGCGCGCCCGGCATGGCCGAAATGATCAATGTGGACGATGTGGAGGACCTGGGCGAGGTCGACCTCCTGGTCGTCGGCGGACCCACACACGCGCACGGGATGACGCGTGCGCGGACCCGTGACGAGGCGAGGCGTCAGGCCGGGAAACAGGACTCCGCGCACGGCGGGGTCCGGTCGAGGACGGGGATCCGGGACTGGCTGGACGCGCTGGGCCCCTCCACTGACGGGCGGGCGGCCGCGGCGTTCGACACCCGCTTCGGCAAGCCTCGCTGGCTGACCGGATCCGCCGCGGTGGGGGCGGCGAAGCAGTTGCGGCGCCGTGGTTACCGGCTTGTCGCTCAACCGGAGAGCTTCCTCGTCACCGGTTCCGCGCCGGGTGAGCACCTGCGCCCGGGCGAACTGGCGCGCGCCCGCGAATGGGCCGCCGGTCTCCTGGTGAGCACCGGCCGGTAGCACGGGCGAGACGAGCGAAGTGACTTTCGGCCATCGCGGTGGGGCCGGAAGCCTTCTCCCGTCGTGGCGTGAACCCGCGCACCGTGGTGCTTGCCCACCGCTGGGGCCGGCAACGGACCGGGTGGGCCGGCGCCCACCGCCGAGGATGCGAGGAGGTGTGCCATGAGCAGTCTCGGGATAGCCGTCGTGCGGCAGTACGAACGCGGCGTGGTGTTCCGGCTGGGCCGGTTGCGGCCGGTGCGCGATCCCGGCATCCGGTTCATGATCCCGCTGGCCGAACGGATGCGGAAGGTCAGCCTGCGCACCGTGACCATGCCGATCTCCTCGCAGCAGGTGATCACCAAGGACAACGTGTCGATCGGGGTGGCCGCGGTGGCCTACTTCCGCCGGGTCGACCCGGTCCGCTCGATCGTGGCGATCGAGAACGTGGAGTCGGCGATCGGCCAGATCGCACAGACCACCGTGCGCAACGTGGTCGGAAGATCCGCTTTGGACATGGTGCTCGCCGAGACCGAGACGCTCAACGAGGCCATCAAGACCATCCTCGACGTGACGACGGAGCGCTGGGGCGTGCTGGTCGAACTGGTGGAGCTCAAGGACATCGAGCTGCCGCAGTCGATGCAGCGGGCGATGGCCAGGGAGGCCGAGGCCGAGCGGGAGAAGCGCGGCAAGATCATCGCGGCGGAGGGGGAGGCGCTGTCGGCGGACAAGCTCGCCGAGGCCGCCGACGTCATCTCGCGGCATCCGATCGCGCTCCAGTTGCGCAATCTCCAGGTACTCGGCGAGATCGCGATCGAACGCAACTCGACCATCGTGTTCCCGGCCCAGCTGATGGACAGCATGCGGAGCCTGAACTCGTTCGTGGCCAAGGAAACCACCGCCGATCGCGTGCCGATCCCGTGAGCCGCCCCGTCGTGGCCCGGGACTCGACCGAGGGGAAGAACGACATGACCAGGCCGCTCATCGCGGTGGGCGTGGACGGCTCACCGGTCAGCATCGCGGCACTGCGCTGGGCCGTGGAGGAGGCCGCCGCGACCGGGCGCGAGGTCCGCGCGATCGCCGCGTGGAGCTACGCGCCCGCGCTCGAGCCCGGCGGCGTCGTGATGCCCGCCGACGAGATGGCCGCGGCGCATCGCCGCACGCTCGAGGAGGTGATCCGCCGGGCCACCGGCGAGCATCCGACCGTTCCGGTCGTCCCGGCGCTGGTCGAAGAGGATCCGGTGGAGGCGTTGCTGGAGGCGGCGAAGTACGCGTCGCTGCTGGTTCTGGGCAGCCATGGCCGTGGCCGGTTGAAGACCGCGTTGCTCGGTTCGGTCAGCGCCCGCTGCCTGCGCCGGGCCACCTGCCCGGTCGTGATCATCCCGGCGGGCGCGATCCGGGACGGAGCGGCCCTCGCGCCGCTCGCGGCGACCGGCCAGGTCCCGGGTCCGCCGCTGTGAGGGCTTTGGCGCCAGGACGCGGTGACCTAGGGCCCTTAGCCGGGTGGGGGGTGCGCACCGAGGCTGAGGGGAAGGCGAATGGCGCGAAGGAGGCGCGAAGGAGGCGGAGCACGATGGCCGTTTCGACCGACGGGCGGCTCAACCGGGCGCTGAACTGGCTCCTGCGCCAGTATCGTTGGCTGCTGCCGCGTCACGACTCGCTCGCCCGGAGCTGGGACCGGATCGAGGCGGCGGTCGCGCTGGCCGTGCTGGTGTTGGCGCTGCTCGCCGCGCCGACGGCCGGGCTGGCCGGGGCGGCCTTCCACAGCCGGGAAATGGCGGTCGCCACCGCTCAGCAGGCCCAGCGGCATCCGGCGACCGCGGTGCTGCTCGCGCCGAGCCCGCCCGCGATGGTCACCGATGTCGGGACGGTCTCGCAGGACACGCAGCCGGTGGCCGCGCAGTGGCGGCTGCCCGACGGCACCGAGCGCACGGGCACCGTCCAGGCCGGACCCGGCATGGACGCCGGGCAGAGCGTGCCGATCTGGCTGAACGGAACCGGTGATCCGGTGAGTGCGCCGATGTCGGGCGTGAGCGTGCTGGGACTCGCCGTCGGTTTCGGCGCGCTGCTGTGGGCGGGCGCGACGGTGGTGCTGCTGCTCGTGTACTGGGGCACGCGCTCGGTGCTCGACCGTCTGCGCGCGGCGGAATGGGCCCGCGAATGGGAAAACGTGCCGTGGAAACCACGAAGCAAGGGGGACTCGAGGTGAGTGCACGGCCCGGAGAGGACCCACGGTGACGGTACTCATCGCCGTCGCGACGCGGCATGGCGCGACCCGGGAGATCGCCGACGAACTCGGGGCAACCCTGCGGCAGGCCCTGGCGAGCCTGGGCGAGGATTCCCGGGTGGACGTGCTCTTCGCGGAGAACGTCTACGACGTCTCCGGTTACGAGGTCTGCGTGCTCGGCAGTGCTGTCTACAATGGACGGTGGCTGGACGCGGCGCGCCGCCTGGTCGAGCGGCACCACGAGCAGCTGTCCACCAAACCGGTGTGGCTGTTCTCCAGCGGTCCGGCCTGGCCGGCCTTCGCCGGCCCGCGGGGCGGCGATCCGGACTCGTCCGGCGCGGCCGATGTCGCCCAGCTCGCCCGGCTTTCCGGCGCGTATCAGCATCGCGTGTTCGGCGGCAAGATCGATCGCAGCCGGCTGCCGTTCACCGAGCGGGCGGTGGCGGGCGCGCTCGGGTACCGCGACGGCGACTTTCGCGACTGGGAAGGAATTCGCAGCTGGGCGCGTGCCATCGCCAGCGCCCAGCACGCGAGCCGGGAGCCGTCGTTGACCGGCGGCCCGAGGTGACCGGTGCCGCCCGGGTGACGGGCGCGCACGAGCAGTGAGGAGATCCCCGATGCGGAACATGGCCGTCCAGGACGTGATGACCACGGGCGTGTTCGCGGTCCGCGAAAGCACGCCGATCGCCAACGTCGCGCGGATCATGGACGACCGCGGGATCAGCGCGTTGCCCGTCGCCTCCGCCGGTGGCCGTGTCGTCGGCATGATCTCCGACGGCGATTTGCTGCCCCGGCGGATCGCGCGCCCCTGGGGCCCGCTGGCACGGTTGGCCTGGCGGCGCCGGGCCGCGGGTCGGCGGGCGGGCGAGGTGATGAGTTCGCCCGCCATCACCATCGCCGCGGACGCGGCGGTCGTCGAGGCCGCCCGGCGGATGGTCCGGCACGGCGTCAAACGGCTGCCCGTGCTGGACCGCCACGGCAAGCTCGTCGGGCTCGTCAGCCGGGCCGATCTGGTGCGTGCGTTCGTCCGGCCCGACGAGGAACTGCGCGCGGAGATCGAGCGCGAGGTGCTCGGGCAGACCCTGCGCCTCGCCCCGGGTGCCGTCCGGGCGGACGTGACCGACGGCGTGGTGACGCTGAGCGGCGCCGTCGCGCGCAAGAGCCTCATCCCGATCACCGTGACGCTCGCGCGCCACGTCCTGGGCGTGGTCGAGGTCGCGCCGCGGCTGACCTTCGCCATCGATGACACCCGCGACACCCGCGACACCCGTGACAGCCGTGACACCCGCGCCCGCTCGGCGCAACCCGCCGGTCACGGCGGGCGCGAGGACCGGCCGTGATCGGCGGACCGGTCACCCCGATCCAGGGCGCCACCGGTTCGTGACGGAGTTCGGTGCCGGACCGGGGTTTGCGGCACCGTGTGGCGGGTCGTGGAGACGCGTCGTCGGGGAAACCGGGCGGCCGGAGGCCGCGAGTTCGAGGACACGGGTGATGTCGTCCGCGCCGACGACACCGGCGAGCCGGCCGTGCTCGGTGACCAGGATCAGGTCCCGGCCCGGGCGCAGCACCGTTTTCGCCAGCACGTCGACCACCCGCTCGCCCACGTCGGCGATCGTGACGCGCGGCGGTTTGCGCGCGATGTCGGTGACGCGGGTGACCGGCCGGGCCCGCTCCGGCAACCGGGTCAGCTCGGCGAGACCGACCACGCCGATCGGCTGCCCGTCGAACGAGGTGACGGGAAACGTCCGGCGACGCGCCGAAGCCGCGACGTTGTCCAGGAAGGCGTCCACGGTCCACCAACCGGGCGCCACGACCGGCTCGGGCTCCATCACCTGCCACAACTTCAGGTCCCCCAGCCGTTCCCTGGCCACGTTTCCGGTCAGCTCCGACTGTGCGGCGAAGACCAGGAACCAGCCGACGAGCGCGAGCCACACGCCGCTGAACGTCCCCACGAACAGCATCTCGCCGAGCCCGAACACGATGAGCGCGAGACCGAAAACCTGACCGGTGCGCGCGGCGACCTTCGTGGCCCGTGCGCGGTTCCCGGTCGCGGCCCAGACCGCCGCGCGCAACACCCGACCGCCGTCCAGCGGCGTACCCGGCAGCATGTTGAACACGGCGAGCACCACGTTGGTGAACCCGATCCAGGCCAGCCCCATCGCCACCAGCTCGGGCAGCCAGGGCGCGGTCGCATACGCGATGCCCCAGCACGCGCCGCCGATGACCAGGCTGGTCGCCGGCCCGACGATCGCGATCACCAGATCGGCCTTGGGGCCCGGTGCCTCCCCTTCGAGTTCGGCCATGCCGCCGAGCATCCACAGCGTGATGCGCCTGACCTTCATGCCGTAGCGGCGGGCCACCACGGCGTGCGCCAGTTCGTGGGCGAGCAGCGAGACCAGGAAGAAGGCCGCGGTCACCAGAGCGGTGAGCCAGTACCAGCCGGTCGCGTGGCCGCGCGCCGCGGCCGGCAGCACCTCGACCGCGAGCAGGTTCGCGATCAGCGCGAGCACGATGAGGACCGACCAGTTCGCGCCGACGAGGATCCCGGCGAAGCGGCCCAGCGGGAAGGTTGTGCGGAACATCGGGTTCACCCGTCCTTGCCTCGCCCCATTCCCGCGGTTTCAGCGCGGGGCCGGCACCGAGGTGTGCGGCAGCGGCAGCCACTGATCCGACAACCGCTCCTCGAGGCCGGGCATGGTGGTGTATTCGAGGTCCGCCAGCGGCAGCCGGTGCGGTTCGAACGGCCCGTGCCGCCGCAGGTAGTCCATGACGGCGCCGGCCCCCGCGCGGGCGCCGTCGAAGGCCGGGTCGTCGAACAGGTCGCGCGGTCCGATCAGGTTCCCGTCGCGGAGCTGGAAGCCGAGCGCCACCACGCGCGGCGGCCCGTCGAACCGCACCGGGTGCGCGTCCCCGGCCGACACCGGCATCATCGGCGCGTGGTGCGAGCCACGCATGCACCCGGCCACCGTGTACGGGAAGGCGAAGGGCTCCAACACCTCGCCCACCGCGGGAAGGCCCGACTGGCAGCGCACGATCATCACCGGATCGTCCTTGCCCACGTACTTCCCGGCGATCAGCGACAGCCGCTGGGTCGAGGTGGCCGCCGCCTGCTCGCCCAGCGTCCGCGACCGTACACTGTGGACGACGTAGCGGGCGGGCGCGCCGATGTACATCAACAGGTCGTAGAGCTGTTCGGGACAGTCGAAGACGATCTGTTTCTCCTCGTACAGGTCGTACACCTCGAACGAGAACCCGCCGTGCATCTTGGCGTCGATGACGAGACCGGCCGTGTTGAAGGGATCGGCGAAGATCTTGTACAGCGGCAGGTTCCACGCCCCGGGCTCGGTCTTGTCCGCCAGGAAGCACAGCACCGGCTCGCTGGGCCGCTCGGTGAACTCGAGTTCGGCGTAGCCGGGGCCGAGGCCGCGCAGGTTTCCGCTGAACGCGTCGGACAGCAGATCCTGCCCCGCGCCGTAGAGTCCGAGCCGCTTGGCGATCCGGGTGGTCTCCTGGAACAGGTTCCAGGCGAAGGCGTGTACGGCTTCGTGGTCGGGCCCGTGCTCGTGGGTCATGATGAGCGAGATGTCGTCGCCGCAGGAAGCCACCTGACCGTCGAGCAGAAGGCCGTCGCTGGCCGCGCCGCGCAGCCCGTCTTCCGCGGCCGTCAGCATTTCCGGGTGCACCGCCGAGTGTCCGACGAAGCCGCCGGTGTCGGCCTTGATGATGCTCAGCGTCGTCATGGGGATTCCTTGCCGATCACGGCCGGTGTCGAGCCGACCAGTTCCACCAGGTCGAGTGCGCGGTGGGCGTAGCCCCACTCGTTGTCGTACCAGCCGAAGACCTTCACCAGCGTGTCCTCGGTCCTGGTCAGGCTCGCGTCGAACACGCAGGACGCCGGATCGCCGATGATGTCGCGGGACACGATGGGCGCCTCGGTGTAGCGCAGGACGTCCTTGCCCGCGCCGTGCGCCGCGTCGGCGAACGCGCGGTTCACCTGCCCGGCGGTGACCGGCATGGCCAGCTCGGCGGACAGGTCGGCCAGCGAGCCGTCCTCGACCGGGACACGGACGGCGACCCCGTCGACCCGGCCGGCGAGTCCGGGCAGCACCGTGCCGATCGCGCGGGCCGCGGCGGTTCCGGTCGGGATGAGGTTCACCGCTGCCGACCGGGCGCGCCGCAGGTCCGGATGCGGGCCGTCGAGCAGGGACTGGTCGCTGGTGTAGCCGTGCAACGCGGTCAGCAAGGCGTGCCGTACCCCGAAGGAGCCGTGCAGCACTCGCAGCATCGGCGCGACACAGTTGGTCGTGGACGAGCCCGCGGAGACGATGTCGTGGACGCGCGGCTCGTAGTCGTCGTCGTTGACGCCCATCACGATCGTCGCGTCGATGTCGTCCGACAGCGCGGAGACGACACTTGAGACGACGACCTTGCGCGCTCCGGCCGCCAGGTGCACCGCGGCCTCGGAGCGGCCGCGGAACCGGCCGCTGGACTCGATCACCACGTCCACTTCCCAGAGGCCCCAGGGCAAGCGGGCCGGATCCAGCTCGTTGCTGACGTGGATGTGACGGCCGTTGACGGTGATGGCGCCTTCCCGCACCGAGACCGGTACCGGCAGGCGGCCATAGGTGGAGTCGTAGGCGAGCAGATGCGCCAGCGTCGCCGCCGGTGCCAGGTCGTTGACCGCGACGATCTCCACCGGCCGGCCCGGCTCGTCCACGACACAGCGCAGAATCGCCCGTCCGATCCGGCCGAATCCGTTGATCCCGAGCCTGACCGTCATGGCGTCCATGCTGGCCGCCGCCGGCCGGGCACCCCAGAGCAGAACTGCCCCAGTCGCGGGGCCAAGGTCACCCGTGCCGGGGACGAATGCCCATGGCCGCGGCCCGGCCCGGCGCGAAAGCCTTGCTGGGCAAGACAAGCACGTTGGAAGGAGCGCCGAAATGGCGTCGTTGCAGCCACGCGCCCGGCACCCGTTGTCCGGGCTCGCGGACCTGTTCGAGGGTGCCTGGCCCTTCGGTGAACACAACCTGGTCCGCATCGAGGAATCGCTGGGCGAGGGCACCTACGTCATCCGGGCGGAGTTGCCGGGATTCGATCCGGAACGGCAGATCCACGTGACCACGCAGGCGGGCCTGCTGACCATCGCCGCCGAACGTGAGGCGGGGAAGACGGAGAAGGGACGCAGCGAGTTCCGCTACGGCTCCTTCGTCCGCACCGTCACGCTTCCCGAAGGCGCCGACACCACGAAGATCTCGGCCGCCTACACCGACGGGATCCTCGAGATCACCATCCCGGTGGCGCAGGCGAAGGCCGGCCAGCGGGTGCCGATCGAAGTCCAGAAGGGCTGACTCGGGTTCCGTGGTTCGGACCAGATCGGCCGGTAGGGACCGCGCGCCTGACCAGCCACGAGCGCGATGAGCGCTTTTCCCGGTGTGGTGGTGCTTCGCGGGTACCAGCGGGCCTGGCTGCGCGGTGACCTGCTGGCGGGGATCGGCGTCGCGGCCTACCTCATTCCGCAGGTGATGGCCTACGCCAAGATCGCCGGGCTGCCGCCGGTGACCGGGTTGTGGGCGGCGGTCGGGCCGCTCGCGGTGTATGCGGTGTTCGGCTCGTCGCGGCAGCTGTCGGTCGGGCCGGAGGCCTCGACCGCGCTGATGACCGGTGCGGTGCTGGCGCCGCTGGCCGTCGGCGATCCCGGCCGGTACGCGGCACTGGCCGCGATCCTGGCCGTCCTGGTCGGCGGGATCTGCCTGGTGGCTGGGCTGGCGCGGGTCGGGTTCGTCGCGGACCTGCTGTCCCGGCCGGTGCTCGCCGGGTACCTGGCCGGTATCGCGGTGATCATGATCGTGAGCCAGCTGGGCACGTTGACGCGGATTCCCAGCGGCGGCGGCGACTTGTTCACCGAGCTGCGTTCCTTCGTCACCCACCTGTCGCTGCTGCACTGGCCGACGTTGGCGCTGGGCCTGGGCGTGCTCGCACTGCTGCTCGTGCTCGGCAGGACGGTGCCGCGGGTGCCGGCGCCGTTGATCGGTGTGTTGCTGGCGACCGTGGTGGTCGTGCTCTTTCACTTGCCCGGCGCGGGAATCCAGGTCGTCGGGGCGGTTCCGGCGGGCCTGCCGGTACCAGCCGTTCCGCGCGTGTCGGCGGCGGACGTGCCCTCGTTGCTGTTGCCCGCCATGGGCATCGCGCTCGTCGGGTTCTCCGACGTCATCCTGACCGGGCGCGCGTTCGCCCACCGGCGGGGCGAAACCGTGGACGCCAACCGGGAACTGCGCGCGCTCGGGTTTTCCAACTTCAGCGCCGGGTTTCTCCGCGGGTTCCCGGTCAGCTGCAGCGCGAGTCGCACCGTGATCGGTGACGTGCTGGGCAGCCGCACCCAGCTCTACTCCCTGGCGGCGCTGGCGACGGTGCTGGTCACCGTGTTCGCGGCCGGACCCGTGCTCGCGCAGTTCCCGTCCGCCGCGCTGGGCGCCCTCGTGGTGTACGCGGCGTTGCGGTTGATCGACGTCGGTGAGTTCCGGCGGATCGCGGCGTTTCGCCGCAGCGAGTTCGTGCTCGCGCTGGCGACCGCGGCGGGGGTACTGGTGCTCGGCGTGCTCTACGGCGTGCTGGTCGCGATCGGACTGTCCGTACTGGACCTGCTGCGCCGGATGGCCCGGCCGCACGACGGGATCCTCGGCTATGTTCCGGGTGTCCCGGGCATGCACGACATCGACGACTATCCCCACGCCACACTCGTGCCCGGCCTGGTGGTCTACCGCTACGACGCGCCGCTCTGCTTCGCCAACGCCGAAAACTTCCGGCGCCGGGCGCTCGCCGCCGTGGGCGTTTCGTCGTCGCCGCCGGAATGGTTCCTGCTCAACGCGGAAGCCAACGTCGATCTCGACATCACCGGCGCCGACGCGCTCGCCCAGCTGCGCGACGAGCTCGACGACCGCGGGATCGTGTTCGCGCTGGCGCGGGTGAAGCAGGAGCTGCGCGACCAGCTCGACGCCGCGGGCCTGGCGGCCAGGATCGGTCACGACCGGCTCTACCCGACGATCCCGACCGCCGTCGCCGGATACGCGCGGTGGTACACCGAACGGCACGGCCACCTGCCCGCCGGGATGACGCCGCCGGTCGTCCCGCCCAGCCCGATGAACCCCTGAGGTGCTGGTCCGTGTTTGAGAAGCGGCGGAGCCGCTTGCGGTGAGGCACCAGACTCGCGCCACCCACACCGCCACCCGAACCGCTCTCGAAACAGTTCCTAGCTAGTCCGTCAGGTCGAGGGCGGCGCGCACGATGCTGTCGGCATCGAGCCCGTGGTGGCGGTAGACGTCCTCCAGCGAGCCGGACTGGCCGAAGCGGGTCACGCCGAGCGCGGTCGTGGGAACCTGGTTTATGCCCGCCAGGAACGCCAACGTGTGCGGGTGCCCGTCGAGCACCGTGACCAGCGGGGTCGCCCGGGCGGCGGGGAAGACCCGGTCCAGGATCCACGACTCGGTCGGCTCGTGTCCCTGGCGGGCCCGCACCGCGCGGTAGAGCAGGTCCGGACTGGTCACGCACACGACCTCCGCCGGGATGCCCACCTGGTCCAGTCGGTGTGCCGCGGCGAGCGCGTCCGGCACGACCGCGCCCATCGCGGCGAGGGTGACCTTCGCGTTTTCCGCGCGCCGCAGCACGTAGGCCCCGGCCACGACCTGACGGCGGCGGCGTTCGCGGGCGGCCGGGTCCGCGGGCACGGCCGCCAGCGCCTGCTCGACCGGTCGAGTGGACAACCGGAGGTAGGAGCTGGTGCCCTCCGGCCTGCCCAGCCGGCTCAGGCAGGACAGCAGTGTCCATTCCGTGTCGATCGCGAAGGCGGGTTCGTAGGAGACGCAGCCGGGCTGTTCCAGCCCGATCGACGGAGTCGTGATCGACTGGTGTGCCCCGCCCTCCGGCGCGAGGCTCACCCCGGAGGGCGTGCCGACCAGGATGGACTGGCCGCCGCCGTAGATGCCGAAGGACCACGGTTCCAGCGCCCGCCCGACGAACGGGTCGTAGAGCACCCCGATCGGCAGCAGCGGCGCGCCCCACCGGCTCCATGTGCTGCCCAGCTCGCCGAGCAGGCCGACCAGGTTGACCTCGGCGATGCCGAGTTCGATGTGCTGGCCGGTGGGCCGTTCGCGCCAGTGCAGGATGGTTTCCGCGTCGTCGGCGAAGAAGTCGGGGCGCCCCTTCACCGACCACACCCCGACCTTGTTCACCCAGCCGCCGAGGTTGGTCGTCGAGCTGACGTCCGGGCTGACGGTGACGACGCGGCGCGCGGCTTCCGGTGCTTCGCGGGTCAGGTCGAGCAAGGCCCGGCCGAGCGCGGCCTGGGTGGTGGCGGTGCCGGCGGGGGTGCGGCCGAAGTCCGCGGGCAGCGCGGGAGGCGCCTGGCGGCGGGGTTCCGGCCGGCGCAGCGCGGCGGCGACCTCGGCGCACAGGGCCTGCGCCGCGCTGCCCTCCGGGAAGGGCCGCCAGGGGTCCTCCGGGTCGGCGCCCACCCGGGTGGCGAGTTCGCGCAGCTGGTCCCCGGTCAGCAGCGACGAATGGTTCTGCGGATGCCCGCGCGTCGCCAGGCCGTATCCCTTGACGGTGTGGGCGAAGATGACCGTCGGCCGGGTGTCCTCAATGGATTCGAACGCGCCGTCCAGCGCGGCCGGATCGTGCCCGCCGAGGTTCGCGATCGCGGCCGTCAGCGTGGCGTCGTCGAGCCCGGCGACCGCCCCGGCGATGCGGGCGGCACCCGGCCCGTCACCGGGCAGACGACGCCGGAGGTCCGCGGCGTCGCAGCGCAGCAGGCGCTGGTATTCGGCGTTGGGCATGGTGTCGAGCCGCTCACGCAGTTCCGCGCCGCCGGGCCGGGCGAACAGTTCCCGCAGCAGTTTTCCGTACTTCAGCGTGATGACCTGCCAGCCCGCGGCCGCGAACAGGCCGGGCAGCCGCCCGGTGGCCCGGGTGGGCACGATCCGGTCCAGCGACTGCCGGTTCACATCCACGATCCACACGATCTCGCCGAGTTCGGCCACCGCGGGATCCAGGATCGCCTCCCACACCGCGCCTTCGTCGAGTTCCGCGTCGCCCAGCACGGAATACTG
>DASSAD010000181.1:0-11816 GCA_035685725.1 Amycolatopsis sp. | reverse complement strand
CCTGGAGGTTGAGCAGCGGCGGGTCCGCGATCAGGATCGGGGTCACCCGAACTTCCGCGATCCGGGACATCGGCGTCTCCTTCGGCAGGATCAGACGAGGCTGAGACCGTTGTCGAGCAACGATTTCAGGGTGGCCAGTTGGTCGGAGGTGGGCTCGGCGAGCGGGGCGCGGACCGGCCCGACGGGCAGGCCGCGCAGCCGTGCGGCGGCCTTGACCAGCGACACCGCGTACCCGACTCCGCGGTCCCTCAACTCGACGAACGGGTGGTAGAAGCCGCGCAGCAGCTCGTCGACGCGAGCGTCGTCGCCGGCCCGCAGCGCGCTGAAGAACGCCTTGGAGATCTCCGGCGCGAAGGCGTGCACCGCCGAGGAGTAGGCGGGAATCCCGATGGACGTGTAAGCGCGGGCCTGCATCTCCGCGGTGGCGACGCCGTTGAAGAACAGGAAGTCCGCGGGCGCGGCCAGGCGGAGCCGTTGGAGCTGGTCGAGGTTGCCGTGCCCGTCCTTGAGGCCGATCACGTTCGGGATCTCGGCCAGCGCGGCCACCGACGCGGCGTCGAAGGAGACATAGTCGCGCTGGTAGGCGATCAGCGGCAGCGAGGTGGCCTCGGCGACCTTGCGGACCTGCTCGACCAGCCCGGCCACGGGTGCCTTGACCAGGTAGTGCGGCAGCAGCAGCGCCCCGTCCGCGCCGGCCTCGGCCGCGCGGGCGGCGTACTGCGCGGCGATCGCCCAGCCGTACCCGACACCGGCGATGACCGGCACTTTTCCGGCGGTCTCCTCGACCGCGATGCGCACCACGTGGGCGTATTCGTCCAGGGTGAGCGAAAAGAACTCGCCCGTCCCGCAGGCGACGAAGACGCCGGCGGGATCGGCCGCGAGCTGGGTGCGGAAGTAGTCACGGAACGCCTCGGGGGCGAGGTCTCCGGCGTCGGTGAACGGCGTGAGCGGGAACGACAGCACGCCGGCGGTCATGCGCTGGCGAAGGGTTTCGGCAGTGTTCATCAGCTCATCTTCACTTGTAGACAATGGCTCACTATGAAGACACCCTAGAAAGGGTGATCGGCCGACGTCAACCTTGACCTTTTCACCCGATCTTTCACCGGTAGGACATCTCACGTTCGTCCCGAAGGGATAGGAATCCACTGAAGCGGTGTCAGCGCGCGTCAGCGGGTGGCCGACGGGCGCGGAGCCGGGTAGGGGTACACCGGCACGCCGTTCCGACTCGACTACGCCAGCACGGAGGTCGACCATGTTCCACCTGTCCCGGCGCGGCATCTTCCGGGGAGCGATCGCCACGGGCGGTGCCCTCGCCCTCGGCACGGGTTCGGCCGGCGCGAGCCCCGCGCTGGTGCGATCCGGCCGGCCCACGTTGACGCACGGCCTCCAGAGCGGGGACGTCACCGAGTCCACCGCCACCGTCTGGGCCCGCGCCGACCGGCCTTCGCGCATGGTCGTCGAGGTCAGCACCGATCCGGGCTTCGCCAACCCGCGCGTGCTCCCGGGAGCGCTGCTGGTGCCCGGCAGCGACTTCACCGGCAAGACGGTGCTGTCCGGCCTGCCCGACGGCGCCGACATCTACTACCGCGTGACGCCGGTGGACCTGTCCGACCCGACGCTGACCGGGCAGCGCCTGACCGGTCACCTCCGCACGGTGCCGCGCCGCGCGCGGGACGTTTCCTTCGTGTGGTCCGGTGACCTCGCCGGGCAGGGCTGGGGTATCGACACCGCGCGGGGCGGCTACCGGATCTTCGAGACGATGCGCCGGCTCGACCCGGACTTCTACCTCTGCAATGGCGACAACATCTACGCCGATGACCCGATCGAGGCGACGCAGGCGCTGCCCGACGGCAGCCTCTGGCACAACATCATCACCGAAGAGAAGTCCAAGGTGGCCGAAACCCTGGACGAGTTTCGCGGGAACTACAAGTACAACCTGCTCGACGACAACCTGCGGCGGTTCTACGCCGAGGTCGCGCAGATCCAGCAGTGGGACGATCACGAGACGCACAACAACTGGTATCCCGGCGAAATCCTCGATGACCCCGATTACACCGAGAAGCGGGTGGACGTCCTCAAGTACCGGGCGCGCCAGGCGTTCCACGAATACGTCCCGATGAACCCGGTCTACGACAAGGAAGAGCGGATCTACCGGGTGCTGCACCACGGCCCGCTGCTGGACGTGTTCGTGCTCGACATGCGCTGGTACCGCGACGCCAACTCGCCCGACAAGCAGGCCTTCAACGACGGTGGAATCCTCGGCACCGCGCAGGCGGCCTGGCTCAAGCGGGAACTGGCCCGGTCCAGGGCGACCTGGAAGGTCATCTCCAACGACATGCCGTTGTGCGAGGTGGTCACCGACACGGGAGGCACGTTCGAAGCCGTTTCCCAGGGCGACAACGGTGCACCACTCGGCCGGGAAATCCAGATCGCGGACATCCTGGGCTTCATCAAGCGCAGCGGGATCACCAACGTGGTCTGGATTACCACGGACGTGCATTACACGGCCGCGCATTACTTCGACCCTGGCAAGGCCGCCTTCTCGGACTTCACCCCGTTCTGGCAGTTCACTTCGGGGCCGCTCAATGCCGGTGCCTACCCGCCCGACGCGGTGGACACAACCTTCGGCGCGCAGCATGTCTTCGTGAAGGCACCGTCGTACGCGAACGCCTCACCCGCGACGGAGTTCCAGTTCTTCGGCGAGGTCTCGATCTCCGCCGAGAGTCGGGTGGCCACGGTCAACCTCCGGGACGGTTCCGGCGCGGTGCTCTGGACCAAAGACCTCGATCCAGGGCACTGATCGCTGCTTTGATCGACAACCATGTCCCGGCATGTCATCGTTTCGTCCACAACGGACAGTGAGAGCGCCGCGCGCGAGCTGGCGGCCAGTGCGGTCGGGGCGAGGCTCGGCGCCTGCGCGCAGATCCTCGGCCCGATCACCAGCGTGTACCGCTGGGAAGGCGAGGTACGCACCGACACGGAGTGGCGGATCGAGATCAAGACGGCCGCAGACCGGGTGACCGAGCTGGTCGCGGCGATCAGGGCGGACCACGGCCATGACGTCCCGGAGATCATCGTGACGCCGATCGAAGGCGGCAGCGCCGAGTACCTGGACTGGCTGATTTCCGAAACGAGGGGGTGACGGGTTTCCCGGGGTGACCCAGCGTGGCCGCGCGCGCACCCGCTCCCGCGCTGGGATCGGGAACTTTTGCCTTTCGGGCATTGTTGTTCCCCATATGGGGAGAAGACTGCGATATGTGCCCTTGGCGGCGCTCGGCGCCCTGCTGTGGACGGTGCGGGAGCTCCCGGTCTCCTTCGGCGGCCGGCCGGACCCGGAGCTGATGAAGCGGTCGGTGCAGTTCGCCGACGGCCGCTTCCGTGCTCTCGCGCCCGAGGTCGCGCCCACCGCGCAGGACGCCGGCGGCCTGCTGCGGGAGATGCTGTTCGGCGGGCAGCGGCGGCGCCCACGCCGGGCGATCCCGCTGGTCCCGCCGCGACCGGACAGCCCCACCGACGGACTGCACGTCACCTGGTACGGGCATTCGTCCTCACTGGTGGAGATCGACGGTGCCCGGGTGCTGATCGATCCCGTGTGGAGCCTGCGGGTATCCCCGACGCAGGTCGTCGGGCCGCGGCGGCTGCACGCGCCGCCGCACCGGCTGGCGGAACTCCCGCGGCTGGACGCGATCATCGTCTCCCACGACCACTACGACCACCTCGACGCTGCCGCGATGCGGACGCTGACCAAGACCCAGACGGCGCCGTTCATCGTGCCCCTCGGGGTGGGTGCGCACCTGCGGCGCTGGCGGGTGCCGGATGAGCGGATCATCGAACTCGACTGGCACGAAGGCGCCGAGGCCGCCGGTCTCCGGATCACCGCCGCGCCGGGGCAGCACTTCTCCGGCCGCGCCTTCACCCGCAACAACACGCTCTGGGCGTCCTGGATCATCGCGTCCGGCACGCGTCGCGTGTTCTACACGGGCGACTCCGGCTACTTCCCCGGCTACACCGAGATAGGCGCGAAGTACGGGCCGTTCGACGCCACGCTCATACAGGTCGGTGCCTACCACCCGGCCTGGCCCACCATCCACATGACGCCGGAGGAGGGGGTCGCCGCGCACCTGGACGTGCGTGGTGGGCTGTTGATTCCGGTGCACTGGGCCACGTTCCGGCTGGCCCTGCACGCCTGGAGCGAGCCGGCCGAACGGACCTGGCAGGAGGCCAAGGCCCACGACGTGCCACTCGCCGTCCCACGCCCGGGCGAGCGGATCGACGTCGACGACCCACCGGCCTTCGACCCCTGGTGGCAGGCGCTGGGCTGAGCGCGCCCGGCGACGCACCTCGCTGAATTTCCTTGCCGCGCACCGGGATCGAGGTCCGTGGCGGCCCCTCGCGTCGAACCTCGCGAGGGGCCGCGGCGGTCATGAAAAGATCATTCCCATGATGGGACGCACGCACGCATTGTCCGGTTGGTGCGCCGGGCTCGCCCTCGCTCCGATGATCGGCGCGGGCTCACTGCACCAGTCGATCGCTTTTGCCAGTACCACGGCGGGTTTCGCGTTGCTTCCCGATCTCGATCACCCCGGTGCCCGGGCGTCGAAGCTGCTGGGGCCGATCACGAAGGTGTTCTGCTGGTTGCTGCGAAACGCGTCCGCGTGGCTGTACTCCTGGACGAAGGGGCCGCGCGACGAACGGGTCAAGGGAACGCACCGGCACCTTTCCCACACGCTGTTGTTCGCGGCGGTCATGGGTCTGGCGACGATGTGGGGCACCCGCGCGGGTGGCTGGTACGCCGTGGCGGGGGTCGTGCTGTTCGGCGTGGTACTCGCCGCGAACGCGCTGGGCGACTGGTTGCTGCTGGTCGCGGGCGCCGTGGTGGCCTGGTGGGCGTTCACCGCGAGCGCGGGCGGTGAGCTGAACCAGCTCACCGGCTGGCTGGGGATGGCGGTCGCGGCGGGCTGCGTGACGCACTGCCTCGGCGACGCGCTGACCGAGCACGGTTGTCCGTTCCTGTTCCCGCTGCCCATCGCCGGAGAGACCTGGTACGAGGTGCGGCCGCCCTCGTTCTTGCGCTTCCGCACGGGCAAGCAAGTGGAGAACCGGCTGATCTTCCCGGTCTTCGCGGTGCTCGGGGTGCTGCTCGTGCCCGGTGTGTGGGCGACCATCACCCACCTGTTCCAGCACCCCACGGTCCAGGCCGGCGGCTGACCGGGCCAACGTCAGGCGGCGTGCGCGGTGGGGAGTGACCGCATCCGCGCCAACGGGGAGAACACCATCGCGGCGGTGGCCACCGCGACGCCCGCCGCCGAAATCCACAGTGTCACCCGCAGCCCGGCGACCGTCGCCAGCACACCGCCGAGCAGGCTGCCCAGCGGAGCCACCCCGAAGATCAGGAACTTCATCGTGGCGTTGACCCGGCCGCGCAGCTGGTCCGGGGTCACGATCTGCTGGAAGCTCACCTGCAGGACGTTCATCACCGTGATGCCCGCGCTGATCAGGAACGTGCCCGCCGGGTAGCAGGCGATTCGCCAGCCCGGCACGGTCAGCGGCAACAGCGGATACCCGGCCGCGAACAGCACCGCGGCCAGCCGGATCATCCGCGCGTCGCCGGCCGAGGCGCCGAGGCGCCGGGCCGACAGGGAACCGAGCACGGCGCCCGCCAGGCCGGCCGTACCGACCAGCCCGATCGCGCCGGGTGAGAGGTGTACTTCGCGCAGCAGGAAGAGCACGCCGACCACGATCTGCACGGACTGGAACAGGCTCACGATCGTCGTGTTGAGGGCGAAGGTCGCCAGGATGGGCTGCCGCAGGACGAACCGCAGACCTTCCCCGATCTGTCGCCGGACCGGCACCGGTGCGGACCGCGGCGGACGCGGTTCCGGTGTGCGGATGCGGTTCAGCCAGGCGGCCGACCACAGGAAGCTGACCGCGTTCGCGGCGATCGCGCCCGGCGCGCCGGCGACCTCGATGAGAAAGCCCGCCACGCTCGGGCCGGCGACCGCGGCGACCGAGATATTCGCCTGCAGCTTGGCGTTTCCGTCCGTCAGGTGACCCTGCTCGACCAGCCGGGGCAGGTAGGTCTGGTGCGCGACTTCGAAGAACACCCCCAGCACCCCGGTGACCGCGACGACCGCATAGAGCTGCCACATGCCGAGTACCCCGAACGCGGCCGCCACCGGCACCGTCCCGTAGACGACCGCCCGCCCCAGATCGGTCACGATCAGCACGGGCCGGTTGCGCATCCGGTCGCACCACGCGCCGACCTGGAGACCCAGCATCAGGTACGCCAGTGTCTGCAGGATCCGCAGCATCGACACGTCGAACGCCGAGGCATGCAGCGTGGTCGCGGCGAGCAGCGGCACGGCGAGGAAGTTGATGCGGTTGCCCAGCTGACTCAGCGCGTCGGCGATCCACAGCTGCCGGAAGTCGCGGTGACGCCGCAGCAAGCCCCCAGTATCGGTCACCCATTCATGCTAGAGATCTTGCCAACTAGATTGAGCCGGTTCGGCTCAAGTTTTCCGCATCCGACCAAAACGCGGGAGAGCCCGACCCCCGACCGGCCCGGGCTCTCCCTTGCTTGCTTTCGTCGGTTACCCGATATCGCGGCGGCGGAAACCTGCCAGTCCGCAAAAAAGCGCGATCGCCGCGATCCCGGTCAGCCACAACAACGGCGTCGCGGTCAGTGTCGCGCCCGGCAGCTTCGGGATGTGGGTGAACGGCGAGACGTCCAGCACGGCCTGCGGCAGCCGGAGGATCGGCCCGTACAGGGTCAACGCCAGCGACAGCGAGGCCACCGACCAGCCCAGCACCGAATACTTCGGCAGGAAGCCGAAAACCGCCACCGCGAGGCCGGCGACCACCCAGACCGCGGGCAGCTGAGCCATCGTCGCGCCGAGCACGGCGGCGACCTGACCCCCGACGTCGCCGCTGCGCAGCCCATGGAGCAGGCCCGCACCGGTCCCCGCCACGGCCAGCAGCAGCGCACTGCCCAGCAGCGAGAACACCAGGTGTCCGGCGGCCCACCGCAGCCTGCCGGTGCGCGTGGCCAGCAGCGGCTCCAGCCGGACGTTGGTCTCTTCGGCGCGCATCCGCAGCGTCGCCTGTACCGCGTACAGCGCGGCGATCATGCCGAACATGCCCGCCACCACCGCGAGGAAGGCGTCGACCAGTCCCGAGGCCCCACCCATGCGCTCGAAGATCTGTCTCGTCTGCTCGCTGTCGCCGACGAGGTCGCCGATCCCGTCGACCATGGAGCCCATCAGCACGCCACCCACGGCGAAGCCGGCGACCCAGCCGATCAGCATCCCGCGGTGCAGGCGCCACGCGAGCGCGAACGGCGAACGCAGCCCGGGCGCGGCCACGGCAGGCCCGGGACGCGTCGGGAAAATACCCATCCCGAGGTCGCGGCGGGGCAGCAGCCAGTAGGCCGCCCCGTAGAGCACGAACGACGCGGCCAAGAGCAAGAGCAGCACCCACCAGTGGTCGCCGGAAAACGGCCGGACCCGCGACGCCCAGCCGATCGGCGACAGCCACGACAGCCAGCCGATGTCGGTCGCCGAGTCGCCGACGGCCCGCAGCAGGAACATCGCCCCGAGCACGGCGGAGGCGATCCCGTTGGCCGTGCGGGAGAACTCGGTGAGCTGGGCGGCGACCGCGGCGACCCCGCCGAAGATCCAGCCGGTCAGCACGGTGGCGAGGCCGAACGCGATCGATCCGGCGGCGGGCAGGTGCGCGCCGATCATGCCCACGGCCATGATCACGCCCGTGGCCAGTGCCGCGATCCCGGACACCAGGATCCCCGCGGTCAGCGGCGCGCGGCGGCCGGTGACACCGGAGGCCAGCAGTTCCAGCCGTCCGGTGTCCTCCTCCTGCCTGGTGTGCCTGGTCACGGTGAACACACAGGCCAGCCCGATGAACAGGCTGAGGAAAACGCCGTAGCGCCAGGCGGTGAACCCGCCCGCCGTGGACAGGTCGAAGGCCGGCCCGTACAGCAGGCTCATCGTCGGGTTGGCCGCCATCCCGGCGGTGAGTGCCGCGCGGCCGGCGGCGTCGGGGTAGAGCTGGTCGTAGACACCGGCCGTGCTGGCGGGGATGATGCCGAGAAGCAGCACCCAGATCGGCATGACGATCCGGTCCCGGCGCAGCGCGAGCCGGACCAGCTGCCGGGTGCCCACAAGTTCGTTCATCGTGTGCTCGCCTCGGTCGTGTAATGACGCAGGAACAGCTCCTCCAGCGTCGGCGGCTGGCTGGTCAGGCTTCGCACGCCGACCTCGGTCAGCTGCCGCAGGGCCCTGTCCAGGGAATGGGTCTCGACGTCGAACCGGACCCGGTTCCCCTCGATCTTGAGATCGTGGATGTCGGGCAGGCTCGACAGGCCGTTGGGATGACCGGCGAGCTCGGCCGTGATCGAGGTGCGGGTCAGATGCCGCAGGTCGGCCAGGGTGCCGGTCTCCACGGTGCGCCCGTCACGGATGATGCTCACCCGGTCGCACAGCGCTTCGACCTCGGCCAGGATGTGGCTGGACAGCAGGACCGTGCGGCCCCGGTCGCGTTCCTCCTGGATGGCGTCCTGGAAGGTCGCCTCCATGAGCGGGTCCAGCCCGGAGGTCGGCTCGTCCATGATCAGCAGATCGACCGGCGAGGAGAGCGCGGCCACGATGGCGACCTTCTGGCGGTTGCCCTTGGAGTAGGTGCGGCCCTTCTTCGTCGGGTCCAGGTCGAAGCGTTCGACCAGGTCCGTGCGGCGGCGCTGGTCGAGCCCGCCGCGCAACCGGCCGAGCAGGTCGATCACCTCGCCGCCGGAGAGGTTGGGCCAGAGATTGACGTCCCCGGGCACATAGGCGAGCCGGCGGTGCAGGGTGGCGGCGTCGCGCCAGGGGTCACCGTCGAGCAGGCGGACGTCGCCGGAGTCCGCGCGCAGCAGGCCGAGCAGCACCCGCACGGTGGTCGACTTTCCCGCGCCGTTCGGGCCGAGGAAACCGTGTACCTCGCCGGTGGACACCTGAAGGTCGAGCCCGTCGAGCGCGATCGTCCGCCCGAAGGACTTCCGCAGGCCGGAGATGGAGATGGCGTTGTCCATGCCGCAGAAGCTACACTCATTTCAAAATATTGTGAAGGAAGAAAAACCGCCTGGAGCGGGCGAACCTCCTCGCGCGCGTAGGAGAGGATGATCCAATGTCGAGTCGACCGCAGTCCCAGCGTGATCCGGCTGGGGAGGACGCAGTCCTGCGTTTCGTGGAGAAGTTCGCCCTCTTGCTGACCGACGCCGGTATGCCGCGGATGCCCGCGCGGGTCTTCTCGGCGATCCTCGCGGCGCAGGACGGCGGCATGACCGCCGCCGACCTGGCCGAGACGCTGAAGATCAGCCCGGCCGCGGTCTCGGGCGCCGTCCGCTACCTGATCCAGGTCCGGATGGTGGAGCGCGGGCGCCGGCCCGGCGAGCGTCGCGATCACTACTTCATCGGCGACGACACCTGGTTCTCCACGGTCGGTGAGCGGGACAAGCTGTTCCAGACCCTGGCCGACGCCCTCGACGAAGGCGCCGAAGCGGTCGGTGCGGAAACCGTCAGCGGCCGGCGTCTCGCCGAGATCCGGGACTTCTACCGGTTCCTGGGCAAGGAGATACCGCAGCTGGTCCACCGCTGGATGGAGCTACGGGCGAAACGGTCCTGAGTCGCCTTCGGAGATGGCTCCGAAACGTGATGATGCGATTACCCGATGTGCGTCGTTTCGCGGGCACCCGCTCACCCGGTAGCGGTCTCCGTCGCCAACGGTGAGATCACTTCCAAAAGTGACCGTAACAGGCAAATATCACACTTAGGGTAGTGGGCGTTGCTCTGAACGGGTGAAAGTGTTGGGGGGTGACCTGGGCTTTTAGAAAAACCCTTGCCGTTGTGTATCTGCCGGGGGTGGTGGCGCGTCATAGAGGCGTCGGCAAGTTGTACCCCCATTCGGAGGATGCACATGAGCTCCGCCTGGTCCCTGGAGGAGGAACTCGCGGCTGTCCGCGATTCCCTTGCCACCTTGGGGGATCCGTGGCAGGCGGGCGAGACGGGGCTCAGCCGGCTGAGGGGGCAGTCGCGCCTCGCGCGACTGGGGGTGCCGGCCCCGAGCGCGGAAGAGGTCGATCGCAGGGTGAACCTGCGGGGGGAGATGACCGAAGCCGCGCTCGGGACCGCCGGAACCCGGTGCACGGCGCCGAACGCGCCGACCGAGCGGCTCCCGCGGTCGTTCGATCTGCGCACCGCGCGCGGCGGCGACTACACCACCCCGATCAAGGACCAGGGCGAGTGCGGCTCCTGCAGCGCCTTCGCCGTCGCCGCGACGCTGGAAGCCACCGCGGCCTACACCCGCCGAGCCCCCGGGCTCGACCTGGACCTCTCCGAGGCGCACCTGTTCTTCGGCTACGAAGGCAGGCGTGGCGGCCGGAACCAGGGCGGGTCCTGGCCGGACGAACTGCTCGGTGACTGCGCCCGCGGCGGGGTGACCTTCGAGGACTACTGGCCCTACCACGAGGACGGGTCCGGCTCGCTCAACCCGGACTGGCCCAACCGCGTGGCCCATGCGGACGGCGTCGTCGATCTCACCCGGAAGCCGGCCGAGATCAAGCACCACCTCTACGGCTACGGCCCGGTGACCGCGTGCATGACGATCTACGACGACTTCTTTCACTACCGGGGCGGGGTCTACCAGCACACCACGGAGAGCACCAGCGGCGGCCACTGCATCGCGTTGATCGGCTGGGACGACGACAACCGGTGCTGGATCGCCAAGAACTCGTGGGGAACGAACTGGGGCGAGGGGGGATTCTTCCGCATCGCCTACGGCGACGCGTACCTCGAGGACTACCCGGATCCGCGGCCGACCACCCTCGGTTGCACCGGCGTGTCCCTGCGCGCGTGGTTGCCCGCGCAGCGCGCACTGAGGTTGTTCGTGTCCGCGCAAGAGGGGAGCGGATGGGCGTACCTGGAGAACCTCGGCTGGATCCGGCTTCCTGGCGAAACCGGGAGCACGGCGAGCGAGTTCGCGCTGCTGGCCGGCGCACGGGCGGGCGGTCATCCCGTCACCCCGTTCGTCGAGCGGGACGCACTGCTCGCGGTGCAAACGACTTACTGACTTGTTCTGGAGTGGGGAGCGAAAAACGATGACGACGAGCGAAATCGAACAGCCGGCCACGCGGGTGGAGGAGCTCGCGTGGGCGAAGGGCGCCGCCGCCGTGCCGGCGGGAAACCCCGAGCCGTACACGCCGCCGCCGACGGCCGCGCCGGCCGGGAACCCCGAGCCGTACTCGCCTCCCGCGGACGTGGTCCCGAGTGGCAACCCGGAGCCGTACTCGCCTCCGGCGGACGTGGTCCCGAGCGGCAACCCCGAGCCCTACACTCCGCCGGACGGGCTGGCGCCGGCCGGGAACCCCGAGCCCTACTCGCCACCCGTGGCCGTGACGCCGAACGGGAATCCGGAGCCGTACTCGCCGCCGGTCGCCGTGGCCGGTAGCGGAAATCCGGGACCCCTTGTCCCGCCCGCCACGGCCAACGGCTCCGTCTCCGCGCGGTGGGGGCAGGGCGGTGCCTGGGTGCACAACCGTGTGATCACGCGCCTCTGGTCGTCGAGTGCTCGGCCGGGCGTGTGGGTGTGGGTGGACGGGCTCGGCTGGAAGCGGCTGGTGTCGTCGGACTCCGGGCGGAGCACGCTGACCACGCTCGCCGTACAGGCCAAGGCGAACGGCTTGGTCGTGTCGTTCCATGAGGACGACAACGCACAGATAGATCAGCTCCTGGTCTGACCCACCGGGTCAGTGTCAGGACGGTGGTGGGGGG
>DASSAD010000180.1:0-10584 GCA_035685725.1 Amycolatopsis sp. | reverse complement strand
ACGCGCGGGAGCGGGAGCAGTTCGGCAAACCGATCGGCGCGTTCCAGGCCGTCCAGCACCACTGCGCCGACATGGCGATCGACGTGCTGAGCGCGCGGCTGGCGGCGTACGAGGCGATCTGGCGGCTCGCGTCCGGGTTGGCCGCGGACCTGGAACTGGCGCTGGCGAAGTCATGGGTTTCCGAGGCGTACCAACGGGTGTGCGCGCTGGGCCACCAGGTGCACGGCGCCATCGGGTTCACCGCCGAACATCCCTTGCACCACTACTTCGAGCACGCCTTCGCGTCCGCGTTCGCGTTCGGGGACGCGGACCGGCACACCGAGCAGGTGGCCAGAAACCTGGGAATCTGACCGCTCCATCGCGCGCGGCGGCTGCCCCCGACCGGACACCGGCACCCACCGCCCAGGCCGAACTCCCGCGCCGGAGCCGATCTCGCCGGCTCGGCCACAATCGCGGCGCCGCGGCGCCGGGCGCACCGGCCGCCGCGAGCCGAGATGCCACCCGTCGCCATCACCGGGCAGGCCAGGGCGTGGCGTTCGCTGTGGTGGATGAGCTGTCCTGGAAAGCGCTTCCAGCAGCGTGATCTCGCGGGCCGAAGTGGCGTCGGAGGCCCGGATGGCCCCGAGTATCGCGCGGTGCTCCTTGACGGCCTTGTCGATCTGGCCGGGCAGCCGCAGGGCGGCCGGGCGTTCCTCGCCGGCCGGCGTGGGTTCGACCATCATGCGCAGACCGAACGACTGGTGAAGAGTCGATATGGGAAGTGTGCGCTATTCCTCCTCGCTTCCGGACCGGCTCGGCGGCGGTTCCCAGCCAGATTTCGCTCAAGTTCGGTGGTTGCGGGTCCGTTGCTTCGCGTCGTAGGCCACGCGTGCTTGTTCGACCTTGTCCAGGTTGAAGGACCATTCGACGAGTGTCGCGAACACTGGTGCGAGGCTGCGTCCCAGGTCGCTGATCTCGTACTCCACCCGCGGTGGGACCCCGGGGTGATAGGTGCGCACGACAAGCCCGTCGCGTTCCAGCTGTCGTAGCCGCTGGGTCAGCACTTTGGGCGTGATGGTGGTGATGCGACGTTCCAGCTCCACGAACCGGTGCCGCCCAGCGACCGTGTCCGGCAATCCATACCAGGTGGCCGACGGCGTGTCCCGTTACACCAAGCGCTATCAGACCCCTCCTCCTGACCCGCCTGGGCGAGTCGTCGTCATGATCGCGGTGGACCCGTGACACTTACCGCAAGCCGTACCCGACGCGCGACGGCCGCCTGCCACTGCTGCAATGGCCGCGAGCGATGCCAGTCGGCGGGGAGCCGGCAGACGTCGTGGCCAGGATCAACCGTTACGACGACATGCTGATGACCAGTGCCGGCGTGCCCAAGCTGCTACTCACCTTCCAACCCGGCCCCGGAACGATGATGGGCGCCGAGCTCATCGCATGGTGCGCCGCCGACGTAGCCGGCATCGACATCGCCGAACACGATCTCGTCGCCGGCCATCACACCCCGGAGGACCAGCCCGACGCGATCGCCACGACCATCGCCGCCTGGTTGAACAAGCACGCCTTCGCGTCCGCGTCCGCGTTCGGGGACGCGGACCGGCACACCGAGCAGGTGGCCAGAAACCTGGGAATCCGACCGTCCGCGTCGGCGGCAGGTCTTACGATTTCCTGACCGGGGCGCGGACGGGCCCCCGGACGGACCCGCCGGGACCTACGGTGGCCGCATGCGAGTGCTGATCACGGGCGGCGCCGGGTTCATCGGTTCCCACGTTTCGGATGTGCTGACCGAACGGGGGCATCAGGTGCGGGTGCTGGACAACCTGCTGGACAAGGCCCACGGCTCGAGTGGTGTTCCGGCGTGGGCGGCGGGGTGGGATTTCGTGCGCGGGGACGTCCGGGACCGGGAGCTGCTCACGAAGCTGATGACGGACGTCGATGTGGTGTGTCACCAGGCCGCGGTGGTAGGGCATGGACTCGACCCCTCCGACGGTCCGGACTACGCCACGCACAACGATTTCGGCACGGCGGTGTTGCTCGCCGCGATGCACGCGGCCGGTCGGAACCGGTTGGTGCTGGCCTCGTCGATGGTCGTCTACGGCGAGGGTTCCTATGGCTGTGCGCGGCACGGCGTGGTGCGCCCCGGCCCGCGCCGGTCCGAGGACCTCGAGCGTGGGCAGTACGAGCCGGTGTGCCCGCGGTGCGGTGATCCCCTGTCGTGGCGGCTGGTGGACGAGGACGCCCGGTTGGACCCGCGCAGCACCTATGCGGCGACGAAGGTCGCGCAGGAGCACTTGGCGTCGGCGTGGGCGCGCCAGACCGGTGGGAGCGTATGGGCGTTGCGGTACCACAACGTGTACGGCCCGCGGATGCCGCGGGACACGCCGTACGCCGGGGTCGCCTCGCTGTTCCGGTCGGCGCTGTCCCGTGGGGCGTCGCCGACGGTGCTGGAAGACGGCCGGCAGCGGCGGGACTTCGTGCATGTGCGGGACGTGGCCACGGCCAACGCGCTGGCGGTGGAGCGATCCGGTGAGCGCGGCGGCTTCACGCCGGTGAACGTGTGCTCGGGAGATCCGCATACGGTGGGGGAACTGGCGGATCGGTTGGCGCGGGCCTGCGGGGGTCCCGCGCCGCGCGTCGTGGGTGGCGCCCGGGCTTCGGATGTGCGGCACGTGGTCGCCGATCCGCGTCGTGCCGAGACGCTGCTCGGCTTCCGTGCCGCGGTGTCGTTCGCGGAAGGCGTCGCCGCGTTCGCCGAAGATCCGCTCCGCGAGCCCGCGAGGCTTGGCTGAGGACGTCAGCTCGCGGTGGCGGGAAGGCGCACCTCGAACCGGCAGCCGGGGCCGTGGTTGCGGGCATCGATGCGCCCGTGGTGCGCCTCGACCAGTCCCTTGGCGATAGCCAGGCCCAGTCCGGCGCCGGCGGGCTGGTTGCCGAACTCGGGGGTGCGGGCGGCCGCGCCGCGGAAGGCCACGTCGAAGACCCGCGCCAGCTCGGCCTCGGGGATCCCGCCGCAGGCATCGTCGACGGCGAGGACCGCGTCGGGGCCGTCGCGGTGCACCCGCACGGTCACCGTGCCGTCGGGCGGTGTGTGGCGGATGGCGTTGGCGAGCAGATTCCGTATCACCCGGCCGATGTCGGTGTCGCTGCCCAGCACGGTCGGCCAGGCTTCCGCGTCGGCCAGGACGTGGACGCCCTTGCGGTGCGCGACGGGTGCCTGGGCGGCGAGCGCATCGCCCACGATCTCGCTCAGGGACACGGCGGCCATGGTCGACCGCAGCGCGCCGGCGGTGATGCGGGACAGCTCGAACAGGTCGTCGACCATGCCCGAGAGCCTGGTGGTCTCGCCGCTGATCCGGGCCGCGTACTCGGCGACCTCGTCGTGCTCGGCCACCACGCCGTCGGAGAGCGCCTCGGCCATCGCCCGGATTCCCGCCAGGGGACTGCGCAGGTCGTGGCTGATCCAGGCGACCAGCTCCCGCCGGGAGGCTTCCGCGGCCCGCTCGCGCTCGCGTGCCTCCCGTTCCCACACGCTGCGCCGCGCGATCGCCCGCCCGATGAGCACGGCGACCGGTACCACCACGAGTGCGACCAGCACACACACCAGCAGCGTGGTGGCGAGCGTGTCGGTGAACATGAAGCCGCTGACGCCGAGAATCCCGGCGAGCATCGCGGCAAGCGGGATGAGCGCCAGCAGTGTCATGGTGGTGCTCAGCGCGCGGGTCCGCACCGAGTGCAGCACGAGCGCTCCGGCCGCGACCACCGGCAGGACGAGCGCGAGTGCCACGGGGAGGATGTGCAGCGCATGCTGGACCAGCGCGCTCAGCGGTTCGCCCGAGGAGATCATCGTGCCCGCCGCGGGTCGTAGCGGTAACCGACGCCCCACACCGTGATGATTCGCTCGGGCCGAGCTGGATCCCGCTCCACCTTCTCCCGCAACCGTCTCATATGGACGGTCACAGTGGACTGATCGCCGAAGTTCCAGCCCCATACCCGGTCCAGGAGCTGCTCCCGGGTGAACACGGTGCCGCGATGGGTCACGAGGAAGAGCAGCAGGTCGAATTCGCGGGTGGTCAGCGACAGCCGGGTGCCCTGCAGCACGGCCTGGCGCGCCCCCGGATCGATCACCAGGTCGCCGTCGGTCACGGTCACCGCGGACATGGGCGGCGTGACCTTCGCGCGGCGGAGCACCGACGACACGCGCAGCGCCAGCTCCCGCGGGCTGAACGGCTTGGCCACGTAGTCGTCGGCGCCGAGCTGGAGCCCCGCGATGCGGTGTTCCTCCTCGTCGAGCGCGGTCAGCATGATCACCGGCACGGAGCTGGTCCGGCGCAGACGGTGGCACACCTCGAGTCCGGTGATGCCGGGCAGCATCAGGTCGAGCACCACGAGGTCCGGCGGGTGCGCGGCCAGCGACGCGAGCGCATCCTCACCGGTGTCCGCGGTGGCGACCAGGTGACCGGCCCGCTCCAGGTAGCGGCACACCACCTCCCGCACCGTCACGTCGTCGTCCACGACGAGCACCCGGCCCGTCACCGGCTCCTGCGGCATGTCCACCTCACCAGTTGGTCACCACGAGGCTGTTGACGGTCAGTGCGGTGGCCGCCTGCGCGATCAGCCACCACCGGCGGGATGCCCGTGGCAGCAAGGCCCCCGCGGCCACCAGCCACACCGCGAACGGCAGCCAGATCCGTTCGACCTCGGCCTTGGACAGGCCGGAGAGGTCGGAAGCGAGCACGGCCACGGCAGCGCCGGCCACCAGCGCCACGAGTCCCTTCCCGGACCGCCACGCGGTGGCCGCGCGCCGCAGCCCCGGCCCCACCACCGGTCCGGTGGCCAGCGCCAGGCACGCCAGGTCGGCCCACACCCAGTACGAATACGGGCGCCGGGTGGCGATGCCCTGGTAATAGCGCTCGACGACGAGATGGTAGCCCTCCGGCCACCAGAACCCGGCCGCCGCGAACGCCGCCACGACGCCGAACGCGCCGGCCAGCGCCACGATCAGCGCCGGCCAGCGGCGGGTCACCGCTACGACCGGCAATGCGATCGCGCCCATCAGGACGAGCCCGTAGGACAGGAAGATCCCCACACCGAGCACCACGCCGCCGGCCAACGCCCAGGCGAGCCGGCCGGTGGCGCCGAGCGCGAGCAGCGCGATCCCGGTCGCGGTCACCCCGGCGAACAGGCCGTCGGCGGACACCCCCACCCACACCGCGCCGGGGAACAGGACCAGGAACGGCAACGCCGCGCGGGCCGACTCGCGGTGGCCCAGCACGGAGATCGTGACCGGCACGGCGACCGCGACCAGCGCGCCCACCAGGATGCACACCACGCCGGCCGCCCCGCCGCCACCCAGACCGATCCGGTCGAGCAGGACGAACACCAGGGTCGCCGCGGGCGGGTGACCGGCGACATGCGTGGTCCACGAATCGGGCTGGTAGTCCAGGATCCGGCTGCTGAAGGTGCGCAGCATGGTGCCGATGCCGGTGATGCGCGGCACCTCGGACAGGTATTCGGCGCTCGTGGTGAGCCGTCCGGCGACTCCGGTCTGCCAGCCATCGATCAGCGCGAGCGACAACGTCCAGGCCACCGCGGCACCGTAGGCCGAGGCGAGCGCCCGTCGCCACGACAGGCGTTCCGCGAGTTGTGGACCCCGGAGCACGACCACCAGCGCGATGACCACAGTGGACAGGGTCGCCGGGCCGGCATGCGGGAGCCAGGTGCCCAGGATCGGCCACTCGCCGAACTCCGGGTTCGCGCCGGCGAACGCACGCGGGCCGATCTGACGGCCCGGGTTCCACCACAGGCAGCCGGCGACCGCGGCCAGCACGAGCGCGACGACCGCGCCGCCGGCGACCAGATCGGCCCGGTGTGGGCGCGGGGGAACAGGTGTCTCCGGCGGGGCCGGGGCGGGTGCGGTCACCGGGCCGACCGTAGCGCCGGAAGCGATGCCGGGCCAGCCCGCCCACGGCACCGTCAGAAGTCCGTAAGATCCTCGCCGTCGTCACAATTCGGTAAGGGGCGCAAGGGTTACGGTATGTCCATCATGGACATACCGTGTGTTCCATGACCGACTTCCGATACCACGTCGACGTGATCCTGCCCTGTCTCGACGAGGCGGCCGCGCTGCCCGGCGTGCTCGCGGCGATGCCGCCGGGCTACCGGCCGATCGTGGTGGACAACGGCTCGTCCGATGGCTCACCGGCGATCGCCGCCGCGCACGGCGCGAAGGTCGTGCACGAGCCCCACCGGGGGTACGGCGCGGCCGTGCACGCCGGGCTGATGGCGGCCACCGCCGAAGTGGTGTGCGTCATCGACGCCGACGGCTCGCTCGACCCGACGGAACTGCGTGCCCTGGTTTCCCTGGTGGGACAGCGGAAGCTGGCCATCGGCGCGCGACGGCCCGTGGCGCGGGGAGTGTGGCCGTGGCACGCCCGCGCGGGCAACCGGGTTCTTGCCGCGGTGATGAGGCGTCGCGGCCTGCCGGTGACCGACATCGGACCAGTCCGCGCCGGGCGACGCGACGATCTGCTCGCTCTCGGGGTGCTCGACCGCGCGTACGGCTACCCGCTGGAAGTGCTGCTCCGGGCGGCTGCCGCGGGTTGGACGGTAACGGAGCTGCCCGTTGCCTACCGGCCTCGTGCCGCGGGCACGAAGAGCAAGGTCTCCGGTTCGGTGCGCGGAACGCTGCGCGCGGTCCGGGACATGGCGGGGCTGCTGCGATGACCCGGATCGTGCTCGTCGTCGCCAAGGCCCCGGTGGCCGGGGAGGCGAAGACTCGTCTCAGCCCGGCCGCCACCCCGCGCCAGGCGGCACGCATCGCCGCGGCCGCGTTACTGGACACTGTGGACTGCGCGCTGGCCACACCGGATGCCCGGGTCGTGGTGGCGATGACCGGTGATCCCGGCCGGGCCGAGCAGGCCCCCGAACTGGCCGCCCTGCTCGACCGGTGCGAAGTGCTTCCCCAGCGGGGCGACGGTTTTCCCGCCCGGCTGGCCAACGCACACGCCGACGTCGCCGACCGCCATCCCGATTCGCGCACCGTTCAGATCGGCATGGACACCCCACAGCTGACGCCGCGGCTGCTGGCAGCCGCACTCAACCGCCTGGAGAAGTTCGACGCGGTGCTGGGCCGGGCACTCGACGGCGGCTGGTGGGGCCTGGCGCTGCGCGACCCGCGTACCGCGGATGTCCTGCGCACGGTGGCCATGTCGCGCCCCGATACCGGTGCCCGGACCCACGATGTCCTGCGCCGCGGCGGGTATGCGGTCGGCGCGCTCCCGGTGATGTCCGATGTGGACACCATGGTCGACGCACGCCGCGTGGCCGCAATGGTGCCGGGCAGCCGATTCGCCGCCGCCGTCGCGGTGGCGACCGGGGTGGCGACCGGGGTGGCGACCGGGGTGGCGCCGTGCTGAGCGGATTCGAACCCGGGCTGCTGGGCCGGCAGATCAGCCTCGAACTGGCGAGCGGAACGCGGATCTCGCTTCCCGTCCACCGCTGGCGCGCCAGCCGGAGCCGCGGCGACGAGCTGTTGGTGCGCGCGTGCACCGGCCCGACCGTCGACCTCGGCTGCGGACCCGGGCGCCTCACCGCGGCGCTGACCGAGCGGGGCGTGACCGCCCTCGGCATCGACGTCTCGCCCGTCGCGGTCGAGCTGACCCGCGAACGCGGCGCCGCCGCGGCTTGCCGGGACCTGTTCGGCCCCCTTCCCGGCGAAGGCCGATGGCGGCATGCCCTGCTCGCCGACGGCAATATCGGCATCGGCGGCGACCCCGCGGCGCTGCTGCGCCGGGTCGGCGAACTGCTGTGCCCCGGCGGGACCGCCCTGGTCGAGATCGACGCGCCCGGCACCGGGCTGCGCCAGGGGCAGGTCAGGGTCGCCGAGGACGGCGGCACGTCCGAACACTGGTTCGCCTGGGCATGGCTCGGTGTGGACGCCGTGCGCGGCGCGGCGCACGGCAGCGGCCTGACGCCCACCTGGTTCGCCGAACGGGCGGGCCGCTGGTTCGCCGCCCTCACCAAGGAGTGATCCCGATGTTCATGCTGCGTAGCGCGGCGAGGCGTATCCGGTTCCGCAGCCCGCTGCGCGGACCGTGGCTGACGTCGGTGTTCGGCGCCGTACTGCTGGCCTGCCTGCCGCTGGTGATCATCACCGGCCTTCTGGACTACGTCGCCTACGGCCCGGGCCAGAGCAGCCCGGCCGACGTCGGATGGTTGCACCTGCCGATCTTCGACTGGCCGACCCGCCCGTCCTGGCTGTTCCGCCTCACCCAGGGCCTGCACGTCGGACTGGGCCTGGTGCTGGTGCCGGTGGTGCTGGCCAAACTGTGGTCCGTCATCCCGAAACTGTTCGCCTGGCCGCCGATCCGTTCGGTCGCCCACGCGCTCGAACGTGTCTCCGTGGCGCTGCTGGTCGGCAGCATCCTGTTCGAGACAGCCACCGGCGTGCTCAACATCCAGTACGACTACGTGTTCGGGTTCAGCTTCTACACCGGGCACTACATCGGCGCGTGGGTGTTCATAGCCTCCTTCGCCGCGCACACGATACTCAAGCTGCCCACCATGGTCCGGTCCCTGCGCTCCCGTTCTCTGCGCAAGGAACTGGCGACGCCGCTGGCACGGACACGGCCGGAGGCGCGGGACGCGACCGGCCTCGTGGCCGCCGATCCCGCGCCCCCGACGATGAGCCGGCGTGGCCTGCTCGGCGCCGTCGGCGGCGGTGTGCTGCTGGTCGGCATGCTCACCGCAGGACAGACGGTCGGTGGCCCGCTGCGTGATCTGGCGCTGCTCCTGCCGCGCGGCCGGCAGCCGGGGGAGGGGGCGAACCACTACCCGATCAACAAGACCGCGGCGGCGGCCCGGATCCCCGCTGACGCGACCGGGGAGCGCTGGCGCCTCGTCCTCAACGCCGAGCGCGCGTTCACCCGGAACCAGTTGTCCGCCCTTCCCCAGCACACCGCCCGGCTTCCGATCGCGTGCGTGGAGGGGTGGTCGACGGTGCAGACCTGGACCGGAGTCCGGCTGCGAGACCTGTCCGCGCTGGCGGGCGTGCCGCATCCGGTTTCGGCGCTCGTCGCCTCGATCGAGGACGGGCCGTTCGCGCGGGCCACGCTCAACGCCGGGCAGGTGACCGATCCGGACGCGCTGCTCGCGCTCCGGGTCAACGGCGCCGACCTGAGCCTCGACCACGGTTTTCCCGCGCGGATCATCGTGCCCGCGCTGCCGGGCGTGCACTGCACGAAATGGGTTCGCTCGATCGACTTCCGGAGGGCCCGATGAGGCGGTTCACCGATTTCTCCGGAGCACGCCCGGCGCACCTGCTGGTTCTGCTGCCCTGCCTCGCACTCGCCGCCTACGCGGCCGCGTTCCTGCTGGGAGATCCGGCGTCGCCCACCATTCTGACCTGGTTCGCCGGCGCGGTGCTGGCCCACGACTTCGTCCTGTTCCCCCTCTACACCGGCACCGACCGCGTGCTACGGCTCCTGCCGGTGCGGATCATCAATTACGTCCGGCTTCCGCTGCTGGGTGCCGGCCTGACCTTCGTGATGTTCCTGCCCGGCATCATCCGCCAGGGCACGGTCACCCACCTGGCCGCGACCTCGTTGAGCCAGCAGCCCTACCTCGGCCGCTGGCTCTGGCTGGTCGTCGCCCTGTTCGCCGCCTCCGGCCTGGCCTACCTGCTCCGCGTGGTCACCACGCACGCCAGGGCGAAGACCAGCGCCAGGCCACCGATCGACCGCACCTGAGCGGGTTTGATCCTTTGTGGACAAAGGGTGGGTGCGCTCGCCGGCCGAATGGAGTCTCGCCACCGCTGGAGCCTGTCCTGGCAAGCGCTTTCAGGATCGCGGGTTCAAGGCGGTCGTCGATGGTCTGCCTCCGTTGTGGGCCAACAGTTCCATGAGCCGGTTACTCCGGCCGGCCGTTGGTAGCACGGAACGCGCCGTGCCTTTCTGGTGTAGAAAGGTTTGTACCATGGTTAACCCTCGGGTCTATCTTCTCGCCTTCGGAGCTTTCGCGGTCGGCACGGAGGGGTACGTGATCGCGGGCGTGCTGCCCGACGTCGCGCGCGACATGCACACGAGCGTCTCGGTGTGCGGGCAACTGGTCACGGTGTTCGCACTGGCCTACGCGCTCGGTGGTCCGCCGCTCATCGCGCGGTTCCGCCGCGTGCGCCCTCGGCGCTTGCTCGTCGGCGCGGCACTCGTCTTCGTGGCGGCCAACCTGCTCGCGGCGGGCGCGCCGAACCTCGCGGTGCTCGTCCTGGCTCGCGTCGTCGCCGCTGCCGGTGCTGCGCTGTTCATGGCACCCGCCGCCGCCTTTTCCGCTGCGCTGAGCAGCCCCGAGAACCTGCCCCGCGCCATCGCGGTCACCGCGACCGGCAACGCGCTCGCGCTCACCGCGGGCGCGCCGATCGGCACCGCGATCGGGTCCACGCTGGGCTGGCGCGCGTCGTTCGGGTTCGTCGCGTTGCTCGCCGTGGTGTCCGCTGTCCTCGTCGGCACCCTGCTGCCGGACGTGCCACCGCCCGCCGCCGGGCCCGGTGGGCGGGCCGAGTTGGCCGCGTCGCCGTCCGTGAGGTGGGGCTTCGCGACG
>DASSAD010000179.1:0-19469 GCA_035685725.1 Amycolatopsis sp. | reverse complement strand
ACCGGAGATCAGGTTGAGCGCACCCGGGGTGGACGGCCCGAACTGGGTGTCGAACGAGTTGTCGCTCATCGCGTAGTGCTGAGCGTAGTTCCACATGCCGGTGACGGTGTTGCCGTCGTAGTAGTCCATGACGAGCCCGGGGGCACCGTAGATCACCGGCTGGCCGGTGCACTGGTCCGCCTCGGTGTTCTGCACGAACTGGTCCATCTTGCCGCCGTCGAAAGCGGCCTGTTCCTTGTTGTAGCTGTGGTTCTGGTCGCAGGTGAGCGCCTGGCTGGGGCTCAGCCGCTTCGGGTTGTACGCGTTGGGGTTGTTGGTCAACAACTGCGGCGACAACCCGTTGACCTTCGGCGTGCCCTTGGCGGGTGTGAACGGCGTGCCGTTCGTGTTGGCCGCGTTCGGGTAGGTACCGAAGTAGTGGTCGAACGAGACGTTCTCACCGAAGATCACCACGACGTGCTTGATCGGCGTCGAGGTGGCGATGGTGCCCGCGTACTGCGGCTCGAGCGGTTGGGCATCGGCGCCCGCGAAGGTGGTGACCGTGGTCGCGACCCCCGCCGCGACCACCAGCGCACCCGCGCTGAGCAGTACCCGCTTACGGCGTATGAAGCCGAAAGCTCTGTCCACTGTGTCCTCCTGAGTTGGACTTAACTTCCCTCCGGTCAGGCGAGCATCGCCCGTCCGAAGTGGTCATCGGGCCCGGTGACCCCGGGCAGTGCGAAGAAATAGCCGCCGCCGAACGGGGAGATGTAGTCCACCAGCGGTTCGTCGATCAGTCGCGTTTGGACCGCTTCGAACTGCCGGAGCGGGTCCTGTTGGTAGCAGACGAAGACCAGACCCATGTCCAGGTTGCCGTTCGAGTCGATCCCCCGGTCGTAGTTGCAGGACCGCCGCAGGATCCGGCTCGCGTCGGTCTGCGGGGTGCGCGGGTTGGCCTTGCGGATGTGGCTGGTCAGCGGGATGGCCGCGCCGATGGGATCCAGCGCGTACTGCGGGATGTCGGTCTCCCGTTCGCCGTCGAGCGGCGCGCCGCTGTCCCGGCGCCGCCCGAAGATGTTCTCCTGCTCGGTGATCGAGACCCGGTCCCAGAACTCGACCAGCATCCGGATCAGCCGGATCACCTGGTAGCTGCCGCCCGCCGTCCACGCCGGTTCGCCGGCCCCGGGCGCGGCCCAGACCAGCTGGTTCAGCTCGGCGGGGTCGCCGGTGTCCGGGTTGGCGATGCCGTCCTTGAACCCCATCAGGTTCCGCGGGGTCCCCGACGGCCGCGGAGGCGAGCCGAAGCCGTTGATCTTCCAGCGCAGCTGCATCCCGCCGCGGGTGGCGCGGGCGATGTCGCGCAGGGCGTGCACCACGGTGTCGATGTTGTCCCCGGCCACGACGAGGCTCAGATCGCCGTGACACTGGTTCTCGTCGAGCGCGTCGTTCGGGAACGTGCGCATCGCGCCCAGTTTCGCCGGTTTCCTGGCGGCCAGCCCGTACCGGTCGTCGAACAGGGAGGCGCCGACCCCGACCGTGACCGACAACCCGTCGGCGGGCACCGTCGGTCCGAGGACGCCCGAGTCCGCCGGCGGCGCGGTGATCCCGGTCGTGGGAGGCGTGCCGCCGGTGGTGAGGAAGCGTGCCCGGTCGGTGATGGCGCGCAGCAGGTCGGTCAGCTCGGCCCGGTCGTCGGCGATGACGTCGAACGAGGCCACAATGGACTGTGCCGACGACGCCCGCAGGATGCCGGCCTGATGGGTGCCCTCGAAGGGAAAGGACGGCACACCCGGCGGCGCCTGCCCCGGTCCCGAGGCCACCGCCAGCCCGATCCCGACGCCGGCACCCGCGGTCGCCGCGGTCACCCCGGCGCCGACCACCGCGCCACGCAGGAACGACCTGCGCCCGAGATCGCCGCTCACGCCTGCTCCCCCGCGTGTTCGCGCGCTACCGGGCGCCGGCTCGGCACGGGGCGGCTCATGTGGTCCGCCTCGGCTCGGTGATGGCGGCGATCGGCGCGAGCAGCTCGGTCAGCTCGCTGACCGAGCCGTCGATCTTCTCCCGCTGGGCGCGGGCGAGCTGCCCGACCGGGGTCCAGCTCCCGTCGGGACGCTGCGCCGAGGTCAGCGCCGCCTGCACCCGGTTCAGCTCGGCGTCCACTTCGGACAGTGAGGGCATGCGCGAGGTCAGCAGCGGGCGCAGCACGTTCAGCACCTCGCGGGTGCCGTCCAGGTTGGCCAGGGCGGTGGCCAGGTTCGTGCCGCTGCCGTAGTCGGTGTGCCCGGTCAGTTCGAACTGCAGGGTGTTCTCCATGATCTCGTGCGCGCGCAGGCCGAGGTCGATCGGATCGATCTGCTCGTTCGGGAACTGCTCGCGCAGGGTGTGCACGGCGGAGTCGAGCTGATCGGCGACCGCGGCGAGCGCGGGCATGGGTTCGTTGTGCCACAACCCGTTCTCCAGCCGGTGGAATCCGGTGAAGCCGGGGTCGGCGGTGCCGCCGGACAGGCCGTCCGCGGTCCCGTTGATCTCCTTGTCCGCGTCGCCGAACGCGCCGTAGGCGGCGCCGAGGCGTTCGTAGGTCAGGTGCGCGGTCAGCCAGGCCGCCTCGGCGGCGCTGCGATCCTGCGCGTGCACGGCGGTCTGGACCGCGTCGGTCTGGCCGGCCAGCGTGGCCAGACCGGCGGCCACGTAGGTCTGGTACTCCTTGAGCGGTTCGAGCAGGTCGTTGCTGGTCACCGGAACGACCGCGGGGCCGGACCGCGCCGGGCCGCCGGTGATGGTCACGCTCGGCCCGAGGATCGGGTCGGTCTCCTCCAGCAGGCACCGGAAGGCGTAGGACCCGTTGCCCAGGCTGACCTGCAGGGGCCGCGTGGTGCCCGGTCCCAGGCCCGCCACCTCGCCGTACACCGTGCCCGTGGCGGGATCGACCAGGTCGACCTCGGCCGCGACCGAACCGGTGTTGTGCACCTGCAAGGTCTGCGGGCCGGGTTTCGGATCGGTCCAGCCGTCCCCACAGGTGGCGCGGGAGACCGTGATGACGGGATCCCCCGGAGGCGCCGGCGCCGCGGTGCCCTGCCAGAGCCACACCCCGCCCCCCAGACACAGCACCAGTGCCGCCACTACGCCTAGAACCCAGCGCGACACCCTGCTCCCTCACACGAAAGGACTACAACTGCGAACGGAGCGTAAGAGCGCCAGGTGAACATCTGCCGACCTTAAGGCCAAGACCAGAGAAGTTCTCCGAACGTTCAGGGCGAGTTTCCGCCAAATCGTCACAAATCAGGCCTTGGTCGACTAGCGCGCCCGCGCAAGAAGCGGCGCCGGTCTCGCCGGACGGTCACCGCATTGCAAGCCGATTCATCGCCACTGTCCTGCCACCCGGCACAGCCGCTTGCCGGGCCACCGACCGCGCTACCGCCGCGGCAAGGCCGCGACACCGGCTACCGCCGGGTGAGCAGGAAGATGGGCAGCTCGCGGCCGGCCTCGACGCGTTCCATCTCGTAGCCGGGCCAGAAGTCCCGCAGCCGCCGCCAGAACTCGTCGTAGCGTTCCCCCTTGACCGGCGCGGCGAGGACCGGAATCGCCTTCCCGCGCACCTCGACCGTGGCTTCGGGGTGCGCCAGGAGATTGAACGTCCAGGCCGGGTCCCGTGGGCGGCCCCAGTTCGACCCGACGAGCACGAAACCGTGCTCGTAAGGGAAATACAGCAGGTTGTGACTGCGGGGCAGACCACTCCTGCGGCCGATCGTGGTCAACCGCAGCGACGGGAGGCCGGCGATCCCGACCAGGCTCACCCGCCCCCGGAACACCCGGTACAACCGCTTGTCGGCCCAGATGATCGCCTTCGCCAATTTCATCAGCCAGGGTTGCGTACCGAGTGCGCGGGCCAGCGCCGGAAACGGGTTCACCGTCCTATTCGACCACCTCGTGACCGGGCGGCCCGGGGCGGCGTGGCTTCCGGTTCAGGCGGAGCGGGCCCGGGCCAGCGAGACGCCGAACCTCTTCCCGGCGTCGGTCCACCAGCGTTCGACGCTGAAACCGCTTTCCGCCAGCTCGGCCGCGATCCCGGCCGGACGGAACTTCGCCGAGATCTCGGTGCGGATGTACTCCCCCGCGGCGAAGGCGACCGCCATCTTGGCCCCCGGTATCCGGACCGTCATGGCCTCCCGGGCACGCAGGCGCATCTCGATCCACTCGGCCTCGGCGTCCCAGTACGCCTCGTGGTCGAACCGACCGGGATCGAAGTCCGCGCCGAGCCGCTCGTTGATCACCCGCAGGATGTTGCGGTTGAACTCCGCGGTGACCCCGGCCGCGTCGTCGTAGGCGGCGACCAGGATGCCCGGGTCCTTGACCAGGTCCGTGCCGAGCAACAGCCACTCCCCTTCGGCCAGCACGTCGCGCACCGAGCGCAGGAACTTGCCGCGATCGGCCGGCCCGAAGTTGCCGATCGTGCCGCCGAGGAACGCCACCAGCCGCGGCGGTTCGCCGGGCAGCAGGCCCAGATGCTCGGTGAAGTCGCCCACCACGCCGTGCACGTCGAGGCCCGGGTAGTCGCCGCGGATCGCAGCCACCGCCTCGGACAGCGCCGACTCGGACACGTCGAGCGGTACGAACGCGCGCAAGGTCCCGTGCGCACGCAGGCCGTTGAGCACCAGGCGGGTCTTCTCGCTCGACCCCGAACCCAGTTCCACCAGGGCGCGCGCGCCGGTGACGCGCGCGATTTCGGCGGCCTCCCGCGCGAGCACCTCGCGTTCGGCGCGGGTCGGGTAATACTCCGGCAGCGCCGTGATGTCCTCGAACAGCGCGCTTCCGCGCGCGTCGTAGAACCATCTCGACGGCAGCCATTTCCGCGCGGCCGACAGGCCCGAGCGCACGTCGACGGCCAGCGCCGAGGTGAGATCGGCGGCGGCCTGATGCACATCCAGCCCGGTCATGTCTCGCTCCGATCGTCGGGGATGGGGTCGGGAATGGGGATGGGGTCGGGAATGGGGTCGGACATGGGAACGACTCGACAGGTGTGAACTCCGGCGCCTTCCCGGCGCGCCACGACGGCGTGCCCGTCGGGAACCGGCCGCCAAGCCGGATCGGTGTCCAGCGGTTCGGACGCCACCAGCACGGCGGCGCCGGGCCCGCTCCCCGTCTCCCGCACCGACAGCGCGTGCGTCCACGCCGTGGCGATCAGCACGGTGCCGTCGGTGAGCAGGAAGTTCAGCCGTGATCCCGGCGCCGCGGCCGCCACCTCGCCGATCAACGCGAAGACGGCCTTTTCGGGGTCCTCGCCCGAGCGCAGCCGCTCGGCCAGCAGTGCCCACAGCACCACCGAATCCGTCGGTGCGGCCAGCGTCAGCAGATCGGTGACCGGGAGCCTTCCCGCGAGTCCGGCCAGCGTTTCCGGCCAGCCGCGCACCAGTCCGTTGTGACTGAACAGCCACCGGCCGTCGGCGAACGGGGCGCAGGCCGCCTCGCCCGCCGGCATACCGGTGGTGCCGTTGCGCACCGCGGCCACGAACGCCCCGGACCGCACCGAGCGGGCGAGCGCGGGCAGGTCCTGGTCCGTCCACAACGGACTCGCGCGCCGATGGCGCACGGGCTCGCCGGTTTCGCCGTACCAGGCCAGGCCGAAGCCGTCCGCGTTCACCGTGCCGCCGCCGCGCATGTCGGCCGGTGCGTAGGACTGGTGCAGCAGCGAATGCGGCGCGGCGAAGACGAACTCCGCGGGCGAGCACGCGGGGCCCAGGTAGGCGAGGTGCCTACACACCGGCGGCCTCCTCGCGGGACCCCGCGATGTCCGCCCCACTCGGGCGTCTCATCGCTGCGAACCGGCGTCGCGCGCACACCGGAACCCCGAGAAGATCTGCCGCCGGATCGGGTAGTCCCAGTTCCGGAAGGTGCCCCGGATCGCCGCCGCGTCGGTGCCGAACGATCCGCCGCGCAGCACCTTGTACCCGGGGCCGAAGAACACCTCCGAGTATTCGCGGTACGGGAAAGCGGCGAACCCCGGATACCCGCCGAAATCGGTGCTCGTCCACTCCCAGACATCACCGATCAGCTGGTGCACACCGAGCGCGGAGGCACCCGCCGGATACGCCCCGGCGACCGCCGGGGACAGGTGACGCTGCCCGAGGTTCGCGTGCCCGGGCGTGGGATCCTCGTTGCCCCACGGGTAACGGCGGGACTGCCCGGTCGCCGGGTCGAACCGGGCGGCCTTCTCCCACTCCGCCTCGGTCGGCAGCCGCTTGCCCGCCCACGCGGCGTACGCCTCGGCTTCGTGGAAGGAGACGTGTACGACGAACTGGTCCGGCGGAAGAGGCTCGTCGACGCCGAAGCGGGTGCGCCACCAGCCATCGGGCTCACGGCGCCAGAACCGCGGCGCGGTGATGTCGTGGGCCCTGCGGTACTCCCAGCCGGCTTCGCTCCACCAGCGGCGCTCGTCGTAGCCGCCGGACTCGACGAATTCGAGGTACGCGCCGTTGGTCACCGGCGTGGTGTCGATGAAGAACTCCGCGACCCCCACCTCGTGGGCCGGCCGTTCGTTGTCCAGCGCCCAGGGCTCCAGGCTGGTGCCCATCACGAACGGCCCGCCCGGCACCAGCACCTCGGCCGGGAGCGGGCCGGTGCGGCGGCCCGGCGGGGCGGGCGCGTGCAGCACCGGATCGCCCGTGCGCAGCTGGTGGGTGGCCAGCATGGTCTCGTCATGCTGCTGCTCGTGCTGGGTGATCATGCCGAAGGCGAACGCCGCCTCGGTGAGCCGGCGCCCTTCCAGCGGCGCCTTTTCCAGCACGTCGAAGGCCTTTGCCCGCACCTGGCCGACATAGGCCCGCGCCTCGGCCGGCCCGAGCAGCGGCAGCGACGGCCGGTTCGCGCGCGGGTGCTGGAACGCGTCGTAGAGGTCGTCGGTGTCCGGGCGCAGCGGCTCGAGACCGCCGACGTCGCGCACCAGCCAGAGTTCCTCCTGGCTGCCGATATGCGCCAGGTCCCAGACCAGCGGCGACATCAGTTTCGAATGCTGGCGGACGAGGTCGGCGTCGTCCACCGCGTCGGTGAGCACGGTGCTGCGCGACCTGGCCCTCGTCAGGCTCTCCGCGGCGTGGTCGCGGAGCTTGTCCTGGCTCAGCTCGCGCAACGCGCCGGCGGCTTCGGAAACTCCGGTCATCGGTCTTTCCTCCAGACTGTCCTCTCGCCGTTCGCGCGGGCGCCGGCGGCCAGGAGCGACTGCACGCTCTCGGTGATGTGGTCGACGGTGTGCTCGGGCAGGCCGGCGCGGGTGAGCTCGGCGCAGCCGAGGTCGACCACGCGTGCGGCGATGGCGGCCAGCCCGGGTTCGGCCAGCCCCGCCCGCGCCGCCTGCGCCCACCGGCCGGCCACCGGCTCGCACAGCTCCCGCACTTTGTCCACTGTGGAGGGACGATCGAGCAGCGCGGTCAGCAGTGCCACCGGAACCAGCCAATCCTGTCCCGGCTGTGCGTCGAGGTAGCGCACCTCGAGGTAGCCGCGCGGCCGCACGCCGGTGAACATCGTGGTCAGGTGATAGTCGAGGTCGGCGTGGGTGGGCGGGCCGAGCACGGCGGCGGCGCCGCGGCCCTGGATCCAGTCGCCGAAGGTCAGCCCGTCGGGCGCGTCCCACGGCGCGTCGGGCCGCCGCACCACCAGCAGCGGGGTGTCCAGGACGCGGCTCGCCCAGGTCGCCGGGGGATCCGGCGACGGCGGGGTGGCGGAGGTACGGCTCCGCTCGGTGTCGAGCACGCTCAGCCACCGCGCCGAGGCGAATCCGGTGTCCCGGCCCGCGTGGTGGCGCGAGTTGGCGAAGGTGGCGATCAGGGGCGGGCCGAGCGCGTGCACGGCGGCCCAGCGGGCGGCGAGCCCGTCCCGTTCCCCGGCGTCCACACAGATCTGGAGACCCGCCGTGCTGCACATCATCGTGATGCCACCGGTGCCCGCTGGCGCGAAACGGCGTTCCATCGCGGCGTACCGCTCGGTGTCGAGGACACGCGCGGGCGAGCGGAAGACGTCGATGCCGGTTTCGCCAAGGGCGAACCCGGCACGGGCGAGAAGATCGGTGAGATAGGCCAGATCGGCGGAGACGGTTTCGTACAGCTCGGTCAGGGATTCCCGGGGGAGGGCGGAGATCTCCACCTGACAGCCGGGTTCGAAACTCAGTGGCGAGCCACCCGGCAGCGGTTGTTCGGGGCTGTCCTCGCACAGTGTCCGAGGGGTGTGCGGGCCAAGGGCGGTGACGAGATCATCGGGATCGAGGGGTCTCGCGGGGTCGTCGGCGTAGTGCACGGTGTACTCGAGTTCCACCCCGAGCAGCCGCGGTGGCCCGTGCTTGAAGCACACCGAAGCGACATAGGCTTCGCCGGCCGCGCGGTCGGAAATCACCTTCGCCGACAACGCGGCAGGGTCGCTGCCGCAGGGTGAGCGAACGGCTGTCATCACGTACCCGTCCAATCGATCGATGGGGAGCACCTGCGTTCGGACGCTACACGCGGGGTCCGACAATTTCAGCTTTCCGCGGTGCTAGAAGTACGTACGTACGGATTGCGTAAGGACTTCCCGGGGTGACAGGATCACGGAATGCCACGAGTCAGCCAGGATCACCTCGACGCGAGACGACGCCAGATCCTCGACGGCTCACGGGTGTGCTTCGCCCGGCACGGCTACGAGGGTGCCACGGTACGACGCCTGGAGGAAGCGACCGGCCTGTCCCGCGGCGCGATCTTCCACCATTTCCGCGACAAGGAGTCCCTGTTCCTCGCGCTCGCCGAGGAGGACGCGGCCCGGATGGCCGAGGTCGTCGCCGCACAGGGCCTGGTGCAGGTGATGCGGGAGCTGCTGGCGGGCGTCAGCGAGCACCCGGCGGACTGGCTCGGCACCCGCCTGGAGGTCTCGCGGCGGCTGCGCACCGATCCCGAGTTCCGCGCCCGCTGGGCCGAGCGCTCGCAGCAGCTCACCACCGCCACGCGGCAGCGACTGCTGCGCCAGCGCGACGTCGGCAACCTGCGCGACGATGTCGATGTCGACGTGCTCACCTCATACCTGGAGCTGATGCTGGAAGGCCTGGTGTCCCATCTGGCCAAGGGCCTGCCGGCCGACGACCTGGGCCCGGTGCTGGACCTGATCGAGGAGAGCGTCCGCCGCCACCGCGTCCACGCCGTCCAGGAGCTGTGACGCGGCGCGGGCACCGTCGGGATCCCGTCACGCCACACCGGCAGGCGGCGGACCGCCGCGGGTCCAGGGGCCCGGCGTTTCCCCGGTAGCGCTTCGCTCGTCGCCGGTCCGACTCCGCTCCGGGAACGTCGTCCGCTTCTCACCCGTTCAGCCGGTATCATCTACGGCACCGAGCCGTTTCTTCGAGGAGTGACACTTTTCCGTGCGCGACGCGCAGTCGCCTGGCGACAGTACTGAGCCGGGCGACACACCCGGCTTCCCCGTCATCACGCGATCGGGTGACTGCCCGTGAGTATCGCGTTGTCCATTCTGGGCATCCTGTTCTTCCTCCTGCTGACGGTCGCCACCGGCCTGGCCGTCGCCGCCGAGTTCTCCCTGACCACGCTGGAGCGCAGCACCGTCGAGGCCGACGTCCGCAACGTCGGCGACCGGCGCTCCCGCACGGTCCGCAAGGCCCACGCCACGCTGTCCTTCCAACTCTCCGGCGCGCAGGTGGCGATCACCCTGACCACGCTGCTCACCGGTTACGTGGCCGAACCGGTGATCGGCGATCTGCTGCGCCCGGCGCTGACCGCCGTGGGCCTGTCCCCGGGCCAGGCCGAGGGCGCTTCGCTGCTTATCGCCCTCCTGCTGGCCACGACGCTGTCCATGGTGCTCGGCGAGATGGTGCCGAAGAACCTCGCCATCGCCCGCCCGCTGGCGACCGCGCGCGCGGTGATGGGCTACCACTCACGGTTCTCCGCCCTGTTCCGCTGGCTGATCACGCTCATGAACAACAGCGCGAACTGGCTGGTCCGCAAGTTCGGGGTGGAGCCGCAGGAGGAGCTGCGGTCGGCCCGTTCGCCGCAGGAACTCGGCTCGATCGTGCGGGCCAGCGCCGAAAGCGGCACCCTCGACACCTCGACCGCCGAGCTGCTGGACAAGTCGCTGCGCTTCGGTGGCCGCACGGCCGAGGAGCTGATGACGCCGCGCGTGCAGATCGAGTCGCTCACCGTGGCCGACTCGATCAGCGACCTGATCGAGATCTCGCAGCGCACCGGATTGTCCCGCTTCCCGGTCTACCAGCAGGATCTCGACGACGTGCAGGGCGCGGTGCACGTCAAGCAGGTGTTCACGGTCGGTGCCCGGGACCGGGACACGGTGCGCATCGGCTCGATCACCCGTCCGGTGCCGACCGTTCCGGGCTCGCTGCCCGGCGACGCGCTGCTCGCCCGGTTGCGCGACTCGCGTTTCCAGATCGCCATGGTCGTCGACGAGTACGGCGGCACGGCCGGGCTGGTGACCCTGGAGGACGTGGTCGAGGAGATCATCGGGGACGTCCGCGACGAGCACGACGAGGGCGAGGCACCGGCCTCGCGCCAGCTCGACACCGACACCTGGCTGGTCTCCGGCCAGCTCCGCGCGGACGAGGTCTCCGAGCTGACCGGCTTCCGCATGCCGGAGGGCGACTACGAGACCATCGCCGGCCTGGTCCTGGAGCGGCTCGGGAAGATCCCCGACACCGGGAACTGCGTGGACGTGGACGGCTGGCGGCTCACCGTGACGGCGATGGACCGGCACCGCATCGTCGAACTGAGCGTGCACCGGATCGACGCGTCCGGCGCGGCAGCGGAGGCCGGCGCGTGAACGACTGGCTCGCCATCTTCCTCGTCGTGGTCCTCGTGCTGGCCAACGCGTTCTTCGTGGGCGCGGAGTTCACCCTGATCTCCTCGCGGCGAGACCGCCTCGAAGCCCTGCTCGAAAGCGGAAAGGCCCGAGCCCGCATCGTGATCAACGCCAGCCGGCAGGTCTCGCTGATGCTCGCCGGCGCCCAGCTGGGCATCACCGTGTGCTCGCTGCTGCTGGGGCGGCTCGGGGAACCCGCGATCGCCCACCGGCTCGGCTGGTTCTTCACGCTGCTGCACATCCCGGCGGTGCTGCTGCACCCGATCTCGTTCGCGATCGCGCTGGCCTTCATCACCATCCTGCACGTGCTGATCGGCGAGATGGTGCCGAAGAACCTCGCGATCGCCGACCCGGAGCGGCTGGCGCTCTGGCTGGTGCCGGTGCATGTCGCGTGGGTGAAGCTGGTCAACCCGTTCATCTGGTTGCTGAACCTGGCCGCGAACTCGCTGCTGCGGGTGGCCAGGGTCGAGCCGAAGGACGAGCTGGAAACCGCCTACACCTCCGCCGAGCTGGGCGAGCTGCTCAGCGAGTCGCGGCGGGAAGGACTGCTCGAACAGTCGGAACACGACCGGCTCAGTCAGACGCTGTCGTCGGCGGGCAAGACCGTGCGGGATGTGCTGGTACCGATCACCCGGCTGACCACCCTGCCGGCCGCGCCCACCCTCGGTGAGGTCGAGCGCGCGGTGTCGACGACGGGTTTCTCGCGTTATCCGCTCTGCGCCTCCTCCGGCGAGCTGATCGGCTACCTGCACGTGAAGGACGTGCTCGACCAGATCGGCGAGGACCCCTCGACGCGGATCCCGGCGGCCAAGACCCGCGCGCTCACCGAACTGCCGGTCGGCGCTCGCCTCGACCAGGCGCTGTCGGCCATGCGCAAGGAGGGCACGCACCTCGCCAGGGCGCTGGACGCCAGGGGCACGGCGGTCGGCGTGGTGGCGCTGGAAGATCTGGTCGAGGAATACGTGGGCACGATCCGGGACGGCACCCATGTCACGGCCTGACGGCGCGGCGCGCCCGCTGCTCGCCGAAGACGAGTGGCGCGCGCGGGAACACGCGCACGTCCAGCGGATGCGCCGGTGGACCGTGCCCTACCAGGAACGGCGCTCGCGCGGCGAGAAGCACCCGGTGCTGGACTTCCTTTTCCAGTACTACCCGCACCGGCCGTCACAGCTGGAGCGCTGGCAACCCGGCCCGGGCGTCGTGCTGGGCGGGCGCGGCGCCCGGTCGTTCCTCGACCGCACCGGCTACCGCGAGGTCGACGGCGGAGTCGCGCTCGACGCGGCGGCCTTCACCGAGAAGCGCGCCCGCCCGGTGCGCGCGACATTGGCGTTGCTGCGGGCGACCGCGTCCCGCCCGGCACGGCTGAACTGCTTCGGCCTGCACGAGTGGGCCATGGTGTACCGGCAGCCGGCACCGGAGACCCGGCACGACCAGCTGCCGCTGCGGCTGGGCTCGGCGGGAACCGACGCCGTGGTCGAATCGCTCGACCTCCGCTGCGGTCACTACGACGCGTTCCGGTTCTTCACCGCCGCGGCGCGGCCGCTCAACCGGTCGCAGCCGACCCGGGCCACCCAGCCCGACCTCGAACAGCCCGGCTGTCTGCACGCCAACATGGATCTCTACCGCGCGGCCTTCAAGCTGGCCCCGTTCGTGCCCGCCGAACTGGTCGGCGACTGTTTCGAGCTGGCCGCGGACATCCGCGAGCTGGACATGCGCGCGAGCCCGTACGACCTGGCGGCGCTGGGCTACCCTCCCGTGCCGGTCGAGACCGCGGCGGGACGGGCCGAATACGCCCGCGCGCAAGCCGAGTTCACCCGCCGATCGGCGCCGGTGCGCGGTCGGCTAATTTCTCACTGCGCGTTTCTGCTTACGCAGTGGGAATGACCACGCGAGGTAGCATCACATTTCCCTAACGAGGTACCCCTGTTAGGGTGAACTCAGGGTGGCTGGCGAACACGGAGAGTAGGAAGGACAAGATGGGTCGTCACAACATGGTCGAGGACCCTGCTCCCCCGCCGCCGCCCGACCGCCCCACCAGCACCGGGCAGCGCCGTGCGTTGGGCCGCGAAGCGGCCACGGCCACCGTCCAGTTCCGCGCCGTCGACACCGAGTCCGGGCCGACCACCGGCCAACAGCGCGCGATCGGCCGCGAACCCAACACCACCACCGGCCAGCACCGCGTGATCGGCCGCGAAGCCGGGACCGCCACCGGGCAGTACCGCGTGGCCGGTCGTGAACCGGGCACCGCCACCGGGCAGCACCGCATCGTCGGCCGCGAGCCCAGTGGCGCCACCGGCCAGCACCGGGTGGTCGGCGCGGCCGTCGGCAGGCGCCGGATCGCCACCTGGCCGATCGTGTCGGGAGCACTCGCCGTGTTCCTGGTCGTCGGCCTGCTCGGCTGGGGCTGGGCGAACAACGTGCTCAACAGCCGGGCCGAAGCGCAGGCGAACGGCTGTTCCGAAGGCAGCTCGACGATGCGGGTGGTGGTCGCCCCGGGCATCGCGGCACCGATCACCAGCGCGGCCGCGAAATGGAACCAGGCCAACACCGTCGTGCACAGCCATTGCGTGCACATCGACGTGCAGGCCGTCGACTCGACCCAGGTGTTCGACGCACTGACCGCCCCCGGCGCGACTCCCGGCGCCCAGCCCGACAGCGCAGCCATCGGCGGCGTGCCCGCGGCCTGGATCCCCGAGTCCGGCCCGCAGGCCACCGACTGGGCCGGCAAGCTCGGCACCGCCCGTCCCGACCTGGCGCCGACCGCCCAGCCGCTGGCCACCGGTTATTCCTACATCGAGCTCGGCAGCGCGGTCGTCGACGACGTCTCGGCGCGAGCGGCGCAGGTCTTCCGGGACTTCCTCCTGGAACCGGCCCAGCAGGCCGATTTCAGCAGCGCCGGCCTCGCGCAGGCGGCCGCGTAACCGGGACCGGCTCTCGCGGTTCCCCCGCGATCAGGCCAGGTTGAACGTGTCGGGGTCGGGACCCACGCGGGTGCCGCTGTCCAGCCCCTTGATCGCTTCCAGGTCGTCCTCGGCCAGCGCGAAGTCGAACACCGCGATGTTCTCGCGGATCCGCGACGGCGTGACCGACTTCGGGATCACGATGTTTCCCAGCTGCAGGTGCCAGCGCAGCACGACCTGGGCGGCGGACCTGGCGTACTTCGCGGCCAGGCCGGTGACCGTCGGGTCGGCCAGCAGCGCGCCCTGCGCGAGCGGGCTCCACGCCTCGGTGGCGATCCCGTGCGCGGCGTGGAAGGCCCTCAGCTCGGCCTGCTGCAGGTTCGGATGCAGCTCGACCTGGTTGACCGCCGGCGCGATCGAGGCCTCGTCGAGGAGCCGCCGCAGGTGCGCGATCTGGAAGTTGGAGACACCGATGGCGCGGACGCGGCCGTCGGCGTGCAGCTTCTCGAAGGCGCGCCACGTCTCCAGGTAGCGGTCCCGCTGGGGCAGCGGCCAGTGGATGAGGTAGAGATCGAGGTAGTCCAGGCCGAGCTGATCCATGCTCGCGTCGAACGCCCGCAGCGTCGAGTCGTAACCCTGGTCGGAGTTCCACAGCTTCGTGGTGATGAACAGCTCGTCCCGCGGCAGCCCGGAGGCGCGGACAGCCGCACCCACCCCGGCCTCGTTGCGGTAGGCCGCCGCCGTGTCGATGCTGCGGTAGCCGGCCTCCAGTGCGGCTCCGACGGCCGTGGCGGTTTCCTCCGACGGCACCTGAAACACCCCGAAGCCCAGCTGCGGGATCGCCGCGCCGTGGGTGAGAACGATGTCGGGAACGGTGACCATCGAATTTTCCTTTACCTGTCGCGGTTCCGGCTTCCTGCGTCCTCGATCCTGCCACCGGTTTCCCGGAGATCGCGAAGGTACTCCCCCGTCCGGGGATCGGCCGGATAGAAGGATTCGATGGCCAACTCCGCCAAGGTCACGTCGAGGGCCGTGCCGAAGGTCGCGATCGTGGAGAAGAACGACAGTTCCACGCCTCGGTGCACCAACCGCAACGGCACGAAGACCGCGCCGCTCGCCGCGTCTTCGTCCACCGGCTCCGGCTGGTCACACGGATAGCCGCGGACCTCGTCGAGCAGTTCGGCCAGCTCGGGATCCGCGGTGGCCTGATACTGGCGGCGCAGCCGCCCGAGCAGGTCCGCGCGCAGCTCCGCCAGGTTTCGCACCCGCGGCGCGAGGCCGTCCGGGTGCAGTGCGATCTTGACCATGTTCGCGGGCGGGGCCAGTAGTTCTGCTGCCGCGCCATCGGTGAGTACCGACACCGCCGAGTTGGCCTCCACCAGATTCCACCTCCGGTCGACCACCACCGCGGGATACGGCTCGTGGCCGGCGAGCACCTTGCGCAGGGCGGCGCGGGCCGCGCTCATCTCCGGTTCGTCCAGCGGGGTCTCGGGATAGACCGGGGCGTAACCGGCGGCGAGCAGAAGGTGGTTACGCTCGCGCAGCGGGACTTCAAGATGTTCGCCGAGCCGCAGGACCATCTCCCGGCTGGGCCGGGATCGCCCGGTCTCCACGAAACTGAGGTGCCGGGTGGAGACCTCCGCGGTGATCGCCAGGTCGAGCTGGCTGATCCGCCGCCGTTCCCGCCACTCCCGGAGCAGGGACCCGACCTGGCCGCGCCCGGCCACTGCCGTGCCCGGCCGGCCGCCGGGCCGCCGAAACGTCGTCATGCCTCGACGCTACAAGCACCGTCCATTACCCGGCGCGTAATCGACAGGCCGCCGCCGGTCCGGTCATCGTTGCCGCGACCGGTCCGCACGGACACGAACCGGACACGAACCGGCGGACTCGGAAACCACCGAAAACGACCGAGAACCACGAGCACCACCGAGCACCCGAGGAGAACCACCATGACCGACTTCACCGCGATCGTGCACCGCTATCTCGACGCCTGGAACGAAACCGATCCCGGGAAACGCCGCGAGGTGCTCGACGAGGTCCTGACCGAGGACGCGGCCTACACCGACCCGCTGGGCTCCGTCCGCGGCCGAGATGGTCTGGACCAGTTCATCGACGGGGCGCAGCGCCGGTTCGCGGGACTGACGTTCGGCCTGGGCGGCACGGTGGACGGGCACCACGACATCGCGCGGTTCACCTGGCACCTCGCGCCGGCGGGCGCGGACGAACCGGTCGTCATCGGCTTCGACGTGATCACGGTCGAAAACGGCCGGATCAGCGACGTCCGCGGATTCCTGGACAAGGTCCCGGGCTGATCCCGGCCTCCGGACATCAGGGCCCGGACCGTGGTCCGGGCCCTCCCCACTCTGTCCGTACCCGCTGGGGGCGCCTGAGAGGTTCACCCGTGTGTTTGGGCCGGGTTTGCACCTTCGGCGGGGTCACGCCGGTTGTGTCCGGACCACCCGCTTTCCAGAGGCGTCTCGTCCGCACGGTCCAGGGTGCCTGAGAGGTTCCGGGGAGGACTTGCTCCTTCGGCGCCGAACCCGGGTAAGGGCTCGAACTCTCCCGCGCGGCTTCGGCGACTGCGCCTCTTACCTTACCTGTGCCGTTCCCACCGGCTTTGCCCGGCAGCCGGCAAACCGATCAGCCCGTGCGGCGCGCGTTGCGCCGCTGGGTCAGCTCGTCCGGAACGTCCGGCTCGATGTGCCCACCGTCGGCCCGCTCGGCGGGGAATTCGTGCAGGGTGCCGCTGATCTCCTGCATGTGCACCTTGACCGCGATGCCGAACACGCCCTGACCGCCCTGTAGCAGGTCGACGATCTCCTCGGGCGAGGTGCATTCGTAGACGGTGGTGCCGTCGGAGACAAGGGTCACGTTGGCCAGATCCCGGATGCCGCGCCCACGGAGGTGGTCGACGGCGACTCTGATGTTCTGCAACGAGACCCCGGTGTCCAGCAACCGCTTCACGATCTTGAGGGCCAGGATGTCGGTGAACGAGTACAACCGCTGCGAACCCGAGCCGTGCGCCGTCCGCACGGTCGGCGCGACGAGCTTCGTCCGCGCCCAGTAGTCGAGCTGCCGGTAGGTGATGCCGGCGATCTGACAGGCCGCGGGACCCCGGTACCCGACCAGCTCATCAGGCAGGGACGAGTCCGGAAACAGCTCACCCTGCTCCCCGTCGACCGCCTTGACCGGCCTTTCGTCGACCACGCATGCCTCCCCTCGCCCGGCCGGGCGGCCGGTCGAAACAAGCACCCGAATCCCGGGGGCGGGATCCCTGGCTGCGGCGACCGCTCAAGTTGCGTCCGCGTTGGGCTAATCACACCCGAGCGATTCGCCGACTTCGACGGTAAGCGTGCTCGGTCTCCTGGTCAACGCGACGCGCGGGGCACCTCAAGTCCTTCTTGAGACTTCACTCGGTCATGCCCGATTTACTCGGTCATGTCATTATTTACTCATGCGGATAACGGCTGAGATGCAGCCGGACCTCGGACTCGGCGTGACCGAAGCGGCGCGCCGGGCACAGATCCTCAGCGCCACCATCGACACCATCGCCCGGCACGGCTACGCGAAGGCCTCCTTCGAACGCATCCGCGCCCAGGCCGGCCTGAGCAGCACCCGGATCATCACCTACCACTTCGGCACCAAGGCGAACCTGATGACCGCGCTGCTCGGCACGATCATCCACGTCAAGGACCGGTACACGGCCGAACGCGCCGAGCGGCACCCGGAGCGGGCCGGACCGCTCCGCGCCTACATCGAATCGGAAGTGGCGTTTCTGCGCGCCCATCCGGAGGCGGTGCGGGCCCTCGGCGAGATCATCGGGAACATGCCGGGAGAACCGGTGACCGCGGCACTGCTGGCGGATCTGCGGACCGGCCGGCTGACACGCCGGCTCAGGCAGGGACAGCGAGAAGGGGCGTTCGGCGAGTTCACGCCGGAAGTGATGGCCAGGACGATCGCGCACGCTCTCGACGGGGCCGCGGCGGCATTGGCGGAGGATCCCGATACCGACATCGAAGCCTACGGAAGGGAACTGGCCGGATTCTTCGCGAAGGCGACCGCGGCGTGAACGGGCACCGGGCGCGTATCGGTTCCGCTCACTGGCCATCCGGGAAACGCGCCACCTGATCCACCGACCAGGATCCGACGGCCCGCGCTCAGGTGTCGGCGCCGCGGAAGTCTTCCGGGGAAACGGAGTCGAGGAACTCGCGGAACTTCTCGACCTCGTCCTCCTGCTCGTCGGGGATGATCAGGCCGGCCTCTTCCAGCACCGCGTCCACCGCGTGGATCGGCACCCCGACCCGCAGGGCGAGCGCCACCGAATCACTGGGCCGCGCGGAAACCCGCACGTTCCCGTCGAACACCAGCTCGGCGAAGAAGGTGCCCTCGCGCAGGTCGGTGATCACGACCTGTTCGAGCTCCCGGCCCAGCGCCCCGATGACCTCCTTGAGCAGGTCGTGGGTGAGCGGCCGTGCCGGGCGCACGCCCTGCTGTTCCAGGGCGATCGCCGTGGCCTCGACGGATCCGATCCAGATCGGGAGGTACCGTTCGCCGTCGGTCTCCCGCAGCAGCAAGATCGGCTGGTTGGCGGGCAGCTCCACCCGCACACCGACGACGCGCATTTCGCTCATCGGGCTTCGCCTCCCTCTCCTGTGCGCCGGCCGCAGCGTTGCGCCGAGGATTCCTCATCGACATCCCCGACGCTACCCGTCATCCGGGCGCTGTGCTCGCTTCTTACGACTGCTCGCTTCTTACAACTGTGCCGGCACCACGAGTGCGAACCCGTGGTCCGGCAACCCATCACCAACCGTACGGCATCTTCGCCGCCAGGAAGAGACATGAAACAGTGTCATTACCAACGAACTTGGCACTCCCGCCGCTCAGCTGCCGCCGGTGACCGCGCGGATGCCCGCCTTGACCAGCAGGGTGTGCAAGGTCACCGACAACGCGGCGAGCTCCCGCGCCAGCTCGTCCGCGCGGGCCTTGGCATCCGCGTCGCGCTGCCGGTAGACCGGCATCACGATCTGTTCCAGCAGGCCGACCTCCCGGTCCGCGGAAGCCCGGAAAGCGCGCAGATGCCGCGGTTCGATGCCGTAGTCGGTCATCGCCTTGACCGTTCTGGCGATCACCACGGCGTCCGGGTCGTAGAACCCCGCCACGCCCGGCCTGATCAGCCCGTACTGCACGAGCTCGGCGAGCGTGGCGGTGTCGATCTCCGCCTTCGCCACAAGCTCCTCCTGGGTCAGCCGGACCTCCCGCCCGGGCACGAAGTCCTCGGCGGCCGGCAGCCCGTCCGGCCCGGTGCGGCCGGGCCGCTCCGAGAGCGCGACGAGCTTGCGCGGCAGCCGGCCGGCGGCCGGCACCGATTCGACGGCGCCGTGGTCGGCGGCGTCCAGTTGCTCCTTGATCACCTTCAACGGCAGGTAGTGATCCCGCTGGGCGGACAACACGAAGCGCAGCCGTTCCACGTCCGCCGGAGCGAACTGCCGGTAGCCCGAAGGCGTACGGCCGGGCTGGACCAGGCCCTCGGACTCGAGGAACCTGATCTTGGAGATGGTGACATCGGGGAAGTCGGCGCGCAGTTGCGCCAGCACGGCCCCGATGCTCAACCCATCACGCTGTGGCCGCCCGGCAGCCGTCACCGTGTCCCCTGACCCCCGTGCCCCGGGCCGGTCAGGAAGACCAGGCGGAACTTGCCGATCTGGACCTCGTCGCCACCGGCGAGGACGGCCTGGTCGACCGGCTCGCGGTTGACAT
>DASSAD010000178.1:0-10326 GCA_035685725.1 Amycolatopsis sp. | reverse complement strand
TCCCAGTACGGCTCCAGGTCCCCGATCGCCCGCAGGTCGAGCCCGGTGGTGCGGTCCGAGTGGTCGGTGGCCGCCACGATCGAGGACAGCGACGGCTGCGACGTCGTGCCCGCCATCGACGACACCGCGCCGTCGACGGCGTCCGCGCCCGCGTTGATCGCCGCGAGGTAGGTGGCCAGCTGGCCGCCCGCGGTGTCGTGGGTGTGGATGTGCACTGGCAGGTCGAACTCCTTGCGCAGCGCGGAAACCAGTTTCGCCGCGGCCGGTGCCCGGAGCAGCCCCGCCATGTCCTTGATCGCCAGCACGTGCGCGCCGGCGCCGACGATCTGCTCGGCCAGCTTCAGGTAGTAGTCCACTGTGTACAGCTTCTCGGCCGGGTCGGACAGGTCCGAGGTGTAGCACAGCGCCACCTCGGCCACGGCCGAGCCGGTCTCGCGCACCGCGTCGATCGCGGGCCGCATCTGCTCGACATCGTTGAGCGCGTCGAAGATCCGGAAAATGTCGATGCCGGTGGCGGTCGCCTCCGTCACGAAGGCCTTGGTCACCTCCGTCGGGTACGGCGTGTAACCCACGGTGTTGCGCCCGCGCAGGAGCATCTGCAGGCAGAGGTTCGGCATCGCGGCGCGCAGTTTGGCCAGCCGCTCCCAGGGATCCTCGCTCAGAAAGCGCAACGCCACGTCGTAGGTCGCGCCACCCCAGCACTCCACCGACAGCAGCTGCGGTGCGGTATGCGCCACGACCGGCGCGACGGCCAGCAGGTCCTTGGTGCGGACCCGGGTGGCGAGCAGCGACTGGTGGGCATCGCGGAAGGTGGTGTCGGTCACCCCGATGGTCGGTGAGTCCCTGAGCCAGCGGGCGAAACCCGCCGGGCCGAGCTCGGTGAGCTTCTGCTTCGAACCGGCCTGCGGTTCCCCGCTGGGCACCGGGGGCAGCTTGACGACCGGATCGAGCAGCCGGGGCCGCTCGCCGTGGGGCTTGTTCACCGTCACGTCGGCCAGGTAGGTCAGCAGGCGGGTGCCGCGGTCGGCGGAGCTGCGGGCGGTCAGCAGGTGCGGGCGCTCCTCGATGAAGGAGGTCGTGACGCGGCCCGCCCGGAAGTCCGGGTCGTCGAGAACGGCCTGCAGGAACGGGATGTTGGTGGACACGCCGCGGATGCGGAACTCGGCGACCGCCCGACGGGCCCGGCCGACCGCGGTCGTGAAGTCTCGGCCGCGGCAGGTGAGTTTGACCAACATCGAATCGAAATGAGCGCTTATTTCAGTGCCAGAAAAGGTGGTACCGCCGTCGAGCCGGATACCCGAGCCGCCGGGCGAGCGGTACGCACTGATCATTCCGGTGTCGGGACGGAAACCGTTGGCCGGGTCCTCGGTCGTGATCCGGCATTGCAGCGCCGCGCCGTGCAGCGAAATCGACTCCTGGGAAAGCCCGAGATCGGCCAGGGTCTCCCCCGAGGCGATCCGCAGCTGCGCCTGAACCAGGTCTACGTCGGTGACCTCCTCGGTCACCGTGTGCTCGACCTGGATGCGCGGGTTCATTTCGATGAAGACGTGGTTGCCCGCGCGGTCGAGAAGGAATTCGACGGTGCCCGCGTTGCGGTAGCCGATCTTGCGGGCGAAGGCCACCGCGTCCGCGCAGATCCGGTCCCGCAGCTCCGGGTCGAGGTTGGGCGCCGGCGCGAGTTCGATGACCTTCTGGTGCCGCCGCTGCACCGAGCAGTCGCGCTCGAAGAGATGAATGACGTTGCCGTCACCATCGGCGAGGATCTGCACCTCGATGTGACGCGGATCGACAACGGCCTTCTCCAGGAACACCGTCGGGTCACCGAAGGCGGACTCCGCCTCCCGCGCGGCCGCCTCGATCGATTCACGCAGCGCCGCCGGGTCGTCGACGCGGCGCATCCCGCGGCCGCCACCCCCGGCGACCGCCTTGACGAACACCGGGAAACCGACCTCGTCGGCGGCGGCGACGAGCGCGTCGACGTCCCGGGACGGCTGCGAAGAGCCGAGCACCGGGACCCCGGCCGCCCGCGCCGCGGCGACCGCGCGTGCCTTGTTCCCGGTCAGTTCGAGAATCTCCGCGCTCGGCCCGACGAAGGTGATTCCGGCCTCCTCGCAGGCCCGGGCCAGATCCGGGTTCTCGGAAAGGAAACCGTAGCCCGGGTAGACCGCGTCCGCCCCGGCCCGGCGCGCGGCGCGGATGATCTCGTCGACCGAAAGGTAGGCGCGCACCGGATGCCCCTGGACACCGATCTCGTACGCCTCGTCGGCCTTGAGCCTGTGCAACGAGTTACGATCTTCGTACGGGAACACCGCGACCGTTCCCGCGCCCAGCTCGTAGGCGGCACGGCAGGCGCGGATCGCGATTTCGCCTCGGTTGGCGACGAGCACTTTGCGGAACATAGCCCGGTCCTTCCTGGAACGTACGGATCGGTAGGTAGGTGACGTTACCGTGTCGTTCCGGGTCACCGGGAGTTCAAGCCGCGTGATCGGCGTAACCCCCGAACCGCCGCATTCCACCCCAGAACTCCCGTGTCCCCTCCTCCCGTCCCCGTGTCCTCCCGTCCGGCCGCCGTGTCCCCTCCTCCGGCCACCGTGTCCCCTCCTCCGACCGCTGCGTCCCCTCCTCCGGTCGCCGAGTTCTCCCGTCCGGTCGCCGAGTCCTCCGGTCAGGTTTCGAGTCCTCCGGTCAGGGTGCCGGCGCGTGCCGTGTCCGCGCGACCGAAACCCGAACCACGCGGTCTTCGGCCAGCGGCCGGGCGAACACCTTCAGTGACCGTGGGCCTGCGGCTGAAACCTTCCAACGAACACGCCGGAAACACGATCATGCGATAGACGCGCGACGACGACCGGAAGCGAGAACACGGCCACGGGACGCGAGAACACGGCGACCAGACCGGAGGACACGGTGGCCAGACGGGAGGACCCGGCCACGGTACGGGAGGACACGGCGACCGGACCAGAGAACACGGTGGCCGGACAGGAGGACACGGCCACGGGACGGGAGGACACGGCAACCGGAAGGGAGGACACGGCAACCGGAGGAGGGGACACGGTGGCCGGACGGGAGGACACGGTGGCCGGAGGAGGGGACACGGGGTGGGGTGGTGGGGTCAGGTTTTTTCGAGGTATTCGGCGCGGTCGGCGTCGACGACGGTGGCGACCATGTGGGCCAGGCCGGGGTGGTCGCCGAGGGCCGGGTCCCGTGCCACGATCTCCTGTGCCCGCGCGCGGGCTTCGGCGATGAGGTCTTCGTCGCGCAGCAGGGAAAGCAGCTTGAGGCCCGAGCGCTTGCCGGACTGGGCCGCGCCGAGGATGTCGCCTTCCCGCCGCAGCTCCAGGTCCAAACGGGACAGTTCGAAACCATCCGTGGTGGACTCCACCGCGCCCAGCCGTTCCCGCGTCGACGTACCGTCGAGCGTCTCGGTGACCAGCAGGCACAGTCCCGGCACGGAACCCCGGCCGACGCGCCCGCGCAGCTGGTGCAGCTGGCTCACCCCGAACCGGTCCGCGTCCATGATCACCATCGCGGTCGCGTTCGGCACGTTCACGCCGACCTCGATCACCGTGGTGGCCACCAGCACGTCGAGCTTCCCGGCCGCGAACGCCCGCATCACGGCGTCCTTCTCGTCACTGGGCATCCGCCCGTGCAGCACGCCCAGCCGCAGCGTGGACAGCGGCCCGTTCTCCAGTTCACCGGCCACGTCGAGCACGGCCAGCGCGGGCCGCCTGTCGGATCCACCGTTGTTCGACGGTGGTTCGTCTCCGATCCGCGGGCACACGATGTAGGCCTGGTGCCCCTTTCCGACCTCCTCGACGACCCGTTGCCACACCCGGTCCAGCCACGCGGGTTTCTCCGCGACCGGGACGACCGTGGTCGCGATCGGCGAGCGGCCGACCGGCATTTCCCGCAGTGACGACGTCTCCAGATCGCCGTACACGGTCATCGCCACGGTGCGCGGGATCGGCGTGGCCGTCATCACCAGCACGTGCGGGCTGGTGGAATCGGCGCCGCGGGTGCGCAGCGCGTCCCGCTGCTCGACGCCGAACCGGTGCTGTTCGTCCACCACGACGAAGCCGAGATCGGCGAAGGACACCGAATCCTGGATCAGCGCGTGCGTGCCGACGACGATCCCCGCGGCCCCGCCGGCCGCGTCCAGCAGTGCCTGCTTGCGTTCCTTCGCCGGCTGAGACCCGGTCAGCAACGTCACCCTGGTCGCCTGTTCGGCCGCGCCGAGCTCGCCCGCCGCACCGAGTTCGCCGAGCATTTCGCGCAGCGACCGGGCGTGCTGAGCGGCCAGGACCTCGGTGGGCGCGAGCATCGCGCACTGCCGTCCGGCGTCGACGACCTGAAGCATCGCCCGCAGCGCCACCACGGTCTTCCCGCTGCCGACCTCGCCCTGCAGCAACCGGTTCATCGGATGCTCGCCGGAGAGGTCCGCGGCGATCGTCTCCCCCACCTCGCGCTGCCCGTCGGTGAGCGCGAAGGGCAGCCGCTGGTCGAACTCCTCGGCAATCCCGCCCGGCCGGGGCGGGCAGGCCGGCGCGGGCCGCGACACCGTCGAGTACCGGCGCTGCGCGAAGATCAGCTGCACGGACATGGCCTCGTCCCATTTGAGGCGGTGTTCCGCGGACGCGAGGACCGCGCGATCGGCCGGGCGGTGAACCGCGTGCAGCGCGTCGAAGAGATCCATCAGCCCGTAGCGTGCCCGCAGTTCGCCGGGCATCTGATCCTCTTCGCGCTCCCAGGTGTCCAGGACCTGGCGCACGCACCGCGCGATCGCCCACGACGGCATCCCCGCGGCAGCGGGATAGACGGGGATGAGCGCACCCACGAAGTCGTCCATCGAGGCCTCGTCGTCACCGTCGAGCATCTGGTACTCGGGGTTGGCCAGCTGCAGCGTCCGACGGAACGCGGTGACCTTGCCCGCGAACAGGCCCGTGCGGCCGACCCGCAGCTCGCGGTCCCGCTGCGGGTTGTTGCCGAAGAACGCGCAGGACAGCCGCCGATGGCCGTCGGTGATGACCATTTCGGTGAGCCAGCCCGGCTTGTTGCGCATGCGGCGCTTGTCGACCTTCTCGATCCGCGCCATGACGGTGGCGTGCTCACCGATCTCCAGCCCGGCGATGTCGGTCAGCTCGCCGCGTTCGGCATACCGGCGCGGGTAGTGGCGCAGCAGGTCGCCGACGGTGTGGAGGTCGAGCGCCTCGCCCAGCGCCGTCGCCGTCTTCTTGCCCAGCAGCGTGGTCAGTTCGTCGGTGAGTACGGTCATCGGCTCACTCCACCCCGATCAGCAACACGGCGTCGCTCGCCGCATTGGGGTAACTGACCAGCTCGACCTCCGGCCGCTCGGCCGCCAGGCGGTCGGCGAGCGCCTCCGCCAGTCCCCCGGGCGCGCTTTCGCCGACCAGGACGGTGACCAGCTCGCCACCGGCGCCCAGCATCCGGCCGACCACCTGCGTGGCCGCCGCGACCAGGCGCTGCGCAGGCCACCGCGGCGGCGCCTGCCCGGACCCACCGCCGGCCGGTTCGACCAGGACGACCTCACCGTCGACGAAGCCGACCAGGTCACCGGCATAGGCCCGGCCCACCCAGGTGATCGACTCCTCCGGAGCGACGACGAGCTCGCCGCGCCGGGTGGCGGCTGCGGCCTCGGCCATCGCCACGACGTCGTCGTTCGCGCGGCGGTCCGGCTCGTGCACGGCCAGCGCGGCCAGCACCTGCACCGGGGACACGCAGGGGATCACCACGACCTCCCGGTCGCCGATCATCGGGTGTCCCGCAGTGCCGTCGACCGCGGCGGTCAGCTCGCGGTCGCCGGGCAGGACGGTGACGTGCCCGACCGCGCGTTCGACGATCAGGCCGAGCAACTCCTCGACGCTGGGCACCGCGCCGGGAGGCACGGCGAGCACCGCGACGCCTTCGGCGCGCACCAGTTCGGCCAGCTCTTCGCCGCGGAGCACCGCCACGACCGCGCGGTCCGGCCCGGCCGGTTCCAGCGGGGTGGGCGTGACCAGCGGCTCGACCCGGATCTGCCGGGGCCGACCGTGGTCGAGCGCCGCTTCGATGGCCGCCCCGATGTCGGCGCAGTGCACGTGGACGGCGTATCCACCGGCGCCGTCACCGGCGACCGTGACGCTGTCGCCGAGTCCGCTCAGCCTTCTCCGGAAGGCGCCGAGGTCGGGCTCGCCTTCCAACAGATACATGACCTCCCAGGCGTAGGGGGCCGGGCCGGTCTCGGCCGCGGGTGCGGCCTCACAGGAGTGGACGGGCTCGGTCGAGGTGCCGGTGACGACCCCGGCCAACGCGTCCAGTACCGCGACCAGGCCACGGGCGCCCGCGTCCACCACGCCCGCCGAGGCGAGCACGGGCAGCTGCTGCGGGGTTTGTTCGAGCGCCTGCGCGGCGGCCTTCGCGGCGACCGCGACCACGTCGTCGATCGGGCGCTGCTCGCCCGAGACCGCACCCGCGACCGCGTGCAGCACGCTCAGCATGGTGCCCGGCACCGGCCGCGCGACCGCTTCGGTGGCGACCTTGTCGGCCTGCACGAGCGCCTTCGCCAGCGCGGCGCCGTCCAGTTCGGTCGCGTCGCCCGCGGATTCGGCGAGTCCGCGCAGCACCTGGGAAAGGATCACACCGGAATTGCCCTGGGCGGCGCGCAGCGCGCCCCGCGCCAGCACCGACAGCGCCCGCCCCGCGCCGAGCACACCGGGCTCGGCGGCCAGCGCGTCCCCGGCGCCGGTCATCGTGTGCAGGAGGTTCGACCCGGTGTCGGAGTCGGCGACCGGATACACGTTGATGCCGTTGATCGCCGGGCACAGCACGTCCAGGCTGCGCACGCAGGCCGCCGCCCACGCCGCCACCGCCGCCTTGTCCACAGTGCCCTCCGCGCCCTCCGCGCCCTCCGCCGTGCCCGCCACGGTGCCCTCCTCCCAGGTCAGCCCCAGGGTAGCGACCCGGTCGGACAGTTCCCCGAAGCACTGGTTACTATGATTGAGCTTTGACTTTCCCTGATCATTTGAGGAGTTCGACGTGGCTGCCGTGTGCGACGTCTGTGGCAAGGGACCCGGCTTCGGTAAGTCGGTCTCGCACTCCCACCGGCGTACCAACCGCCGGTGGAACCCGAACATCCAGACCGTGCATGCCAAGGTCGGTGTTTCCCAGCGTAAGCGGCTGAACGTGTGCACGTCGTGCATCAAGGCCGGCAAGGTCGTCCGCGGCTGATCGCGAAGACGTCGACGGCGAGCGCTCACATCGAGCGCTCGCCGTTTTTTTGTTTACGGGAGCTTCCAGTCGACCGGGGTGGCGCCCTGACCGGCGAGCAGGTCGTTGGCCCGGGAGAACGGCCGCGAGCCGAAGAAGCCGTTGTGCGCCGACATCGGGCTCGGGTGCACCGACTCGACGCACGGGTAGCGACCGAGCAGCGGCTTGAGGCTGCGGGCGTTGCTGCCCCACAGAATGGCGACGAGCGGTCCGCCCCGCGCGGCCAGCGCTCGGATCGCCTGCTCGGTGACCTCTTCCCAGCCCTTTCCCTTGTGCGAGTTGGGCGAACCCGGCCGCACCGTGAGGGACCTGTTCAGCAGCAGCACACCCTGCTCGGTCCACGCGGTGAGGTCTCCGGTGGCGGGCAGCGGGTGCCCGAGGTCGTCGCGGTACTCCTGAAAGATGTTGATCAGGCTCTTCGGCAGCGGCCGGACGTCCGGTGCGACCGCGAAACTTAACCCGATCGGATGGCCGGGTGTGGGGTACGGGTCCTGCCCGACGATGAGCACCTTCACCTCGTCGAACGGCTGCCGGAAGGCCCGCAGCACGTTCTCCCCCGCGGGCAGGTACCGCCGTCCCGCCGCGATCTCGGCGCGCAGGAACTCCCCCATCGCCGAGATCCGGCCGGCGACCGGCGCCAGCGCCTCGGCCCAGCCGGGATCCATGATTTCCTGCAAAGGTTTCGCCGTCACGGCCCGCAACTCTAGCGCCCCGGCCAGGACCGTCGCGCACCGGAAACCCGCGCTCCGCGACCCGTGGCCGCGGAGCGCGATTCGCCTGGTGCGGCCTGATGCCGCGGAGCGCGCCGACCCTCCGGCGGGGACTCCGCGGAGGACCCTAGGAATCCAGGCGCCGCAACAGCTTGCGGAACATCTCCGCGCGCTCGACGTAACTGTCCACCACGCGCTGGATCGCCTCGGGCCCGAACGAGGAGTTCGGCCGCGTCTTCGCGGGAACGCCGAGAGCGATGTGTCCCGAGGGCACGTGCGACCGGTACGACAGCACCGCGCCGGCACCGACCATCCCGCCGTCCTCGATCACGCTTCCGTTGAGCACCACCGATCCCGACGCGACGAGACAGCCGGTGCCGATCTTCGCGCCCTCGACGTGCACCGAGTGCCCGATCGCCGAACGGGCACCGAGAATCGTCGGGTCTTCGGCCGTGCAGTGCAGGACACAACCGTCCTGCACGTTGGACCGCTCACCGACCTCGATGTAGCCGTGGTCGCCCCGCAGCACGGTTTGGGGCCACACCGAAGCGAAGGCGGCGATGCGCACGTCGCCGATGACGGTGGCGTCGGGATGGACATAGGCCTGCGGGTGAATCCGGGGCTCAAGTTCGCCCAGCGCGTAGATGGCCACGAAACCTCCAAGTCGAATCCGGCCCGATTGGATCACGAACGACGCCGGCGCGGGTAGCCCGTCCGCTCACCGTCCACAAGAGACGGAGCCGGTCGGCGCCGGTTCGCCGGGTCCTCGCTGCGTACGGAGTTCCTTGGCGAAACAGAGGCAGTCGGGCTCGTCCTGGTAGATGCCGAACGCGGGGATCTCGTGGTATCCGGAGGAGCGATAGAGCCCGATCGCCTCCGGCTGCTTCGTCCCGGTTTCCAGCACCACGCGGTCCCGCCCGGCCGCCGCGGCGGAACGTTCGAGTTCGGTCAGCACCGATCGCGCGAAACCCTTGCCGCGCGCGGAACTCACCACGTACATGCGCTTGATCTCCGCGTCGCCGCCGCGGCAACGCCAGCCGCCGCAGGCGACCGGTTCCCCGTCGGCGTACCCGACGACGAAAACCCCGCGCGGTGGCGCGAACTGGGCGGGGTCGACGCGCGTGATGTCCGGCGCGCCGTAGCGCTCGACGTACTCCTGCTGAACTTCGGAAATGAGCCGGACGGCGTCGGGATCGTCGAAGGGCACCACAGCCAGGTCCATGGATCCCATCATCGCCAGTGTTCCCAGCCGCCTTCCTCGTGATAAGCCTCACCATTCACCGTGACGGAGCCGGTGGCGGTCACCGATCCGATCCGGCGCCAGCCCGCGGGCAGCTCGGCCGACGACGGGAAGGTGGCCGCCAGGGCATGGTCTTCACCACCGGTGAGCACCCACCGCAGCGGGTCGGCGCCGAGCGCGCTGCCGACCTCGACGAGCCGGTCGGACACGCCCAGGCAGTCGGTGCGCACGTCGATACCGACACCGGAGGCGCGCGCGACGTGGCCGAGATCGGCGAGCAGCCCGTCGGAAACGTCGATCATGGCGGTCGCGCCCGCGTCGGCGGCCGCGGGACCGGCCGCGTAGTCCGGTTCCGGGACACGCTGGGCGTTGACCACATTGACCGGTGAGCGGAAACCACGGCCCAGCACGGCGAGCCCCGCGGCGGCCCAGCCCAGGCGGCCGTGGACCGCCACGACGTCGCCGCGCCGCGCGCCGGACCGCGTCACGGGCGCGCGCCCGGCGAGATCGCCGAGCGCGGTGATGCTCACCACGATCTCGTCGGCGCGCACCATGTCGCCGCCGGACAGCCCGGCCCCGGCCCGGTCCGCCTCGGCCCACATGCCGTCGACCAGCTCGGTGACCAGCGCCGCGGGGGTGTCGGCGGGGCAGGCGAGGCCGACCAGCAGCGAGGTCGGCACCGCGCCCATGGCCGCCACGTCGGCCAGGTTGACCGCGACCGCCTTGCGGCCCACCTGCTCCGGCGTCGACCAGTCGAACCGGAAGTGCACACCCTGCACCAGCATGTCGGTGGTGGCCACCACACGCCGGTCGGGCGCCGCGACGACCGCGGCATCGTCACCGGGGCCGAGCAGCGTGGCCGCCGGATGTCTTCGGTTCTCGGTGACCGCCCTGATCAGGCCGAACTCACCGAGGCCCGCGACCGTCTCGTCGTCCGCTGTCATCAAGATCTCCTCTGTCTTCGGAAAGTCGGATTACCTATCGTCGCGCCGGGTGAGGTAGGTTCTTGGCACGTTCCTACCTTGAGTCCGACGAAGAAGACGAAGGGGCTCGCCGTGGTTCACGCATACATCCTGATCCAGACCGAAGTCGGCAAGGCCGCCGCGGTCGCGGCGG
>DASSAD010000177.1:0-3475 GCA_035685725.1 Amycolatopsis sp. | reverse complement strand
GCCCGCGTCCCGCAGCCGGATCGGGCGGATCGCCACCACGCCCGCACCGACCTGGAGCGGTCCCAGCCTGGCCGGCCAGCCGGGATGGCGGGCCTCCAGGTCGTATTTCGCTGCCTGCACCGGACGTGTCTACACCCGTTGTGCCAAAAAGGTCACCCTGACCTGGTCGCCGGCCACCACCTCGGTGAGTTCCTCGTCCACGTGCACCAGGCAGTTCGCCTCGGCCAGCGACACCAGCAGATGCGATCCAGCGGTGCCCAGCGGCTGCACCAGGTATTCGCCGGTCTCCTCGTCGCGGAGCAACTGGCCGCGCAGAAAGCCCTTACGTCCTTCCGTCGAGGCAATCGGCGACAACAGGCGCGCGCTGACCGTCCGCCGGTGCGGGTTCCGGGTGCCGCGGGCCGCCCTGATGAGCGGCCGGATCAGGACCTCGAACACCACCAGCGCGCTCATCGGGTTGCCCGGGATCAGGAAGGTCGGCACCGAATCCGGGCCCAGGCGGCCGAAACCCTGCGCGGAACCCGGATGCATCGCGACCCGGGTCAGGTCGATCCGCCCCAGCCCGGAAAGCGCGGTGTGGACCTCGTCGCCCGCCGTGCCCCCGGCACCGCCGGCGACCACGACGATCTCGGACATCAGCAGCCGGCCCTCGACCACCTCGCGCAGCCGTTTCGGGTCGCAGGGCACGATGCCGACCCGGCTGACCTCGGCGCCGGCGTCTCTCGCCGCGGCCGCGAGCGCGTAGGAGTTGACGTCGTAGACCTGACCCGTCGAGGGAGTGCGGTCGATGTCGACCAGTTCGTCCCCGACCGAAATGATCGACACCCGTGGGCGCGGATGCACCAGCACCTTCGACCGTCCCACCGCGGCGAGGAGACCGACCTGGGCGGGGCCGATGGTGTCGCCCTGCCGGACCGCGACGTCGCCGATCTGCACATCCTCGCCGGTCCGCCGGACGTACCCGGCGGAGGGCACCGAGCGCTGCACCAGGACCTTCGCGGGGTGGCCGTCGGTGAAGGCCAGGGGCACCACCGCGTCGGCCAACGTGGGCAGCGGTGCCCCGGTGGCCACGCGCACCGCCTGGCCCGGCTGCAACCGCCGCGGCTGCCGCGAACCCGCCGGGATCTCACCGACCACCGGCAGCCGAACCGGTTCCTCGCCCGCTGGGCGCAGGTCGACACTGCGCACGGCGTACCCGTCCACCGCGGCCTGGTCGAATCCGGGCAACGCCTGTTCCGCGACGACCTCCTCGGCGCAGAGCAGGCCCTGCGCCTCGGAAATCGCGACCCGTACCGGCCGCGGGCGCACGGCGGCCTGCAGCACCAGCGCGATCTGCGCGTCGACGGACCGGAACTCGTGCCCGGCTTCGGCCGGCTCCGGGGTGGTGGCTCGGGTCATCAGCCTTCGTTCTCTATTCGCTTGGCGAGCCAGGCACGCAGCGACGGCCCGTAATCCGGGTGATCAAGGGCAAAATCGACCGCGGCCCGCAGGAACCCGCCCGGATTGCCGAGATCGTGCCGACCACCACGGTGCACCACGATATGCACCGGGTGTCCTTCTTCGATCAGCAGCGCCACCGCGTCGGTCAGCTGCAGCTCGCCCCCGGCTCCCGGCTTGATCCGGCGCAGCGCGTCGAAGATCGCCCGGTCCAGGAGGTATCGGCCGGCCGCGGCGTAGGTCGAGGGCGCGTCCTCGGGCTGGGGCTTCTCCACCATGCCGTGCACCCGCTTGACGTCCCGGTCGTCCGTATCGGTGACATCAAATACCCCGTAGGGTGAGATCTCTTCTTTCGGGATGTCGAACGCGCAGAGCACGCTGCCGCCGAGCCGAGCCCGCACGTCGGCCATCTTCTCCAGCACGCCCACCGGCAGCACCAGGTCATCGGGCAGCAGTACGGCGACCGCGGTGTCCTCCTCGGTGAGGTTCGCTTCGGCCTGCTGCACCGCATGCCCCAGCCCCAGCGCCTCAGTCTGGATCGCGACCTCCACGTCGAGCAGCCCCGGGCCGCGGCGGACCTTGTCCAGCAGGTCGGACTTGCCCCGGCGTTCGAGGTTCTCCTCGAGCTCAGGGGCCGGCCGGAAGTAGCTGACCACGGATTCCTTGCCCGGTGAGGTCACGATCACAAGTCGTTTGGCGCCCGCCTGCGCCGCTTCGCTCGCGACGATCTCGATGCCAGGAGTGTCCACGACCGGTAGCAGCTCCTTCGGAACGGCCTTTGTCGCAGGTAGGAAGCGTGTACCCAGGCCGGCTGCCGGGACGATGGCGGTTCGGAACGAGGTGTTGTCTGAGACGCCCGTCATGACGGTAAAGCCTAACCTGCGGTTATGAGCTACTGGCGTGACGACGACTGGGACAAGACGAAATGGCGGGCCGGCCTGACCAGTTCACGCTCAGCGGTTCCCCGGTCGCAGCGCGACCTTGAGGCAACCGCGCTGGCCACAGCGGTCTCGACGCTGAAGCTGCCCGGCACGGTCTGCTGCTAAGTCCCGTTCGGCTCGGAACCCGGGTCCATCGCGCTGCTGGACGCACTGCGCGACGCGGGGGTGCGCGTCCTGCTCCCGGTCATCCCGCCGCGGCCCGCCGCTCTGGACTGGGCCGAGTACCAGGGCGCCGCGGCGCTCGTGCCGGGGAAACTCCGGGGGGTGCTCGAGCCATCGGGCGCCCGGCTCGGCCCTTCGGCGCTGCGCGAGGCCGGGTTGGTGCTGGTACCGGCGCTGGCGGTCGACCGTGCGGGCGTACGGCTCGGGCGTGGTGCCGGGTACTACGACCGCTCTCTGGTCCACGCCGCCCCGGACGCCGCGCTGGTGGCCGTTGTCCGGGACGACGAACTGGTGGAGCGACTGCCCTCGGATGCCCACGATGTGCGGATGACCGGCGCTCTGACGCCATCACAGGGCTTCGTCCGGCTGCCTGAAGAACCACGACTGTCGACCGCGAGGTAATCGACTTTCCAGTGCTGCTGTTATTTACAACACACTCACGGTTGAGAGCCTGCCCGACCCGGGTGCCGCCGCCGTGACGGCCCGCCTCTGCCCGGGGCCGGATTTCGGTCTGGCACCCGACCAGGGCGAACACACCGTCAGAACCGCCCTGGAGAGCACATGCCCCTCGCCCGCATTACCCGGGTGACCAGGTCCAGCTCTCCCACGGTGGCCAACCCCGAGATCCGTATCCTTGACCGCGAGGCAATACCACGAGGTCAGCGCGGCGCCGGCCGCGTGCCGCGCGGGCACCGTGGGAAAGATCGCAAGTTCCCCGTGGAAACCACGTTTGACCTGCGAAGGAACATCCCAGTATCGTTCGGTGTTAGCACTCTTGCCGAGCGAGTGCCAATGCACGAAGGAGCACCAGTGCCCACGTACCAGTACGCCTGCAAGGAATGCGGCCACAGCTTCGAGGCCGTGCAGTCATTCTCGGATGCCAGCCTGACCGAGTGCCCCGAATGCACCGGTCCGCTGCGCAAGCTCTACGGAGC
>DASSAD010000176.1:0-8369 GCA_035685725.1 Amycolatopsis sp. | reverse complement strand
GACCACGCCGAGTGCCAGCCGCACCCGCATACCGGTGGAGTAGGTCCGCAGCGGCATCGCCAGGTAGTCACCGAGCTCGGTGAACTCCGCGATGTCGTCGACCCGCTTTTCCATCTGCTTGCGGGTCATGCCGAGGAACAGACCACGGATCATGATGTTCTCGTAGCCGGAGATCTCCGGGTCCATGCCGATGCCGAGGTCGAACACCGGCGCGACCTTGCCGACGACCTGGGCGGAGCCGCGGGTCGGCTCGTAGATGCCGGACAGCAGCCGCAGCAGCGTCGACTTGCCCGCGCCGTTGTGGCCGACCAGGCCGACCCGGTCGCCGTCGGTGAGCGACAGCGAAACGTCCTGGAGTGCCTCGATCACCGGCACCTTGCTCTCGGTGCCGATCTTGCCACCGACCTTGCCGAGGACCCGCTTCTTCAGCGAACGGGTCTTCGCGTCGAAGATCGGGAAGTCGACGAAGGCGTTTTGCACCTCAATGCTGACCATTGCTCATCACACCCAGTAGGAGACGCGGGCTCGGTAGTTGCGCATCGCGACGAGCGCGAGCACCCAGCCGACGACGGTGATGCTGAGGACGACGACCCAGCTCCAGATGCTCACCGCCTGCCCGATCAGCGGCGCGCGGAGAATCTGCACGAAATGGTAGAAGGGGTTCAGGTGCACGATCGGCGTGATCGCATGCGCCAGCGCCGCGCGTTGCCCGTGACCGTAGAGCTGATCGATCGGCCAGACGATCGGGGTCATGTAGAAGAGCAACTGGATCAGCGAGTTGATCAGCTGCGGGAGGTCGCGGTAGCGGGTCGAGATGATCCCCAGCAGCAGCGTCACCCAGCACGCGTTGAGTGCCAGCAGGAAGAACGCCGGGATCGCGCTCAGGCTCCACCAGCCGATGCCGGGGTGGCAGATGATCGTGTCCGGCCCGCACACGCCGTTGTTGAGGTCGTAGGGCTGGCTCAGCTTGGGGAAGAAGATCGCCACGATGATGACCACGACGATGATGTTGTGCGCGAACATCAGTGTCTGCCGCCAGACCGTGCGCAGCGCGTAAACCGTCAACGGCGCGCGGATCTGCTTGATCAGGCCTTCGTTCGCGATGAACGTTTCCATGCCTTCGGACAGGCAGCCGCTGATGAAGCCCCAGACGATGAAGCCGGTCGCGATGTAGGGCAGGAACGTCTGGATGGGGTTGTTCCACAGCGTGGCGTAGAGGACGCCGAGGCCCAGTGAGATGACGGCCTGGCTGATGGTGATCCAGAACGGGCCGATCACCGACCGCCGGTAACGCTGCCTGATGTCCTGCCAACCCAGGTGACCCCACAGCTCCTGCTGCTTGAAGCCGTCCCTGATGTCCTCGAACGCCCGTGCGAAGGTCCGGCTGCCCGGCGTCGCGGGGGTCGGCATCGCATCCGTGACGAGATCGGCCGTCTCATCGACCGTGCTGGTGGCTTGCACCCGCTCAGGGTAGCGATCGGGTGGCTCCATCGACTCCCAGGGCTTCCGGCCATGTCCGTTCCGGGATACTTCGGGGTATCTGCACGGTTGCGTAACGGTACGGGTACCCTCGCGTTGCCCGGCGGGTCTTGATCATTGTTCAAACAAAGGCATGAGGCGGGGAGCTGAGCGGATGGGTGACAGACGTAGCGAGTCCGGCAAGGAACTGCTCGCACAGCGAACGTTCTTCACCGCGCGGTCCTTTCTGGCACCGGAGGGCATGTATGCCCAGGCCACGCTCGGTGTCGTGGCGCGGGAACGGGAACGCGTGGTCGTCGCGCCGCATGCGCGCGTCACCACCAACACCTATTTCGGACGCTTTCCCGCGAGCTACTGGCAGCGGTGGACCGAGGTCGGGGAGATCGCCGTCGAAGCGGTCGTCACGGGTTCCGGGAAGGTGTCGGTCTGCGCTTCCGACAGCCTGGGCAACGATCGTGTCGTGACCGCGGAAAAGATCTCCGGCGACACCGCGCTGACCGTCCGGTTGACCGCCGAGATCGACCGTTTCGTCGACGGCGGCGCCCTGTGGCTGGACATCGAGACCGACGAGGAGCCGCTCACCGTCGAAGGGGTGCGCTGGCTGGTCACCGCGCCGCGCCCGGCTCGGCCGGTCTCCGTCGTCATCTGTACGCACAACCGCGCCGAATACTGTCTCGACACCCTGGCCGAGCTGGCTTCCGACGCGGACGCGTTCGCTCGGGTGGCGGCGGTGCACGTCACCGACCAGGGAGACGACGCCGTGGAGTCGCACGACCGCTTCCCCGCGATCAAGGCGGCGATCGGCGCGAAGCTCCACTACCGCCGCCAGCCGAACCTCGGCGGGGCCGGCGGGTTCGCTCGCGGCATCTACGAGGTGATCACGGCCGAGGGCGGCGAAAACGCCCACGTGCTGCTGATGGACGACGACGTCAAGCTCGAGTCGGACACCGTGGTCCGGCTCGGCGCGCTGGCCGACTGCACGGTGGAGCCGACCATCGTCGGTGGTCAGAACCTGTGCGAACTGCACCCCGGCCAGCTGTTCGTCGACTCCGACATCGCGAACCTGCCCAAACTGCGGGCCGGGGTCGACCGCACCGAGGAATCGCTGTCCGGCCGGAGCATGCTGGAGGACAACCAGGACCGTCGCGTGGACGCCACGCACAACGCCTGGTGGTGCTGCCTCATCCCGGCCGAGGTGGTGACCAGGATCGGCTACCCGCTGCCGATCTTCTTCCAGTGGGACGACGTGGAGTACGGCCTGCGCGCCCGTGCCGCGGGGTTGTTCACCGTGACCCTGCCCGGCGCCGGTGTGTGGCACCAGGACCTGCACTGGAAGGGCTGGGACGACTGGGCCCGCTACTTCCACTACCGCAACGGCCTGATCACCGCCGCCCTGCGCGGCCGGTTCGACGCGCGCGCGATGACCGAGTTCCTGTTCATCGACTTCGCCGAGACGCTGGCGTCGATGCAGTACGGCCTGGCCGCGACGATCATCAAGGCGATCGAGGACTTCCTGCGTGGGCCCGAAGTGCTCGCCGACGGGGGCGCCGAAGTGGTGCCCGCGGTGCGCAAGCTGCGGGCCGAGTTCCGGGAGACGCAGATCGTGCCCGCCGCGACCGCGGGCGTGCCGGCCGATCAGGTGCCCCTCGCGATCCCGGCCGCGGAACCGTCGATGCCGCGCCTGGTCCTGCTCAAGCGGTTGGTCAACCAGGTCCGGAACGCGCCGGCCGACGGCGCCGCGATCCGCGCGGGAAGCGAGCACTGGTGGCACGTGTCGTTGTTCCGCACCGCGATGATCACCGATTCGTCACAGACCGGCGTGCGTGTGCGCAAACTCGACCGGAACCTGTTGCGCAGGCTCGGCTTCCACGGCCTGCGGGTGCTGTGGCGGTTGCGGCGCGAGGGCGCGGCCGCGGTGCGGGGCTGGCAGGGCGCGGAGCGACGGCTGACCAGCAAGGAGAACTGGGAAAGGTTGTTCGGCGAACGCTGACGCAACGGTCCGGCGCGCGCCGAGGAGCTCTCCGGCGAACGCCGCTCGCGATCGGCCGCGTGGATCCCCGCGGCCGATCGCTTGCCTCGATTACAGGTACTGGCCGGTGCCGCTGATTCCCGGCGCGTGGCGCTCCCCAGGCGTCGCCGAACTTCCCGGCGGCAACCCCCGCCGCATCTGCTCGAGCTGCACGCGCGCCGCCATCTGCTGGGCGAACAGCGCCGTCTGGATCCCGTGGAACAGTCCCTCCAACCAGCCGACCAACTGGGCCTGCGCGATGCGCAGCTCGGCGTCGGACGGGGTGGAATCCTCGGTGAACGGCGAAACCAGCCGTTCCAGCTCGCTCTGCAGTTCCGGCGCGAGCGCCTGTTCCAGTTCCTTGACCGAGGTCTGGTGGATCTCGCGGAGCCGCTCACGGCTCGCGTCGTCCAGCGGAGCGACCCGTACCTCCTCGAGCAGTTGCTTGATCATCGTGCCGATCCGCATCACCTTGGCCGGTTCCTCGACGAGATCGTTGACCGATTCCTTCGGTTCTTCCTCGCCGGGACCGATCCGCGCGGTGCCCACGGGTGACCCGTCCGGGCCGACGACCATCACGTGGTGGGCCTGCTCGTCGCTGGGGTTGACGTAGTTGGGCTCGGTCATGCGGTCCAGCCTAGCGGGCCACCCGCCTCCCGCGTCGGCGTCGGAGGAAGGCCGGCAGCCAACCCCGAACGCATCGCGAAACAACCGCTCCGTACCGTTGTGCGCATGGCGTTCGACGTCGCTCGAATTCGTGGGTTGTTTCCCGCGCTGGGTGACGGCTGGATCCACTTCGACGGCCCGACCGGAATGCTGGTGCCCGAGCAGGTGGCCTCGGCCGTGTCGACGGCGATGCGTGCCCCGGTTTCCGGACCGGGCGGCGCGTTCCCGGCTTCGCAGCGTGCGGAGAGCATCGTGACCGCTGCCCGGCGCGCGGTGGCCGACCTGGTCGGCGCCGATCCGGCCGGCATCGTGCTCGGACCGAGTTCCACGGTGCTGCTGCAACGGCTGGCCGACGCGATGGCCGAGCGCTGGACGCTGGGGGACGAGGTCGTGGTGTCGCGGCTCGACGAGCACGGCAACCTCGCGCCCTGGCAGCGCGCGGCCAAGCGGGTCGGCGCGGTGCTGCGCTGGGGCGAGATCGACATCGAGACCTGCGAACTGCCCGCGTGGCAGTACGAGGGCCTGATGTCGCGGCACACCAAGGTGGTCGCGGTGACGGCCGCCTCCGGGTCCGTCGGCACTCGCCCGGATGTGCCCACGATCGTCGAGTTCGCCAAGCGGGTCGGCGCGACGGTCGTGGTGGACGCCAGCTACGCCGCCCCGTTCGTGCCGCTGGACCTGCGTGAGATGTCCGCCGACGTGATCGTCGTGTCGGCGCAGGCGTGGGGCGGCCCCGCGGTCGGTGCACTGGCCTTCCGCGACCCGGAAATGTTGGAGCGGCTGCCCTCGGCCTCGCTCGAACCGGGCGTGCGCGGCCCGGCGCGGCTGGAGCTCGGGCCGCACGCATACCCGCTGCTGGCCGGTCTCGTCGCCTCGATCGACTACCTGGCCGGATTGGACGACGCGGCGACCGGTTCGCGACGCGAGCGGCTGGTCACCTCCTTGGGCTCGGCGAAGTCGTACCACGCGGGCCTGCTGGCTCAGCTGAGCACGGAACTCCGGTCATTGCGGCACGTGATGGTGATCGGCGACGCGATGCGCCGGATTCCGGCCCTCGGCTTCACGATGACCAACAAGAAAGCACCCGAGATCGCCGAATACCTCGCGTCGCAGGGTCTGTGCGCGTTCGCCGACGAAGGCGCCAGCGGTGTCTTCGCCGCGCTCGGCGGGGGCGCGGTCGGCGGCGGGGTGCGCATCGGCCTCGCCCACTACTCGAACGTCTTCGAGGTCAACCAGCTCGTGCGGGTGTTGGACGAACTTCGCTGAAGACAGCGGTCAACGGGTCAACGGAGCATGCCGTGTCTCAGGAGCGGGCCGCGAGCAGGACCTTGCCGAAGACCCCGCCCTCTTCGAGCGCTCGGTGCGCGTTCGCCGCCTCGGCCAGGGGCACGACCTGACCGATGATCGGCCGCACGTCGCCGTGCTCAACCAGTGGCCACAGGCGCTCGCGCACGTCGGCGACGATGCGTCCCTTGTCTTCCACCGGGCGGGCGCGCAGCGTGGTCGCGGAGATCCGGCCGCGCTTGCCGACCAGCTTGCCGATGTTCAGCTCGCCCTTGACACCGCCCTGCATCCCGATGATCGCCAGCCGCCCCCCGGTGGCCAGCGCGTCGATGTTTCGGTCCAAATAGGACGCACCCATGTTGTCCAGCACGATGTCCGCGCCCCGGACGTGTTTCTTGAGTTCGGCGACGAAGTCCTGCTCGCGGTAGTTGATCGCGATGTCCGCGCCGAGCTGCCGGCACCGCTCCAACCGCTCTTCCGAACCGGCGGTGACCGCGACCGTCGCGCCCACCGCCTTGCCCACCTGGATCGCGTGCGTGCCGATACCGCCCGCGCCGCCGTGCACCAGCAGCACGTCGCCCGCGCTCAGCCCCGCGTCCATGACCACGTTGGACCAGACCGTGCAGGCCACCTCGGGCAGCGCGGCGGAGGCGACCAATCCGACCTCGCCGGGCACCGGGAGCAGCTGGACCGCGGGCACGGCGACCTTCTCGGCGTAGCCGCCACCGGCGAGCAACGCGCACACTTCGTCGCCGACCCGCCAGCCCTCGACTCCCTCGCCGAGTTCGATGATGGTGCCCGAGCACTCCAGGCCGAGGAACTCGCTGGCACCGCGCGGCGGCGGGTAATGGCCTTGGCGTTGCAGCAGATCCGCCCGGTTGACCGCACTGGCCGTGGTCTCGATGAGCACCTCGCCCGCGCCGGGCCGCGGATCGGGAACCTCGCGCCAGCGCAGGACTTCCGGGCCACCGGGCTGGTCGATCGTGATCGCATGCATGGGGCCGACCCTATCCGGGGGCGGCCGGTTTCCCGAACCGCGCGACCGGATTCCGGCGTCCTGCACTGGTCACCGGCCTGCGGGGAAAGCGCTAGCCGAGATTTCGGGCGCCGAAGGTGTCACAGTGTGCGGGATCACCGGTCGAATAACCGGTGGTGAACCACTTCTCGCGTTGCGCCGAAGTGCCGTGCGTGAACTGGGAGGTGTCGACCCGGCCGTTGCCGAGGTTGCGCTGGATGTAGTCGTCGCCGATCCGGGAAGCGGTGTCCAGCGCGCGGCTGACGTCGTCCTGGGTCACGTCGGTGATCAGCGGTTTGCCGCTCGACGACGGGGTGGTGGACGCGTGCTCGCCCCACACACCGGCGTAACAGTCGGCCTGCAGCTCGAGCCGCACCGATCCGGAGGTGGGCCCGGTACCGCTGCCGGCACGGGAGGACGTGCCGAGCAGGTTCTGCACGTGGTGGCCGTACTCGTGGGCCAGCACGTAGGCCTCGGCGAACGAGCCGCCCTCGGCACCGAACCGGGTGCGCAGTTCGGAGAAGAACGACAGATCGATGTAGACCTCGGAATCGGCCGGGCAGTAGAACGGACCGGTGTCGGAGGTCGCGCTGCCGCAGCCGGTGCGGACCCCGCCGTTGAAGAAGTTCGTGGTCGCCGTGCGGTAGGTCTTGCCCGAGCGGGCGAACTGGCCGCTCCAGTAGTCCTGGATCGAGTTGATCTCGGCGACCACCGCGCAGTCGTGGTTGCGGTTGGCGTCGGCGCCGGTACGGCATTCCTGCGCCAGCGAGGTGTCACTGACCTGCCGGCCGGACCCGAGCCCGGTCAGGCCGGCGGTGCCGCTGCTGCCGTGGACTCCGCCGAGCTGGGCCAACACGAAATAGATGACCACGCCCAGCACCCCCAGCCCGCCACCACCGAGCGCGACCCGCCCGCCGATCCCCCCGCCGCCTCCGCGCAGGTCGGAGACCTCGGACGTGTCCAGGCCGGCGTCATCGTCGAAACGCACACAGACTCCCTCGCACGAGCCTGGGTGCGACACCGCAGGCGCCGCACCCAGGATTACCGAGGTTGTCATTGTAGTGGCGGTTGGCCGGCTCCCGGACCGGCGAGCACGCCGCCGATGCGCACCGAGGCCACACCGATACCGGCGCCAGACTCCTCACCGTTGTTCACGAGAGCTGACGGGCGGCCGAAACGCCGCCCCGCTGCTGTTCACAATCGCGAGCCAGGTTGCGCTTACCGCACCCTAGCCGTGGGCACACAGCAGACGGTCAACCGCGAGTTACCACTGTCATCGAACCACCTGCCCTTTCCCGATGGGCGGCCCGTTCCGGGCACCCCATCGTTGCCTTCAGGATGCGCCTTTCCCCAGGCGCTCACAACTCTGGTTGTTATCCCTGTCCCGGGGTCATTTCCCGGGCGTGGATAAGGTGCGGGACATGTCGGAAGCGCGGTGGCTGACCGAGCCGGAGATGGGCGCGTGGCGCTCCTACGTCGTTGCCACGCTGCGTCTTCGCCAGCGCCTGCACCGCGAGCTGTCGGACGCACACGGTGTGTCGCTCACCGACTACGAGGTGCTGGTGTGCCTGGATGCGGAGGCGGACAAACGGCTGCGGATGTCCGAGCTGGCCACCATGCTCGGCTCGACCAAGAGCCGGCTCTCGCACCAGATCGGCCGGATGGAGACCGACGGCTTCGTGCGGCGGGTCCCCGACCCCGACGACAAGCGGGGCGTGGTCGCCGAGCTGACGTCCGTCGGCATCGCGCTGCTGAAGGAGGCCGCGCCGACCCACGTCGAAGGGGTCCGCGCGCACCTCATCAACCGGCTCGCGCCGCACGAGCAGGTCGTCCTGGCGGCGGTGTTCTCCCGGGTCCTGGACCATCTCACCGGGCTGGGCGAGTAATCTGGTCGCCACGGGAAGCGTGGCAGAGCGG
>DASSAD010000175.1:0-16908 GCA_035685725.1 Amycolatopsis sp. | reverse complement strand
CCATCGACATCATCTCGACCGAGATCAACTTCATCGGCAACCTGGTCGGGTCCTACAACGACCTGTGCGAGCTGATGGTCCTCGCGGCGCAGGGCCACGTCCGGTTGCACACGTCGAAATATCCGCTCGAACGGTTCCAGGCCGCGATCGACGACCTGGACAGCGGAAAGATCAGGGGACGCGCCATCCTCATCCCCTGATCGCCTTCGTTGCCGGTGACCCCGAACCGGGGCCACCGGCAACGAAAAAGGCGCGCGAACGCGGGTCGGGCGCACCAGGGCGCGCGCGGCCTGGTCGTGATCATTGCCTCGGGCCATCGATCAGGCGATCGTGGTGGAGCGGGCAGGTGGGAGCGGCCGCTCTCACCTGCCGACACCGAGCGAAAGGAAGCGACATGCTGGACCTTCTGCTGCGCGACGCGCGGGTGCTGACCCTGGCCGGCGACCGGCCGCGCGCCCGCACGGTCGGTGTGCTGCACGGCCGGATAGTCGGGGTGGACGGGCAGGTCGAGGACCTCCCCGCCGCCACCGTCGTGAACTGCGACGGCGCCGTGCTCACGCCCGGCTTCGCCGACGCCCACAACCACATGGTGTGGTTCGGCCTTTCGCTCGCCGAACTCGATCTGTCCGGCTGCGCCAGCCTGGACGAGCTCTACGACCTCGTTGCCGCGCGGGCGGCGGAACTGCCCAGCGACGCGTGGGTGATCGGCTCGAAGTACGACGACTTCGTGCTCGGCGGACACCCGGACCGCGCGGCACTGGACCGTGCCGGTGGCGGGCGCGCGGTGTGGCTCAAGCACCGGTCGGCCCACCTGTGCACGGTCAACTCGGCCATCCTCGCGCGGACCGGATTGCTGGACGGCTCGGCGAGCATTCCCGAGGGCGGCGTCGTCGGGCGCGACGAGGACGGCGAACCGACCGGGCTGCTGGCCGAGCAGGCCCAGCAACTGGTCGATTCCCTGGTCAAGCCGTACCCGGTGGAGGAACTGGCCGAGGCCGTCGCACGGGCCGCGAAGGTGTATGTCGCCGAAGGCCTCACCGCGGTGACCGAGGCCGGCATCGCGGGCGGCTGGATCGGGCACAGCCCGGCCGAAGCCACCGCCTACCAGCTCGCCCGATCCAGGGGCAGGCTGCCGCTGCGGGTCGAGCTGATGCCGGCCAGCGAAGTGCTGCACCCGTTGCACGGCAACCCCGCCGACACCGGTTCGCTCGGGCTTGATCTGGGCCTGCGCAGCGGCTTCGGCGACGAGTTCCTGCGCCTGGGACCGATGAAGATCTTCACCGACGGCGCGCTGAGCAGCCGGACCGCCGCGGTCACCGAACCGTTCTGCTCCCACGGCGGGCTCGGCGTGCTGCAGGACGACCCGAAACTGTTGCGGGACACGATCATCGCCGCACACCGCGGCGGGTGGCGGGTGGCCGCGCACGCGATCGGCGACCGCGCCATGGATCTGGCCCTCGACGCGTTCGAAGAAGCCCAGCGCGTCCTGCCGTGGCCGGACGCGCGGCACCGGATCGAGCACGCGGCGATGGTGCGACCCGATCAGCTGCCCCGGCTGGCGCGGCTGGGCATCGTCCCGGTCCCCCAGGCCCGGTTCCTCTACGAGATCGGCGACACCATGGCCGAGGCGCTGGGCGAGGCCCGCATCCCGTGGCTCTACCGACACAAGTCCTTTGTGGACGCCGGTCTGCGGGTTCCGGGCAGTTCGGACCGGCCGTGCGTGGGCGTGGGCGCGCCGCTGGCGGGCCTGCGGTCGATGGTCGAACGGACCAGCAGCGGCGGCGTGGTGCTCAGCCCGGATGAACGTGTCGACGCCGAGGAGGCGTTGCGCGCGTACACCACGCATCCGGCCTGGGTGTCCCATCAGGAGCACGAGCGAGGCACGATCACCGCTGGCCTGCGCGCCGACCTCGTCCTGCTCGACGATGATCCGACGACCGTCCCCAGTGCACGGATCAGCGAAATCGGGGTGCGGGCCACCTTCGTCGGCGGGCGGTGCGTCCACGGCGCCGGGGAGTTGGCCGCGACCGGTCCGATTTCCGGGTAAACCCGATTTCCGGCGCCCGGCACCCGTGTCCGTCCAGTAAGGACGATCACGATCGACCGCGCGGGGCGCCGGAAACGGGCGTTCAATGAGGACATGACGACACACCGGCGGACGATCGATCGCAGCCGTGACGGCCAGATCGAGTCGGCCACCTGGAATCCGACCACGGGCTGCGACACGGTGAGCCCCGGCTGTGACCACTGTTACGCCTTGGCGTTCGCCAAGCGGCTCAAGGCCATGGGCAGCCCCGGCTACCAGAACGAGGGTGACCCGCGCACCAGCGGACCCGGGTTCCGCCTCGCGGTGCATCCCGACCGGCTGCGGATACCGCTGCGCTGGCGGCGGCCACACCTGGTGTTCGTCGACTCGATGAGCGACCTCTTCCACCCCGCGGTTTCCACCGGTTTCATCGCCGACGTTCTCGACGTCATGCGGGAAGCACGCCAGCACACGTTTTTCGCGCTGACGAAACGCCCCGCCCGCATGGCGTCCGTCCTCACGCGACTCCAGCCCACGCCGCTGGACAACGTGTGGTGGGGGACGACGATCGAAACCAACGACTACGTGCGCAGAGCCGACCGGCTGCGCGACACCCCCGCCGCCGTGCGATTCCTGTCCCTTCAGCCCCTCCTCGGCCCGCTGCCCGACCTCGACCTGCGCGCGATCGACTGGGTGTACGTCGGCGGCGAGTCGGGCCCCCGGCATCGTCCGATGGACGCGTCCTGGGTGCGCCCGATCCGCGACCGCTGTGTCCGGGCGGGAATCCCGTTCCTGTTCAAGCAATGGGGTGGCCGCACCCGCAACGCGCACGGCCGTCTGCTCGACGGCCGGACGTGGGACTGCCTGCCCGGCGACCGGCCCGAACACGCATAGGACACCCGCGTCCGGTTACACCGACTTGGTGAAGAAAACCCGGCGGTAACCGTCGTCGACGGTGCGATGAGTCTCGACGAAACCACGACGGCGGTAGTAGTCGATGTTCTCGGTCATCGCTTCATTCGTGTAGAGCCGGACCTCGCCAAGGCCATGGTGGCGCGCCTGAAGATCGGTGAAATCCAGCAACCGGCGGCCGATTCCGGCGTTTTGCGCGCGCGGAGCCACGGCGACATTGTCCAGCAGCACATGGTCGGATTCGATCTTCAGCACGAGCAGGCCCACCAGAGCGCCGTCCTGCTCGGCAACCCACACTTGCCCGCTCGCCGCGAGCGTCCGGTAGTCCTCGCGCAGGGGAGCCGGTTCCCGTCCGATGCGTTCGGTGTACCGCGCATACGCGCTGCGAGCCAAGGCGGACAAGGCTTCACCCTCGTCCGGGCGCGCGGGCCGGAGGCGGACCATGATCCTCATTTTCCGGAGTCGCCGCCGTTCCGGCCACCCGGACCCGACGATCCGGCCTCCTGCCGCGGACGGAACGGAGAACTCGACGACGGGAACGGGGGACACGGCGACCGGAAGAGGGGACACGCCGGGGGTCAGGGAGTGGCCGTGGCGGCCGCGTGCACCGCGCGGATCAGCCGCTCGTTCTCCGGGGCCGCGCCGCCCGGAAAAGCGAACCGGCGGCGGTTGTAACCGTAGGCGAGTCCGCTGCGCGGGTCGGCGAACGCCTGCGAACCGGCCGCGCCGCTGTGCCCGAACGCACCTTGACCGAGAACGGGGTAGACATCGGCCGTCGCGGTGAACCCCAGCCCGAAGGCGTTGTGCTTGCGGGTCACCAGGTCATAGCCCAGCGAATGGATCTGCGCGAAGGCGGCCGCGGTGTCGGGTTTGAGCAGCGGCACCCGGCCGCCGATCTCACTGATCGCCGCGGCGTACATCCCGGCCAGCCCGCGCGCGGAAGCGACACCGCCGACCGACGCGGGCCCCTGGGCACGGACAACCTGCAGGTTGGGCAACTCCCCCAGCTCGACCACCTCCGGGTGATGGCGGTTGAAGGCGATACCGTTGAGGCTGCGCGGACCGGTCGCGGCCGCGTCGAGTTCGGCCCGCTGTTCCGAGGTGGGCAGCATCGGCAGGTTGGTCCGGAACCTGGACTCCTCCGCCTCGGGCAACCCGAGGTAGAAGTCCAGACCGTAGGGTGCCCGCACCCGCGTCTCGAAGTGCTCCTGGATACTCGCGCCCGTCGCGCGCCGGACCACCTCGCCGGTGAGCGCCCCGATGACCAGCGCGTGGTAGCCGAAGTAACTGCCCGGACGCCAGTACGGGCGCTGGCCGGCGAGCCGCTCGGCGATGACGCGGTCGTCGGCGATCTCGTCGGGCGAGAAACCGGCCTCGGCGCCGACCACCCCGGCGCGGTGCGAAAGCAGCTCGCGCAGGGTGATGTCCTGCTTGCCTTCCGCGCCGAACTCCGGCCAGTAGTGGCTCACCCGCTGGTCCGGTTCGAGCGTGCCGTCCTGCACGAGCAGTGCGACCACGAGGTGGGCGGCACCCTTCGTGGACGAAAAGACTCCGGTCAGGGATTCCCCGGTGAACCCGGGACCGGTCCACAGGTCCACGACCCGTTCACCGTGCACATACGCCACGAGTTGAGCGGCGTAGTCACCGCTTTCCTCCGCCGCCACGGCGGCGAACTCGTCCCGGACGGATTCGAAACCTGCGGCGACAGTTCCCTGTGGATTGTTCTCGGTCGGCACCCGTGCGCTCCTCGTTGATCTGCTGGCCCTGCGGTGGGACCAAGTCACCGGGGGCGCAAAGTATTCCCCATCCCACGCGCTCCCAGCGTGGTTCAGCCGATCCGCTCATCGAGGTGGACCGTGACGGTGTCGCCGGGGCCCTTCCCGATCGCCGTGCGGATCCCGGCCGTCACCGGCAGCTTGTGGGTGCCGTCGCCCAGGGCCATGAACGAGCTTTGGAAGGGCTGTCCGTCGATCGTGCCGCGAACCTTCACCAGCCCGCGGGTTGCGAAGTAGTCGGCGGAACCGGGCATCACGACGTAGGTCCAGCCGCCCTTGGCCGGGCTTCTCAGCAGGGTTGCGGTGAATTGCTTGTCCAGCGCCGTGTCCTTCGCCTGCCGCTTGGTCATGATCAGCCTCCTGTGCGGTTCTGTTGGTTGGACCGCCGGCAGCCCCGGAACTCATCGCCCGGTTCACAGACACCAAGCGTGTGCGGATAGCGCACACTTGTGCGTACTCCTGGCGCACGGGCGTTCGCGGCGGTAGGGTTTCTTCACGAGATCATCCCGGTTCCGGTTTCCCGGACCCGATCTTGTGGAGGAACGATGAAGTTCCCGGCCCCCGGCCGAGCACCCGCCGCCCCGCCCCCCGAACCCGGAAATCACCGGTGAAAGCGAAGCCGGACGGGGGCCCGCCGTGCTGCTGAGCCCCGAGGACGAGCGCATGCTGGCCGGTTACGACGGCCGCGCCGTCCAAGCCGCACTGGAACTGCTGGTCCGCTACGGCGAGCTGATGGGCGCCGAGCGGCTGATCGACACCGACAACGTGTGCGGTGCCAACATTTTCGGGCCGCGTCATGCCCGCGTGCTCGGCACCGCCGACCCGGCCGCGCTGTTCTCCCGGTTCTCGCTCGATCTCGACGAGACGGTCGAAGTCCCGCCCTTCCGCGCGCACAGCTGTCAGCTGATCGGGCCCCGTGACCGGGACAGGTGGGACCTGCAGGGCGTCGCGCCCGCCGACGCGGGCGCGATGGACGACAGCGAACGGTATCTCGCCGAAAAGGGTGTGGACCTGTTGTCGACCTGTACCCCGTACCAGGTCGGCAACGTCCCACGGTTCGGCGAACATTGCGCGTGGATGGAATCCTCCGCCGTCGTCTACATCAACTCGGTCCTCGGTGCCCGCACCAACACCGAAGGCCGGGAGTCCTCCGCCGCGTCCATGCTCACCGGGCGAACCCCGTACGCCGGCTACCATCTCGACCGACACCGACGGGCCACGCACCTGATCGAAGTGCGCCATCCGGTCACCACGACCGAAGACTGGAACCTGTTCGGCTACTGGACCGGCGAACAGGTCCAGGACGCGGTTCCGGTGCTGGTGGGCCCCGGCCTGGCCCCGAATCCGGTGCGGCTCAAGCAGTTCGGCGCGGCGGCGGCGTCCTCGGGTGACGTCGAGATGTACCACCTGCCCGGACTCACACCCGAGGCGCGGACTGCCGAACAAGCACTCGGCGGGCGGGAACCGGCGGCGAAGTCGGTCTACACCGCCGCGGAACGCGCCGGGACCGTGGCTTCGCTGTGCCGGACGGCGACCGACACCGACGTCGACTTCGTGATGATCGGCTGCCCGCACGCTTCGCTGGACCAGGTGCGTGAAGTGGCGCGCCTGCTCGACGACCGTCGCATCGCGGACTCGTGCGCTCTGTGGGTGTTCACCCCGCGAACACTGCGCACGGTCGCGGAACGCGAGGGCTACGTGGAAACCATCGAACGAGCCGGCGGGCGCGTGCTGTCCGACACCTGCCCGGCCATCGGGCAGTTCCTGCCACCCGGAACCCGGGTGTTCGCGACGGACTCGGCGAAGCAGGCGCACTACCTGCCGGCCATCGCCGGGGTGCAGGGCTGGTTCGGCGGCGTCGCCGCCTGCGTCGACGCGGCCGTGACCGGGCGGTGGTCGCATGCCTGACCGCACGATGCTGCTCAGCGGCCGCGGGGTGCTGACGGGCCGGGCGACCGGTCCGGCTCTGGTGTGCGACGCGCCGATCTCGGGTTGGGGCGGGATCGACCCGCGCACCGGGACGATCGTGGAAAGCCGCCATCCCCAGCGCGGGAAAAGCTTCGCCGGCGGGGTGCTGGTGCTGCCCGGTGCCAAGGGCTCTTCCGGCTGGTCGGGCCAGTTCCACCTGGCGAAGTTGCAGGGCACCGCGCCGGTCGCGGTCGTGTTCACCCGGATGAACTCGAAACTGGCCCTCGGGCTCGTCGTGCTGGGCGTCCCCGCGGTGACCGACCTGGAGGCCGATCCCCTGGAAGCGATTCGTTCGGGCGACGTCGTGACGGTCGACGGCACCGCCGGCACGGTTCAGGTGCTTCGGAAAACCCTTACCCGGCAGGAGGTTTGATCGGATGGACAAGCAGTTCGACGGGCGCGTCGTGCTGGTCACCGGAGGCGCCAGCGGAATCGGCTTCGGCATCGCCGAAGGTGCCGCGGCACAGGGCGCGGTCGTGCACATTGCGGATGTCAACGCCGAAACCGCGAAAGAAGCCACCGAAAAACTGACCGCCGCGGGCCACACCGCGACCGCCCACGCCTGCGACGTCGGTGACGGGGACGCCGTACGCGCGCTGTTCGACGCGGTGGTCGCGTCGTCGGGCCGCATCGACTCCGCCTTCCTCAACGCCGGGATCAATAGGACCCCGTCCATGATCAACGGTGGCGGGATCGACGAGCTGCCGATGGCGGACTGGGAACGCGTCATGAACGTCAACTTCAAGGGCGTGCTCCACGGCCTCCAACAGTGCGCGCGGATCATGAAGAAGCAGCGCGGCGGCAGCGTCGTCGTCACCGCGTCGACGGCGGGCACCCGGGCTGAACCCATGATGAGCTACCCCTACGTGGTTTCCAAGCACGCCGTGGTCGGGCTCGTGCGGCAGGCTTCGCTGGAAATGGCCCGCTTCGGGGTGCGGGTCAACGCCATCGCCCCGGGACCCGTGCACACCAACATCGGCGGCCCGGGGCCCCGCCCGCCGGAGATGATCGCCGCCGTGGAAAACCACCTTCCGCTGGGGCGCTGGGCGCAGCCCGCCGAAATCGCCGCGACCGCCCTGTTCCTCGCCTCGGACGTGGCCTCCTACACCACCGGCGGAATCCACGTGATCGACGCCGGCGGATCGGTCCTGTCCCAGCTCAGGGGTGACCAGCTGCCGGCTCCCGCGGAATGAGCCGGTCTCCGCGTGTTCGCCCCTCGGCCACCCTGACGGTCCACTCCGCCAGGGTGGCCCTCACCACGGAAGCACCGTTCCGTCCCAGGACAGAAACTCGCCCGTGGGACCGTCGTCCGGCAGCAAGGCCAGGCGGAGGGCACCCGCCGCGCCCTCGGCCGGATCGCCGTCGCTGGCGGCGGCGCGCGCGGTGAGGTCCGTCCGGCGCAGCCCCGGAGCGAGCGCGTTGACCTTGAAACCCTCGTCGGCGAGTTCGTCGGAATAGAAGACGGTGAGCGCGTTCAGCGCCGTCTTCGAGGACCGGTAGGCCGCGAACGAACCGGTCGGCGGAAGCTGCCCGCGCCGCTCGGCGGCCAGGGTCAGCGATCCGGTCCCGCTCGAAACGTTCACGATCCGCGGTCGCGCCGACCGGCGCAAAGCCGGCAAGAACGCGTTGGTGACGGCCACGACGCCGAACAGGTTCGTTTCGTAGGTGCGGCGGAAAACGTCGACATCCGCGTCGACCGCCCGGCTCCCGTCCACGATGATCCCGGCATTGTTGACGAGAACGTCCAGATCCTCGACCTGGCGCGCGGCGTCGGCGATGCTCGTGGCATCCGTGACGTCGAGAACCAGCAAGCGGGACCGCCCGCCGATCTCGTCGACGGCCCGCCGTCCCCGCTCCGCGTCCCTCGAACCGACGTAGACGGTGAGCCCGGCGGCCGCGAGCTGACGCGCGATCTCCTTGCCGATGCCCTTGTTCGCCCCGGTGACCAGGGCCGTGGAATCGTTCATGAGGTCCACGATGCCGACGGCGACGCGGCCCATCCAGGTACAACGGGTACCAGGGTGACCAGGGAGGTGGCGGATGGCAAGGCAGGAGCTGGCCCGTTTTCTGCGTGACCGGCGGGAGAACCTGCGACCCGCCGACCTCGGCCTGCGCGCCGGCCCGCGCCGCCGCACACCCGGGCTGCGCCGGGAAGAGGTCGCGCACCTGGCCGACATGTCCGTCGACTACTACGTGCGGCTCGAACAGGCCCGGGGCCCACGCCCGTCCGCGCGGATCCTCGATGCGATCAGCCGGGCGCTCCGGCTCACCGCCGCCGAGCGGGCGCACCTGTTCCGGCTGGCCGGCGCGGTCCCGGACCCGCCCACCGGTCCGGTGCGCGAAGTCCGCGCCCACGTGGCCGGGTTGCTGCACCGGATCCCCGACGCGGGTGCCATCGTCACCGATGCCACCTACGCCGCGATCGCCTGGAACCCACTCGCGCAGGCGCTGCTGGGTTCCCTTCGGGACGAGCCCAACCTGGCGCGCCGCCGCTTCCTGCGGCCGGACGCCGCCATGACCTCCGGCGCCGAGGAATTCGGGCACATCGCGGTGGCGCGGCTGCGAAGCGCCGCCGCCCGCTATCCCCGCGACGACCGGCTCGCCCGGTTGCTCGCGGAGCTGCGCGCCGGGAGCCGGGAATTCGCCGAGATCTGGGACACCGACCCGGTACGCGCTCCCGGCCACCGGGTGAAGACCCTCACCCACCCCGAGCTCGGTCCGATCCGGGTCAACTGCGATGTGCTCACCATCGCCGAGGACGACCAGCAGGTCGTCTTCATCACCGCGGACCCCGGCACACCGGCCGCGCGGGCGCTGCGGCACCTGAGCGAACGGACCGCCAGCGGGGTGCGGGCGAACTGAGCCCCACCGGTTCGTTCCCAGCGGATTCGATTGGTCCAGACCACGAGACCGCCGGGTGGCCCGCCGTGCGCGGGCCACCCGGGACGACGATGGTCAGTGTGCGCTGGAAGCCGCCCACAGGTTGATGCCGCCCTCGACCGCGAACTTGTCGATCTCGGCCAACTCGTCGTCGGTGAGCGCCAGGTTGTCCAGGGCACCGACGTTGGCTTCGAGCTGAGCGACGCTGCTCGCGCCGATCAGCACCGAGGTCACCCGCTCGTCGCGCAGCGCCCAGGCCAGGGCGAGCTGCGCCAGGCTCTGCCCGCGCCGGGAGGCGATCTCGTTCAGCGCGCGCACCCGCGCCATGTTGTCCTCGTTCAGCATTCCCTTGCCCAGCGCGCCACCGGTGGCCACCCGGGAGTCCGACGGCACGCCGTCGAGGTAGCGGTCGGTGAGCAGGCCCTGTGCCAGCGGGGAGAACGCGATGCAGCCGGCGCCGACCTGCTCCAGCGTGTCGAGCAGACCGGTGTCCTCGATCCAACGGTTGATCATGGAGTAGGACGGCTGGTGGATCAGCAGCGGCGTGCCCAGCTCACGCAGGATCGCGGCCGCCTCGGCCGTCTTCTCCGGCGAGTAGGAGGAAATCCCGGCGTAGAGGGCACGACCGGACCGGACGGCGGTGTCCAGCGCACCCATCGTCTCCTCGAGCGGGGTGTTCGGGTCGAACCGGTGGGAATAGAAGATGTCGACGTAGTCCAGGCCCATCCGGCTCAGGGACTGGTCCAGGGAAGCCAGCAGATACTTGCGCGAGCCGAAGTTGCCGTACGGGCCCGGCCACATGTCGTAGCCGGCCTTCGTGGACACGACGATTTCGTCGCGCAGGCCCCGGAAATCGTCCCGCAGCACGCGACCGAAGTTCTCCTCGGCCGCCCCCGGCGGGGGACCGTAGTTGTTCGCCAGGTCGAAATGGGTCACCCCGAGATCGAACGCACGCCGGCACACGGCCCGCTGAGTTTCGGCCGCACGCTCGTGGCCGAAGTTGTGCCACAGGCCGAGCGAGACCAGCGGCAGCATCAGCCCGCTGCGACCGGTCCTGCGGTATTGCATGGTGTCATAGCGGCTCGGGGCCGGAATCCAGGTCATGGCGCGCAGCCTAACCGGCACCGGCCGCACTGTCAGCCCTGGCGCCGAAAATGGGCCATCGACATCGAAACTTCTCGAAACTCGCAGTCGCGTGTCCCCCCTTCCGGTCGCCGAGTTCTCGGTTCCCGGCGCCGAGTTCTCCCGTTCGGTCGGCAAGTTCTCAACTGGTGTCGAGTGGTCGAGCAGGGAACCGGGCATCGCCGTCCGTTGTGGACATACCGCTTGCCCACGGCGCCACCGGGTAGTCACCCGGATCGAAGTTCGGTACCGGTTTTCCACCGACGGGGAGCGATCAAGCCGAGCAGGAGCCGCCGGTCGCGATCGCACGGGGTGGCGTTCCGGGCCGCTTCGTAGTAGTGGTACCGGGAAGATCCACCCGAACGGAAGCGAGCAGGATGTCAGAGAGCTGGGTGCGAATCGTCATGACGCTGGCCGCGGCCGCCGCGGCGTTCGGAGTCTTCCTCGGCGGGGAGTACGTGCTGCGGCGAATGTTGCACAGACTCGGCGCACGCGCCGCGCTGCTGGGTCAGCTGGCCCACCACATCCATCGGCCGCTGCGCTGGTTCGGGGCGATGATCGTGCTGCGGGTCACCGCCGAATTCACGCCGGCCGCGCCTTCCTGGCACGACGGGACGACGCATGCCCTGACACTGGCGCTCATCGTGACCGGGGCGTGGCTGCTGGCGGGCGTGCTCGTCGCGGTCGAGCAGACGATGGTGTCCAGGCTGCAGGTCAACGGCGGGGACAGCCGGCAGGCGCGGCGCGTGCAGACCCAGATGAGCCTGGTACGCCGGGTGATCGTCGCCGCGCTTTCGGTAGTGGCGCTGGGCGCGATCCTGATGACGTTTCCCGCCCTGCGCACCGCGGGGACCAGCCTGCTCGCGTCGGCCGGCGTGATCGGCGCGGTCGCGGCGCTGGCCGCGCAGTCGCTCCTGAGCAATGTCTTCGCCGGGTTGCAGATCGCGTTCAGTGACGCCATCCGACTCGACGACGTGGTCATCGTGGAGACCCAGTGGGGGCGCATCGAGGAGATCACGCTGACCTACGTGGTGGTGCACATCTGGGACGACCGGCGACTGGTGATCCCCACTTCCCAGTTCATGTCTCAGCCGTTCGAGAACTGGACCAGGCGCGACGCCGCACTGCTGGGCACCGTCGAGTTCGATCTCGACTGGACCGTGCCGGTCGAGGAGATGCGGGCCGAGCTTCGGCACATCCTCGCGACGACAAAGCAGTGGGACGGCCGGGTGAGCGTACTGCAGGTGACCGACGCGGTGAACACCCTGATCCGGATCCGGGCGCTGGTCAGCGCGGTGGACGCGCCCACACTCTTCGATCTGCGTTGTCTCGTGCGGGAACGGCTGGTGCACTGGGTCCGCGGTCAACATCCTTACGCCCTTCCGCGGCTGCGCACCGAGGAAGTTCGCATCCGCCACTCGCCCAAGGAGCATGATGAACGCCCCGGCGATGACGCCAGGGTTTTCGGTGACAGCCCGGATGGTCGCGCACGCGTCCAGACGTTCAACGGCCCAGAACAGCGTTAGAAGGTCCCGGGCTCTTCTCGCCCGCGAGTAACGAAGGCTTCGCGAAAAACAGGCCGTTCCCGGGAAACACTGCGATAGCAGGCAGTTCGGCGTGCAGCGGTCGCGAAGCGTGCGCGCCCGCTTACGATTCCTGCTGCGCCCCTTGCGTTTCGCGCCGAACCCGTGACTTGTCCAAAACGAACTGATCAGGCAGGGTGTGGTGGCCGCGTTCGCGCACGCCGTCCGGCGGTCGGCTACGAGGGTGTTACCGGCCGATGAACGAGCGACGAGGACAAGAGACGATAACGGGGTCTTGTGTAACAACGGGATGATGTGTCAACGTTAACTTATGGCAACGTTAACCGACGACGGGTCCGGTGCCACCGTCAAAACCGTCGCCGCCCACGCCGGGGTCAGCGCGCAGACCGTTTCGCGGGTTCTCCGCGGAACGGGCTACGTCAGCGAGCCGACCCGGCAGAAGGTGCTGGCAGCGGTCGAAGCGGTGGGCTACCGCCCCAACGCCGTCGGCCGGAGCCTGCGCGCCAGCCGCACCCCCATGGTGGGCCTGCTGATCACCGACATCGCCAACCCGTTCTACGCCAACCTGCACAAGTCGATCGAAGCGGTGTTCCGCACCCGCGGGCTCACCCTGATGCTGCTGAACTCCGACGACGACCCGGAGACCGAACGGCAGCAACTGGACCTCGTCAGCGCCTACCGGCCGAGCGGGCTCCTGGTGGCGCCCGCGGTCAGGAGTTCGTTGACGGCGAACGACCTCGCCGCCTTCGGCAATTCCGTCCTCGTCAGCCGCACCGTGCCCGAACTGGTGGCGCCCGCGGTGGTGACCAACGAGCCCGAAGCGATGACCGAGGCCACGCAGGCCCTGATCGACGCCGGCCACCGCCGGATCGTCGCGGTACTCGGGCCCACGGAGGCGTCCACCACCCAACGCCGGGAAGCCGGTTACCGGGCGGCGATGGCGGCGATCGGCGCCGCACCCGTGGTCTGCTACACCGACCAGACCGCGCCGGGCGCGCGCGGTGCCATCAAGGAAGCACTGCGCGCCCACCCTGATCTCACCGCGGCCGTCAGCTTCAACAACCCGGTCACGGCCGGAATCCTCGCCGGGCTGCGGGACGAGGGCAAGACCTGCCCCGATGACCTGTCGCTCGTCGGTTTCACCGATGCGTCCTGGATGGAGTTCTACCAACCCCCGATCACCGTCGTCCGCCAGCCCGTCGAAGAAATGGGCCGGATCGCCGCACGGCTCGTGCTCGATCTCCTCGACGGCAAAACCGTGTCCCCCCAGCTTCATATCGTGCCCAGCACGCTGCTCCACAGGCATTCCATCGTCCCCCCGCCGGCATAACCAGCCCGGCCTCAACGAAGAGGTAGTACCCCCTTGTCCGAAACAGGCTCCCTAAGCCAGGAGGCGGCCAGCCGCGTCACCGGCAAGCGCTGGACCCGCATCCTCGTGCCCCTGCTGTTCCTCTACCTGGTCAACTTCATCGACCGCAACAACATCGCCTTCGCCGTCATCGGCGGCATGAACACCGAACTGCACATCACCAACGCCGGTGCCGGCCTGGCCAGTGGCATGTTCTACCTCGGCTACTGCCTGCTGCAGATCCCGGGTGGCATCCTCGCCGAGCGGTTCGACGCCCGGCGGCTCATCGTGACGCTGGCGGTCACCTGGGGCGTGCTCGCCATGGCCACCGGGTTGGTGCACAACCTGGCGGAGCTGCTGGTGGTCCGGTTCCTGCTCGGCCTCATCGAAGGCGCGGTGTGGCCGGTGATCCTGGTGCTGCTCTCGCGCTGGTTCACCGACCGGGAGCGCGCGACGGCCAACTCCGTCTGGCTGCTCTGCCTCCCGCTGTCCTTCGTGATCATGGGCCCGGTCTCCGGGCTGATCCTGCAGGCCACCGACTGGCGCTGGCTGTTCTTCGTCGAAGGCGTGCCAGCGGTGCTGTTCGCCATCATCGTCGGGATCGTCGCCGCGGCCCGGCCCCAGGACACCAAGTGGCTGCCCGCCGCCGAACGCGACCACATCCTCGCCGGCCAGGCCGATGCCGGGCAGCGCGCACGGGTCACCGGCTACCGCAAGGCGATCCTGCACCCCCAGGTGCTGCTGCTCTCCGCGATCTACCTCTTCTGGCTGGTCGGCGCGGTCGGGTTCTTCACCTGGGTGCCCGCGATCATCAAGCAGATCTCCTCGGCCGGGGTGACCGGAACCGGTTTCCTGTCCGCGCTCCCCTACGTCGCCGCGCTGGCCGGGCTGCTCGTGATCGGGCGGTTCGCCGACCGCACGCAGCGCCGCAAGTTCTTCGTCGGCGTGGACCTGGCGTGCTTCGGCGCCTTCCTGCTCGTCTCCACCCTGTTCGGGTCGAACAAGATCGCCGCGCTGGGTTTCCTCATCGTCGCCGGGTTCTTCCTGTTCGCGATGCACGCGCCGTTCTGGTCGATCCCGATGGAGACGCTGCCCGCACACCTGTGCGGCGCCGCGATCGGGATGATCTCCCTGGTGGGCAACATCGGCAGCTTCGTCGGCCCCTACCTGATGGGCTACGTCCAGACCGCGACCGGCTCGTTCAACGCCGGCATCTACGTGCTGGTCGCCAGCCTGTTCCTGGCCGCCGTCCTCACCGCACTGGTGAAGGAGCGCACCAGCGGGAAGACCGTCCACAGTGGAACGGCCGTGCTGGCATGAGTGAAGCCGTGGCGAGCCGGGTGGAACCGGGCGGGAGCGACCTCCGGGTCGAGCGGGTCCGGATCCTGCCCCTCACCTTGCCCATCGCCCAACCACTGCGCTACACGCAGGGCCGCGTCGGCGCCTTCCAGCGCATCGTGGTCGAACTGTCCACAGCGGACGGTCTGGTCGGGTACGGCGAGTGCCGGGGCGACCAGCTGCGCTACGCGCTGCTGTCCGGCCTCGCCGGCAGCCTGACCGGGCTGGACCCCTACCGGCTGGAGACCCTGCGGTGGCGGATCGCCCCGCAGGGCCTGGTCGAGTTGTTCTCCGGAACCGTGGCGGTCCAGGCGTTCTCGGCCATCGAAATGGCCTGCCTCGACCTGATCGGCAAGGCCACCGGCCGCCCGGTGTCGGACCTGCTCGGCGGTCGCGTCCGCGACGAGGTGGAGATAGCCGGCTACCTCTACTACTCGGACCAGGCCGGCGAAGACGAGCTGCTGGCGCAGGCGCGCGACTTCGTGGAAAGCCACGGCTTCACCACCCTGAAGTACAAATGCGGGGTCCTGGACCCGAGCGAGGAAATGCGGACGCTGCGCCGGCTCCGCGAAGAATTCCCCGCGCACGGACTGAGGATCGATCCGAACGGCGCGTGGGGTGTGAGCACGAGCCTGCGGATGCTCGCCGTGGCGAGGGAAACCGGGGTCGAGTACGTCGAAGACCCCGCGGCCACGCTGGCCAAGAACGCGCGCATCCGGCAGCAGGCGCCGGGTGTCGCGTTGGCCAGCAACCAGGCGGTGGCGTCGCTGGAAACCCTCGCGCTCGACGAGGCTTTCGGCGCCATCGACATCCCGCTGATCGACCTCAACTGGTACGGCGGCTTCCGCGCCGGCGTGCTGGCCGGACGGATGGCCGAACTACTCGGCCGGGATGTCGGCCTGCACAGCAGTATGGAGACCGCCATCTCCCAATCCGCGCAGCTGCAGCTGGCCGCCTGCCTGGCCAATCTGCCCTACGCCTCGGACAGCCACTACCCGTACCTGCTCGACGACGTCGCCGAGCCGCTGACGATCACCGGCGGCCGCATGACCGTGCCCTCCGGGCCCGGGCTCGGCGTCGATGTCGATCCCGACCGGCTCGAAGCGCTGCACCGGAGCTGGCAGGAAACCGGGTTTCTGTCCTGGGACGACCCGAGCGGGGCACCGGTGCCGCTCCCCCGCTGGTAAACCACCGAAGGAGAGAACCGAGAGTGAGCACACCCGTCTTTTCCACCGATCCCCGCACGGGTGCCCGGCGGGGTCCGGTCGCCGAGGAGACCGGACCCGGCGACATCGCCAAGCTCGCCGAAGCCGCAGCCGACGCGCTGGCCTGGCTGGACGGGCTGGGCCGGGATCGCCGCGGCGACCTGCTCGACGCGATCGCCACCGAACTCGAGGCCGACGGCGAGGCGATCATCGCGACGGCCGACCGGGAATCCGCGCTCGGGCTCGGACGGCTGACCGGCGAGCTGGCCCGAACCTGTTTCCAGCTCCGGTTCTTCGGACAGGTGATCCGCGACGGCGCCTACCTGGAAGCGACGATCGACCACGCCGATCCGGGCGCGGCCCCGGCGCCGAAACCCGACCTGCGACGCATGCTCGTGCCGGTCGGGCCGGTCGCCGTGTTCGGGGCGAGCAACTTCCCGCTCGCCTTCAGCGTTCCCGGCGGAGACACCGCGTCGGCACTCGCCGCCGGCTGCCCGGTCGTCGTCAAGGCGCACCCGGCGCACCCCGAGACGGCCGTGAAATGCGCCGCCGCGTTCGAGCGGGCGCTCCGCGCCGCCGGCGCGCCCGAGGGCGTGTTCACCCTGGTGCACGGACAGCAAGCGGGCGCCGCGCTGGTGATTGATCCGGCGATCCGCGCCGTCGGCTTCACCGGCTCCACCCGCGGTGGCCGGGCGCTGTTCGACCTCGCCGCCGCGCGTCCCGAGCCCATCCCCTTCTACGGTGAGCTGGGCAGCGTCAACCCCCTCGTCGTCACACCGGGCGCCGCGGC